>JAZOVQ010000016.1:0-14903 GCA_045658805.1 Candidatus Scatosoma sp.
TTTACGGATTATATGCTATAATGTAGATTAATAACGTATTGTTACGGAGTAAACAAGCTTTATGAAGAAAAATAAGAACAACGAAGAAATTGCTAACGAAGAAATTTCTTCCAATGACGAATATATTTCGCCTGAAGAAAAAGCGCAACGCCGTTTTAAAGCGCTTTTACCAAAACGTAAAAAGACGGCTTCCGTGCCCGTTTCCGAGGTGAAACGCTTTAACGCGCGCGCCAACGAGGGCTTGTCCTCGGCGCAGGTCGAAGAACGTAACGCGCAAGGCTTGGTCAATAAGGTCGTTAAAAAATTCTCTAAAACGTATAAGAGTATTTTTATCGGGAACATTTGCACGTTCTTCAACACCTTGTGTTTGATTGCAGCTATTGCGTTGCTGTTTGCCAACGCTCCGCTTGGTCAATTCACCTTCGTTGCCATTTTCATGTGCAACATTATTGTTAGTATCGTGCAAGAAATCCGCGCGAAACGCAAAATTGACAAGCTGTCCATTTTATCCTCCTCTACCGCCAAGGCTGTCCGAAACGGTAAAAAGACGGAAATTGCCGTAGACGAAATTGTTATCGACGATATCTTAATTTTGTCCGCAGGGCAACAAGTGCCTGCCGACTGTATAGCCGTCGAGGGTATGGCGGAGCTAAACGAATCGCTGTTGACAGGTGAATCCGTACCCATTAAAAAAGAGGACGGCGATCAGCTGTATGCAGGTTCGTTTGTGGCGAGTGGGCAAATTGCCGTACGCGTTGACAAAATCGGCGATGATACCTATATAAGTAAGTTGACCGCAAAGGCGAAGAAATATAAGAAGCCTAATTCCGAAATTATGAACTCTATCAGTTTGTTCATTAAAATTATCGGTCTTCTTATCGTTCCCGTTGCTATCTTAATGTTCTTGACCAACCTCACAAGCTTAACCAACACGAACAGCGGTTGGGAAGCGGTAGCGGAAAACGGCGGTTTCTTCCATACCTTATTCACCACAGACGCCCTCTATCACGTAGAACTGTCCGAGGCTATAAGAAAAACCGTAGCGGTTATCATTGGTATGATTCCCTCTGGTTTGCTTTTGTTGACAACCATTGCGCTGTCCGTGGGTATGATTCGTTTGGCGAAATACAATACCCTCGTACAAGATATGTATTCGCTTGAAATGCTGGCGAGAGTAAACGTTTTGTGTTTGGATAAAACGGGTACCATTACCGATGGCAGAATGAAGGTGAGCGATTGCATTTTACTCAACAACACAACGGAATTTGGCATTGACGATATCGTCGGTTCTATGCTGGCTTCCTTAAACGATAACAACCAAACTTCCATTGCGCTTTACGAGCGTTTCGGACATTCCTCGGCGTTGCAGCCCATTGCAACCCTGCCCTTCTCGTCGGCGAGAAAGCTTTCCGCCGTTACCTTTGAAGATATGGGTACTTACGTGCTCGGCGCGCCCGAATTTGTCCTTCGTCCCATGCCCACGCGTATTGATAAAATTGTAAAACAGTATGCGCAAATGGGGCTTCGCGTGTTGGTTGTAGCGCACGCGCCCGGACAATTGCAGGGCGAAAAAGTACCTGCTGGGCTTCGTGCCGTTGCTATCATTACCTTGTCCGACAATATTCGTCCCGACGCCATTGAAACGATTAAATGGTTTAGAGAAAACGAAGTAAACGTAAAAGTAATTTCGGGTGACAACCCCGTAACGGTTTCCGAAGTTGCTCGCCGCGCAGGCATTCAAAACGCCGCTCGGTTTATTTCCTTGGAAGGACTTTCGGAAATTGAAGTGGAAAACGCCGCAAACGAATATACCGTATTCGGGCGTGTTACCCCCGAACAAAAAGCTATCCTTATCCGCGCTATCAAGAAAGCGGGCAATACGGTTGCCATGACGGGCGACGGCGTAAACGACATTTTGGCAATGAAAGAAGCGGACTGTGCCGTATCCGTTGCATCGGGTAGTGAAGCCGCGAGAAACGTTTCCAACTTGGTTTTGCAGGATAATAATTTCGGCTCCATGCCGCAAATTGTAAACGAAGGTAGACGAGTTATCAACAACATTAAGGACTCCTCGTCCTTGTATATCATGAAAACGTTGCTTATCTTGACGCTGTCCATCTTCTGTATTTCGCAAGCGCAAACCTATTTCTTCGAAACCAATAACATGATGTTGTTCGAATTGTTTATCAGTGCAATTCCCTCCTTCGTGCTTTCGTTGCAACCTAACACGAAACGCGTTAAAGGTAAGTTTATCCCCTACGTACTAAGCAGGTCGATACCAGGCGCATTGACAATGGCAATTGCTATCCTCTCGCTGTACGTAATAAGTACTATCCCGACCTTAAGCACTATGTTCAACTTTGCCGCTACAATTGACGAAAACGGCAAGGTCGTAGCAAAAACGTTGGAATTCTCCGCGTTGATGATGGTTGCCTTGACCTTCTCTGGTTTGGTTATGCTGTATCGTATTTGTCAGCCCTTCAATATCATTCGAACGGTTATGTATTCCGTCGTCGTTGCTCTTTGCCTCAGCGCGCTTTCCATACCCATTCTCGTAGAGAAAATGTTGTTTGTCGGCTGGGATTCCTTATCCTTTATCACTATGCAGGACTTGCTGATTATTATCATCGTCCAAGCATGCTTCCCGATTTCGAGTTTCCTTATCAAGTGTTTTGATATGTTAAACCCTGCGGACGAATAAGCTTTACAATCACACAAATAAAATCACGCAATTCCTTTCGGTTTTGCGTGATTTTTATTTTAGTTTCAATGCGCACCTGCCCCCTGCATTTTATTTTCAACGCATACCTGCCTACGTCCTTTTTATGCGTTTTATATAGAAAATTCGTATAGAAAAACCCGCCCTTTTGCAAGGACGGGTTTTGTTTTAGCTATTTACTTATTCTTCGTCCGCAGGCGCTTCGTCCGTTGCTTGGGGCTCGTCGTCCAAAACAACAACTTCGTCCATTGCTTCCGTTTCGTCAATTACTTCCGCCAAATCTTCAGGGCTAAGGTCCGCCGCCGTTTCTTCGGGAGCTTCCACTTCAGCTTCGTCGTCGCGTTCAGTAACGTCTACGGTTGCTACGAAGCTGTCCTTAACGTTCATTACGCGTACCCCTCTCGTACTTCTGCCGATACGGCTAATGGTGTCGGCGTGCATACGGATAATCGTACCGCCCGTCGTGATAATCATGATATCGTTTTCGTCGGTAACCAGCTTCATGTTGACGAGCTCGCCCGTCTTATCGTTGAAGATACCAGCCTTGATACCCTTACCGCCACGGCTTTGCAAACGATAATCTTCAATGGAAGAACGCTTACCATAGCCAAGCGAAGTTAAGGTGAAGATATCCTGCGTCTTATCTACGATAAGCATATCCACCACAATGTCTTCCTTGCCAAGCGTAATCGCTTTAACGCCTTGCGTACCTCTACCCGTAGGACGTACGTCCTTTTCGGAGAAGCGGATACACTTACCTGCGCGGCTTGCGATCAAAATTTCGTCCTCACCTGTGGTGAACTGAACGGAAATTAAGCGATCGTCTTCGTTGAGCTTAATTGCAATTTTACCATTTTTAGGAATACGTTTAAATTGTTCGGTATCCGTCTTCTTAATCAAACCGTTTTGCGTTGCCATGGTCAAGAAGCCGCCGCCGTTTTCCAATACGGGCATTACCGTTTCAATCTTTTCGTCCGCGTCAAGCTGTACGATATTGACAACCGCTCTGCCTCTTGCCGTACGGTTCGCTTCGGGGATTTCATAACCCTTAATCGAATATACTTTGCCTTTCGAGGAGAAGAGCAAGATAGGATCGTGCGTGCAGCAAACGAACATTTTTTCCACGTAGTCTTCGTCTTTAGGACGATGCGCAGTGATACCTCTGCCGCCTCTGCCTTGCGCTTTATATTCGGCAACAGGCAAACGCTTGATATAACCCGAATGGGTAATGGAGATAACCACGTCTTCTCTATCAATGAGGTCTTCGTCGTCGATGTTACCAAATTCCACGGAAACTTCCGTTTTTCTAGGGGAAGGATATTTGGTTTTGATTTCCGTCAAATCGTTACGGATAATTTCCATAACGCGCCATTCGTTTGCGAGAATATCCTTCAAATCGGCGATGGTTGCCTGCAACGCAGTCAATTCGTCCTTCAATTTTTCCACTTCCAACGAAGTCAAACGCTGTAAGCGCATTTCGAGGATTGCGTTTGCTTGCTTTTCGTCCAATTCAAATGCTTCCGTCAACGATGCAACTGCCGCATTCTTGTCCGCGGAAGCCTTAATGATTTTAATCACTTCGTCTACGTTTGCAAGTGCAAGCACCAAACCTGCAATGATATGCGCGCGTTCTTCCGTTTTATTCAAATCGAAACGAGTTCTTCTCGTGATAACTTCTTTTTGGTGTTCAAGGTAATGGTGTAAAATGTCACGGAGGTTGAGGGTTTTCGGCTCGGTGCCGTTTTCCACAAGCGCCAACAAAATGATACCGTCCGAAGTTTGCAATTTGGTCTTCTTATACAACGTATTCAAAACGACCTGCGCGTTTGCGTCCTTCTTAACTTCGATAACGATACGCATACCATCTCTGCCCGATTCGTCACGGATATCCGAAATGCCTTCCAAACGCTTATCGTTTACCATGTCCGCAATCGTCTTAACAAGCTGCGCTTTGTTTACTTGGTAAGGAATTTCAGTTACGACGATACGGGAACGTACGTTGCCGCCCGTGCCGTATTCTTCAATTTCGCATTTGGAACGGATAACGAGGTTGCCCTGGCCCGTTCTGTACGCGTTTTTGATACCGCTTCTGCCCATAATGATCCCCCCCGTAGGGAAATCGGGCGCGGGAATGTATTCCATCAATTCGTCCACGGTAATTTCAGGGTTATCAATCATAGCGATCGTACCGTCAATTACTTCCGCGAGGTTATGAGGAGGAATGTTGGTTGCCATACCAACGGCGATACCGTCCGCACCGTTTACCAAAAGGTTGGGGTATCTCGAAGGCAAAACAACGGGTTCTTCTTCCGTCGCGTCGAAGTTGGGAATGAAATCCACCGTTTCTTTATCAAGGTCTTTCAGCATTTCCGCCGCAAGCTTGGTGAGCTTCGCTTCGGTATAACGCATTGCAGCTGCGCTGTCGCCGTCGATAGAACCGAAGTTACCATGCCCGTAAACAAGCGGGAAATTGATAGTAAATTCTTGCGCCAAACGCACAAGCGCGTCATAAACCGAGCTGTCGCCGTGAGGGTGATATTTACCCATACAGTCACCGACGATACGCGCGCATTTTCTCGTCGCCTTATCGTTATAGAGCCCCATTTCGTGCATGGAGAACAAAATTCTTCTGTGTACGGGTTTCAAACCGTCGCGGACGTCAGGAATCGCACGCGATTTATTTACCGCCATTGCATATGCAATGAAGGAACGTTTCAACTCGTCGTCAACCTCGATGTCGAGAAACTTCGTCATCGCGAGTGTTTGTCTAAACTCTTCGGTTAATTCGGGACTGGTTTCTTTTTTAGCCATTTTTTCTCTCCTTAATCATAGGCTTTTGCTCCGTTTTCACGGAATAGTAACGCAAGCAAAGCTTGCTTATATGTGTCCGTTACCGCCTGTCGGCGGCGATTGCCATCGAGGCTTTAAGGCTCTGCCTTAAAAATCCGTAAGGGACAATGCCCCTTAACCTCTTTTTGTTAAACGAACTGTATCGGAATAGCGTTACCGCCCAACAACCAACTTTGTATCGTTGAAATACATGGTTAAGCGGAACGTATGGGAACGCTTGCGTAGGACGGCTTCGCCGTAGTGGCGCAAGCAAAGCTTGCTTATGTGTGTCCGTTACCGCCTATCGGCGGCGATTGCCATCGAGGCTTTAAGGCTCTGCCTTAAAAATCCGTAAGGGACAATGCCCCTTAACCCCTTTTTGTTAAACGAACTGTATCGGAATAGCGTTACCGCCCAACAACCAACTTTGTATCGTTGAAATACATGGTTAAGCGGAACGCTTACGCTTGCGTTTTTACTTATGTTAGATATCGAGGTCCGTTACGAGGGAGGCATTCTCCTCAATAAACTTACGGCGCAACGCAGGACTTTCCCCCATGAGCATAGCAAACATTTGATCCGCTTCCGCTGCATCTTGCATCGTTACACGAATAAGCGTTCTCGTCGCAGGATTCATCGTCGTTTCCCAAAGCTGTTCCTTGCTCATTTCCCCAAGACCTTTATAACGTTGATATTCGATCTTGCCAGGATTGTTCTTTGCGTATTCAATCTTTTCGTCTTCGGAATATAAATAATCGTCGTGACCTTTAAAGCTTGCTTTGTAAAGCGGGGGTTTCGCCGCATATACGTGACCGTGTTCAATCAAAGGACGCATGTAACGGAACAAGAACGTGTACAACAAAATACGAATATGCGCACCGTCTACGTCTGCGTCGGTCATGGAAATAATACGGTCGTAACGAAGTTTGCTTTCATCAAAGTCGTCCAAAATACCACAGCCGAACGCCGTAATCATGGACTTGATTTCTTCGTTTTCAAGTACTCGGTTCAAACGTACCTTTTCTACGTTCAAAATTTTACCTCTCAAAGGCAAAATCGCTTGGAAACGTCTATCACGGCCTTGTTTTGCCGTACCGCCTGCCGAGTCACCCTCTACGATATAAATTTCGCAAAGTTCACTGCGTCTGTCCGAACAATCGGCAAGCTTACCGGGCAACGTCGTGCTGCCAAGTACGCCCTTTCTTCTCGTCAATTCTCTCGCGCTTCTCGCCGCATCACGCGCCTTTTGCGCCGTAATACAACGAAGCACCAATTCTTTAGCGACGGAAGGATTTTCTTCCAAGAACGTTGCCATGTGCTCGGTCACGCACTTGTTTACAAACGCGCGGATCGTGCTGTTGTTCAGCTTGTCCTTGGTTTGCGATTCAAACTGTGCGTTGATAAGTTTAACGGAAACAACGGCGGTAATACCTTCACGCACGTCTTCACCCGTCAATTTATCGCTGTCTTTCAAAATATTAAGCTTTCTGCCCGCTTCATTGATAACCTTCGTCAAAGCCATTTTCAAGCCTTCAACGTGCGTACCGCCGTCACGAGTATTGACGTTGTTTGCATAGCTGTAAATAACTTCGTTATACGATTCGTTATACTGAATAGCCACTTCGCAAACAGTGTCTTCTTCCTGTTCTTCAAAATATACGGGAGCAGGGAAAAGCAATTCTTCACGGCTCTTGTTCAATTCTTCAACGAACGAACAAATACCCCCTTCGTAGCAGAAGGAATCCTGCTGTTCCTGCCCTTCTCTCTTATCTTCAAGGGAAATACGAAGCCCTTTGTTAAGGTAAGCAAGTTCACGAAGTCTGCCCTTCAAGGTATCGTATACGAAAAGCGTAGTTTCAAAAATGTCCGCGTCAGGCAAGAAAGTAACTTTCGTACCCGTTTGTTCGGTATCGCCGACAATTTGTACACTGCGTTGAGGAACACCTCTGTTGTATACTTGCTTATAAACGTGACCGTTTTGGCATACTTCAGCTTCCAACCATTCGGAGAGCGCGTTTACAGCTTTTACACCTACACCGTGCAAACCACTGGAAACTTTATAACCCGAATCCCCGCCAAACTTACCGCCTGCGTTCACTTTCGTGAAAACAACTTCTAACGTGGAAACACCTTCCTTTGGATGGATATCGGTAGGAATACCTCTACCGTTGTCCTGTACCGTACAGCTTCCGTCAGGATTGATACACACTTCAATGTGCGTACAATACCCCGCCAACGCTTCGTCGATGGAGTTATCTACAACCTCGTGTACAAGGTGGTGAAGCCCCTTCGAATCCGTGGAAGAAATGTACATCCCCGGACGTTTACGGATATGTTCCAGACCGTCGAGTACCTGAATTTGCTCGGCGCCGTATTCGGCTTCGATTCTTTCCGCCATAGTTTTTTTCTCCCTTTCCGTTTCCTTTTTTTATATAAAAAAGGAACGCATTATTTTTCTATTTCGATTATACCACATTTTTTTTAAAAAGTATACTGTTTGAATGAATTTTTCTCAATCTTTTTTACGTTTTCCACATTTTCTTTGTGAAATCACCCTTTTTTGCCCTTTTAATTGCCCCTAAAGCGCACAATTTGCCTTTTGTCGGGAAAGAATACGGCAATTGGAAAGACAGCGGTGTATGCCCGTTTTTTGCGTTATCCCCATTCCGTCCGCTTGGCGGAAGTTTGCGCTTGTTTTTTGTTTGGAAATAATTTTTCTATAAATTTTTATATTTATAAACGCCCAAAGTTTGACATTTCTTCCCAAGCGTGCTATACTAAAAGTTGGAAAGCTATGCTAAAGTGCGCCGTTTTTAGGTGTAAAAGCGTACAAATCGTTTTTTTTGATACATTTTTATCACAAAGTAGGACGAAAAATTAAAAAATTTGTGTTATAATATATTGATGTAATTAGGCAAACTTTTGGAGGAATATTATGCCCGATAAAATTTATACCATCGCAATCATCGGCGTCGGGGCGCGCGGCGGCGTTGCTTACGGCGAACTTATCAACGAGATGCCCGATAAATTTAAAATTGTTGCGCTTTGCGATCTTCGTCAAGATAGATTGGATTTATACGCGCCTAAATTTAACGTTCCCAAGGAAAATTGTTTCTTGGACGAAGAAGAATTTTTCAAGGAAAAACGCGCGGACGTGCTTTTGGTTGCAACGCAGGATAAAGACCACGTCGGACATTGCGTAAAAGGTTTTGCCGCTGGGTATGATATCATGACGGAAAAACCCCTTACGGATAAAAAGGAAGAATGTGAATTGTTACTCAACGCACAAAAAGCAAGCGGTAAAAAAGCGCTTGTTTGCCACGTTCTCCGTTACGCTCCCGCTTTCTTAAAGGCAAAGGAATTGCTTGACAGCGGCGTTATCGGTCGTTTGATTGCTATCGACGCTTTAGAAAAAGTAGGTTCTTGGCACCAAGCGCACAGCTACGTTCGCGGCAACTGGAGAAAGCGCGAAGACGTTACCCCTATGATTTTGGCAAAATGCTGTCACGATTTGGATTTGTTGCAATATTATGCAGGAAGCAAATGCAAATGCATTTCTTCCATGGGCGACCTTGCACATTTCAAAGCGGAAAACGCACCCGTCGGCTCGGCGGAACGTTGCGTAGACTGCGCAGTGGAAAAGGATTGTCCTTTCAGCGCAAAGCATATCTATATTACCCTTTGGAAGAATATGGAATCCCCCGAAGACCGTTGGCCGTTTAACGTACTTGTCAACCCTCCCCTTACGGAAGAAAAATTGATGAAGGCAATTGAAGAAGGCCCTTACGGACGTTGCGTATATCGTTGCGACAACAACGTAGTTGACCACCAACAAACGATTATGACCTTCGAAAACGGCGTAAAGGCAACCTTGACGATGACGGGCTTTACCTATGGCGGCGGCAGAAGAATTTCCTTCTACGGCACGCTTGGTCAAATTATTTTGGACGAATCCGCCGGTTCTATCACGGTTGCACCTTTTGAAAAGGATATGGAAGTGATTGATATCAGCGACCTTAGCGAAAAAGGTTACGCACACGGCGGCGGCGACAAGGGCTTGATCGACAAATTGTACGATATGCTTAGCGGCGCAACCACCGCAACCACTTCTTTCGATGCTTCCGTAGAAAGCCACTTGATGGGTATCTGCGCTGAAGAATCCCGTTTGAAGGGCGGCGAATTGATTTATTTGAGAAAATAAAATTATATAAATAAAAGAGGACGCCCTCGCCTTGCAAATTGCAAAGCGAGGGCGTTTTTTCCTCACACTTGATTTATTCTTCCAAAAAAGCTTCTTGGGCTATCTCTAAAATTTCCGCAGGCGATTGCGCCGAAAAGAACTTATCTTTAAACGCGGCCGCCCCTCTTTTTCCCTTCACGTAAAAGGCGCCCATTTTGCGCATAAACACCGTAGTAAAGCGTTCATCGCATACCTGCCCCGTCCATTTTAACTGTTTTTCAAACATTTTATATCGATTTTCCATAGCCGAATCCGTCAGTTGACAAAAAATTTGCGGATCGAAAAGCGCCGCGCGCGCCACCATAACACCGTCCGCGCCCGTTTCGTCCAGCAAGCGATTGGCGTCCGCGCCCGAAAATACACCGCCGTTTGCAATAACGGGAATATCCACCGCGCGTTTCGCCGCCGCAATCTCTGCAAAATGTACGTCCCCTGCGTACACCTTATCTTTCGTCCTGCCGTGTACGGTAATCAAGCTTGCACCTGCGCCAGCCATACGTTTGGCAAACTCTTCCGTAATCAATTTATCCTCGGTGATACCGATACGGAATTTCACAGTGATAATTTTTCCGCTTTTCACACATTCGGCGACAATTTTTTCCGCCAACTCGGGTTGCTCCAACAAAGCGCTCCCCTCGCCGTTTTTATAAATTTTAGGCACAGGACAGCCCATATTGATATCGACGATAGGAAAGGGCGCAAGGCTCTCATGCTCACAGGCAAAGCGCATAATGTCCGGATCGCTCCCGAAAATTTGTGCGGCGCACAACCCCTCGTTTTCGTCCGTATACAACAATTCTTTAGTGTTTTCGCTGCCGTATTTCAAGCCTTTCGCGCTGACCATTTCGGTATAGCAAAGCCCTGCGCCATAGCCCTTACAAAGCCTGCGCATAGCATAATTGGTATACCCTGCAAGCGGCGCCAAAAACACGTTGTTTTGGACGGTTACGTCTTTAATTGTAATCGGCTTCAACCGCATACCCAGCACTCCTTTTACCGAAATTTTCCTCTACAACACCTTACTTGTTACGCAAGCTTTCCTTTGCCTGCACGTAATAAACGTCCCATTCCGCCTCGGACAAATCGGTGACGGTTTTTCCGTCCTTTAACGCCAATTCTTCCGCCAGCGTAAAGCGTTTTGCAAAGCGTTCGGCGCTTTCCTTTAACGCTTTTTCACAATCGCACCCAGCCTTACGGCCAACGTTGACTGCCGCAAACAGCACGTCACCCAATTCCTTTTCCGTTTCCACGCAGTTCCCCGAAGTGTATGCTTCGGTAAATTCCGCCACTTCTTCCGTCAAACGCTTTGCCGCGTCCTCTACGGTAGCAAAATCCATACCCGCTTTCGCCGCGCGTTTGCCAATCTTTTGCGCGCGCATCGCCGCAGGGAAACATTTAGGAACGTCGTTGACGGATTTGGCATAAGTATCCTGCCCTTTTTCCGCCATTTTATTCTTTTCCCAAACACTCAACGCGCCGCTTGCGTCCCCTGCCTTATCCTCGCCAAACACGTGCGTGTGACGAGTAATCAATTTATGGCAAATCGCCGACAAAACGTCGTTCAAATTAAATGCTCCCGTTTCCTCTTTCATTACCGCATGGAACACCGTTTGCAGCATAAGGTCGCCAGCTTCTTCCAGCACCTTTTCATCGTCGCCCGTATCAATGGCGTCCACCAATTCATACGCCTCTTCTACCGCCGACATTTTAATACTTTCAGGCGTTTGCACCTTATCCCAAGGACACCCGTCGGGGCGTCTTAAACGCACTACGATTTCCCTCAAATCGTCCAAGGTAAACCGCGTTTTCTTCAACAAATCAATGCCGTCAATCGCCACCGCCGAGGTATAATCGTATTCCTTTTGCCAATCGAGCTTGTACAAGGGAATTTTCACCGCTTTACCGCCGCGGATATATTTCACAAGCGTTTCTTCACCGTAGAGGTCGCCGAGCAGCAGCTTGACGTCCCCTGCGAAATTTTCGTCGTCCAAATCATACACAACTAAGGGCAAAGCCAGCTCGCCACACGCCGCTTTTTCCGCCAATTCATACGCCGAAACCGCCGTATACGAACAGCCCTCAAAACCAGCCGCGCGCACCAACGCCGTCACTTTCGACACGCCGTCTATCACGTTAATTTTACCGCGAAACCGCTTCAAAAGCGCCTTAACGGAAGTGTCTTCCGTCGCCGCGCCGTCCACGAGATACACAGTGTTTTCCCCTGCGTCCGCAACCGCTTTGGCAAGGTTTTTCGCAAGCGTAGCAAAATTACGGCTGTTTTCGTAAACGTAATCCAAACACGAATGCGGCACGCCAAGCGCCTGCACCGTTTGATAGGATTGCGTGTACGCAGTGCGCACCAAAATTTTTGCGCCCGAAGCCGCGGCATTTTCTATCGCGGTTAAGCCTCTCGCCGTCAAATCCCCTTTTTCCACGCCCAAACCGATTACCGTAATCATTTTTGCACTCCTTTTCCGCTTTTGAGAAACGCCTGCGCGCGCCAACGCGCACCCAAATGTTGTTATGCCTTTATTATACATAAAATTGCGCAAAAAAGCAACAAAATAAAAAGCCGTATTTCTTTACATATTTTTTTATATCCCCTATTTTGTTGTAGTTTTTGTTGTTGTTTATATTATATAATAAAATTAGAAATACTAATTTTATTTGCCGCGGAGCAAACGCAAAGTGCTAACGCAACACGCTGTCGCAAAAATAAAAATTTTAAGAAACTTTTAAAAATTTAAAAAAATGTAAAATTTGGTGTACTTTCGGTGTATAAACGTCGGTATACTCAATATATAAATAAAAAACAAGGAGATATTTATTATGCCCAATCCTGACATTTACACTACCGAGTTGGCAACGTTCACGAAGAAATACAACTTATCGGGCTACGACCTTAATTCGTTGTCGACCTTTGAGGAAAGATTCCCTTATTTAAACGACTTCACGTTTGAAAAGACCATTCCTGACACTCCCGCAGAGCAATTTGTCAACTTGGCAAAAAAAACGCTGTTCTCTTTTTTGGAGGCGAACACGAAGCCCAACAAGCAAGGCCAATACATGTCTTCGCTTGACCTTGACGAATTTTTAATGGACTTTGACAATCTTGCCAACGCAAAATACCGATCCGAATTGGAGGACGATCAAGCTCCCAATCGCGACTTATATGACGGCGCAACGCTTGAGGACTTTTCAAAAAGCTTTGACCCTCGCCTCAAAGATTTCAATAAAACCCTACCCGCCATGTGGAAGGACAATTTGAAAACAGGGGCTATCAGCCTTAAGACTTTGAAAGACGTGACGGATAAGGCTTATCCCGAACTAATGGCAAACGCTATAGGCGACAAGGAAAAAATGAATGGTCATTTGACCAATATGGTTGCCGCATACGAAGCAATGAAGCTACTTCGTGAAAGCCGTTCGGGGATATTGGGTTGGCTTTGGAAAGTAATTTTTAATAGAGAACAAAACCGCCAAGAAAAAGAATATTTAAATGAGCTTGCCACTAAAGTCAACGACTTGAAAATCATGAAGTATAAAGTGGCAGAGAAGACGGCAGCCCTTACAAGCAAAACGGTTTTAGGGGAAAAAGTGAAAAACGCAAACCAAAAGGCTGCTGCTACAATTGAACCGGTTATGGCTAAGCTTAATCATAAACGGAACGATATCACTTTTAAGGGAGAATTTGCAAAAAAGTGTTTCCAAGCAATTCCCGAAAACGCGAAAGGTGTTATCAGCGAAACGATGCTCCGCTTTACGCTAGCGCCTTCCCTCTTTGAAAGAATGGACATACTAAACCAAAAGTTTGACGAGGGTATAGAAAACGGCAACGAGCCAAAGGTGGAAATGGAACGCATCGTAGCAAGCATCTTCAAAAAGACCACGCAGGTTACCGAGGCGTTTGCGCAAAATTTGAGCCCTGAAGCGAAGTTAGCGTCGACAAAGGCTATTACGAAAGTAATGGTCGACACGCTTACCGCGGCCTCTATCTATCCCAATGAATTGGGCGGCTTTGTAGACGAATATATCGAACAAAACGCACAACACCATCAAGAAATTGCTAGTGATTTCTGGAAAGAAGTCAATCGTCAAAAGGGAGAAGATTTGAAAGTGGATTCGGAACCTGTCTTTGGCAAAGATAACAATCCTTTTGTTGACAACAACGCAAATAAATCCATGCCTGTAACTCAACAACCCACGCAAAGCGTGCCTACGATCAACACCAACAAATAATGTATGCAAAAAAGCCTCCTAAAAAATTAGGAGACTTTTTTATTTCGCTATGAGATAACGCACTTACCCTCGCAAACGCCTCTTCTCGCACAAAGCTGTTCTTTCGGTCACGTTCGCACCTAAAAAGCATCATTGATGTTTTTCTTAACGGGTAGCTCGGTCCTCAAGTTCGGTTAGGTTGTTGGAAAACAACAAAACCCCTAAGAACGTAAGTTGAACCGAAAAGGTTTGACTTGCGTTCTTTTATTTTTCCACGAAAATTCGGCTTGACATTAAAACGGCGTGATAGTAATTTTACTACCGCGCCATTTACTTTGTACTCATCAAATTCTTGGTTAAGTAAATACCCCGTTTCAACCCCAGCGACTGCGTGTAATTCATTGATAAAACAATTAGGGATATAACCCAAGGCGTCATTGTACCCAACGGAATTTGCACAAGGAAAGAACATTCTGTTTTACTATTTTTTCAACCCCTATTATAAAGGCACTACCACTTGCGCCGTACCCCAAACAGTCATTTCTTCCACCACAACGCCCTGCGGTTGCGTAGCCACGTAATCTACCGCATCCGCAATATGCTCAGGCTTTAACGATTGCACAACTTCATCAATACCTGCGCTCTTTTGAAAATCCGTACTTGCCAAAGCAGGAATAATACATGTTGCCCTTACCCCGTAAGGCTGTAATTCAACGTATAATCCTTTGGTGAAATTCAGCACACCCGCTTTTGCCGCCGCATATACGGACCAACCGCCCCAAGCGTGTTTTGCGCATACGGAAGAAATATTGATAATAATCCCGTTGCCCTGCTCTTTCATAATAGCTCCAAAGATACTTGAACCGTAAATAACGCTGTTTAAGTTAATAGCTATCA
>JAZOVQ010000017.1:0-44856 GCA_045658805.1 Candidatus Scatosoma sp.
GTGTTAGCCTCTTCCCCGATTGAATTAAATTCCAATTCCTCTTTTTCAGGCAAATCAAATGTTGTTTTAAAATATATATCGTGAGCCCCAATTAACACATTCCGTTCGACATCCGTTATTCCACAATACACAGGACTCGACATTGCATTTAAATCATTCACTTTGCCTACTTGTTCCCATTCTCCAATAATAAAAAACTGATAATCGCCAAAATCGGCATCATTTCGGTAATATTCGGCTTCAGCTAATTTATACAATCCGTTTTCTTGCCTTTTGAGTTCTTTATATTCAGGATAAGGATCATTTAAATCCACAATCAAAGACCAACAACTTGTTGCTCCTACTGACATCATTACTATTAATAGAATTGTCAATATCGCATAAATTCTCTTTTTCATCCCCAAAAACTCCCTAGCCAATTTATCCCCCGTATCGTACGGCGCCCAACCTCCACTATCCCTTACTCCTCTGCGAAAAGTTCGGGGTGGTTTTTTAATCTATCCGCTTCCGTAATTGGTCGAAGCACACGGCAAGGCACTCCAGCCGCCAAACTCCCTGCAGGAATGTCCTTTGTCACCACCGCGCCCGCGCCAATAACGCTGCCTGCGCCAATGGTTACGCCTCCGCAAACGGTTACTCCTGCGGCTATCCAACAATTATCCTCAATGGTAATTGCGCCCGTATATTCCTTGCCGGTATTTCTATCCTCCCAGCAAAGGGGGTGTATCGCCGTTGCCAACGTCACGTTGGGTCCGATAAATACGTTGTCGCCAATTTTCACCTTCCCTTCGTCCAAAACCACGAAATTGAAGTTGGCATAGCTGTTTTTCCCCATGGAAATATTCGTCCCGAAATCAAAATAAATAGGCCCTTGTAAATATACCCCCTCTTTTCTATCGGGCATGAGTTTATCCAATATCTTTTTGCGTTTCTTGGGCATAGTTTCGTCCGTTTTATTGTACAACCGACACAGCTTATGCGCTTTGGTACGTTCCTCGGTCATTCCCTCTTGAAAAGGATCGTACATTTTGCCCGCAAACATTTTCTCGTGTTCCGTCATCATTTTACCCTAATCCCCCTTATTTCTCCTGCAAAATAATTTGTTGCGTTCCTGCGCAAAGCGCTTTTTCTTCCATACCGTATTCTTTCGGTAAGCGCAACCGTCCCTCTACGCCTTCGGGTATCGTAATATCCAAGCAAATACTGCCGTCCGCGCGTTTTTCCCAACGGCTGGCAATTTCACCGCGCGTATGCGTGAACTTCCCTTCCGCAAACTGCAACGCCTTAATAAAATTAGGCTCAATCGTCACGTGGTCAGGACAAAAATCGGGCGCAACCTTAATACCTGCAACGTAAAGAATAAACCACGCGCTGACGTCGCCCCAGAAATGGTGATTAAGCGAATCATTTGGATCGCCGTTCGCCTTTTGCCAAGAATCCTCTTTAAGTAAATAGAAATGCTCAAACAGCGAAGTTGCCCCGCGCAATACGTGCACGCCGTACGAAGGGTATTTGGGTTGAGTAATCAACTTATACGCCAAATCGCTTTCCCCCATATCCGACAGCACTCTGAACAACGTACGAGCGCCTAAAACGCCTACGATAAACACGTCGCCGTCGCGCGCAATAACGTCAAGCAATTGCTTTTGCATATTTTCGGTGTATTCTTCCGCCGCCTTATAATACAACGCGTACGCCAATGCCGTTTGTTCTTCCACCGTCAATTTTCCGTCGCGGATATATTTTGCTTTAAACGACTGGCGCAAGGTTGCGGCATACGCTTTTGCCTGTTCCGACAAATCCGTTTCGCCAATCAACGCCGCCAACATTGCCGTCTTATCACACATATCAATACATTTCAGCGAATCCGTCACTTCTACGGGCGTACGAAGACTTTCCCCTCGCATTACTTGCGCCCAATCTCCTAAACCATATTCAAATAAACCGTCCGCATTGCGCTTGCTTTGCATGTATGCGAAGTATTTTTTAATAGCGGCGATATTCTCCTTTATCGCGCGCGTTTCGCCCGTATAGCGGTACATTTGATACAACAGCTCAATCAACGCGTCGTCCCAGTTCGGCCCTGCGCCCCATGCAAATCCCCAGCCGCCCGTCGGCACGATACCAGGAATTGCACCTCGCTCGTCCTGCGCGTTACGCACGCTAAAAAGCCAATCGGCAAAGCACTTTTCCACCGTAAAATTGAGCAACATTTGCTCCGCCGAAAGCGCAACGTCACCCGTCCAGCCGTTCTTTTCACGGTGCGGACAATCGGTGGGAATATAAAACAAATTGGACAAATCTGAACGGCGGATACATTCTTGAATGCCGTTTGCTACCTGATCCGAACAAACGAAATCCCCACGAGAGCGCACTGCCGAATACATAATTTCATAGGTCAATAAATCCAAGGTGGCTTGCTCGTCCGTAATCCCTTCCACCGCAACGTATTGGAAACCGTGGTAGGTAAAACGAGGGGTATATTCTTCCACTCCCTCCCCTTTCAAGGTGTATTCGTCACACTGGTCAAACCCCTCTCTCACGCCGATACTGCCAATAACGATATTGCGCATATCCAGTTCGCCGTCGATAAGCATTTCGCCGTGCGTTAAACGCACCGTTTGACCGCGCGTACCCGTAATTTTTAAACGGCAAACACCCGTGAAATTCACACCGAAATCGTATAAATACACCCCTTTCGGCGTTTTCGTAACGGAAATGGGTTTCATTTCGCCATGCACCAAAATAGGTTCGGCTTCCACCACTTTACATTCCCCTTTGGGCGTAACGGCTACAATGGCGTTCTTCCAACCGCTTTCGTCCGCTGAAAGCAAGTTCCAATCGGGGGTTTCCTGCCTTGCGTCATAGCGTTCGCCTGCGCGCAAATCGTCAAAAATGATAGGCGAAGGCTTCGTTAAAAAGCTTTCGTCGCTTTCAAAGACAATTGCGCCGTCCTCATAAAATGCCATGGCGAATTTAGGCGCGCTGCGATAGGAAACTTTTTCAAAATCCCAAACGTCGCCGTAGGGCGCGTTTTGCATACCGTTCCCCAGCCATCCCCCTATTACGTTTTCGCCGTCTACGAGATATTTCGTTACGTCGTAATCATCATAATACAACGCCTGGTCGGGATTGGTGATATAGGGAGCTAAACGCCCTTTCGTGACGTTTTTACCATTGATATACAGCTCGTAAAAACCCAAACCGCAAATGCGGATTTGCGCTGTTTTTCCCTCTTTAAAAAGGAATTTTTTACGGAAATACGGCGCGTTTACGTGTTTTTCCTGCGTTGTGTATTCGGTTGTTCCTGCGATAAATTTATTGGGGAAGTACGTCATTATCTCACCTCAACTTCCGTTTGCCAAACGATATCGTCGCTTGCGTTGCCAAGCATCAATCTTACTCTGCAAGAAGGCATTTCATATTTTCTTGCCATAGACCATTCCTTTAAATCGTCAAAGCCCAAGCGGAAGGTCACTCGCTTGGTTTCCTTCGGCGCAAGCGCCACCTTTTCAAAGCCTTTCAATTCCTTTAAGCGGTGCGTGACCGTACCGCCGCATCTATATACGTACAACTGCGGTACCGCCTTGCCTGCACAATTGGAAATATTGGTCACGTCACAAGAAAATTCTATCTTCTTCCCTGCCGTAACTTCTTCTACCGTCGCACCTTTCACTTCGAAATTGGAATAGTTGAATTCCGCATACGAAAGACCTCTACCAAAGGCATACAAAGGCTTGTCGTCCATATCCACGTAGGGCGAAGAATATTTATAATTGTAACAAATGGGCAATTGACCAACGCTCTTGGGTAAGGAGAAAGACAATCTACCAAAATCGTTACGTTTACCAAGCAAGGTATCGTAAATAGCCGCGCCGCCCTCTCTGCCCGGATAACCGCACCAAACCACTGCATCCGAAAGCGCCGCAAGTTCGGTCAATACGTACGCCCTGCCTGCCAGCACAATGCTAACAATGGGTTTCTTATACGCCGTAAGCTTTTTCAAAAGCTCTATTTGACAGCTCTTTAACTGTAATTCCGCAAGATCGCAACCCTCGCCGCAATCCATATATTTCCCTTTCGCCTTAATGATAGCCCCTGCGCCGTTGTACACGCTTTCAAAATCACGCACGCTGCTGCCGCCGCAACCAAACACGATAACGTCCGCCGCCGCAACCGCCTTATCCAAATCGGCATCCGATACCGTCACGCCGTCCTCAAACGTCCAGCCCTGCAAATACGCCGCGCCGTTTTCCACAAATACGTCCTTAATCGTTTTAACGCCCTTTTGCTCGGGAGTGTAATCGCCAAGCATATAATACACGTTGTCCATATTGCCGCCAATAAGCAAAATTTTCTTATTTTGCAAAGGCAAAACGTTTTCATTTTTCAACAAAACCAAGCTTTCGCAAGCCATATCGTAGGCAACCTTTTGCCCTTGGCCCGATTGCAAATACGCCGTCGATTGCCCATTTTCCGGCAAATACGGTTGGTCCATAATACCGCATTCAAATTTCTTTTCAAGCAAACGGAGGACGGACTCGTCAATTTCCGCTTCGGTAATATAACCCTTTTCCACCGCTTCTTCCAAAAGCGTCATGCCCTCATCCCAAAGTCCGCAATCCACACCTGCGCGCACCGCCGCCGCGCCCGTTTTTACAAGCTCTTCGCCGCAAAAATCAATCAAGCGGTCCACCGCACAACCGTCCGCGCGCACTACGCCGCGATAGCCAAGCTCGTCGCGGAGCACCGTACGTAAATAATAGGAGCTGGCATGGCAAGGCTCGCCGTCAATTTCGCTATACGTTGCCATAATAAATTCGCAACCCGCTTTCACCGCCGCTTCCGCAGGGGGCAGGTGAATTTCACGCACTTCGCGCTCCCCGATATTGCTCACGCCGCCGTTATGGCCACCGATTGCGCTGCCCTGCGCCAAATAATGCTTGCAGCATACCATATTGCCGCTTTCGTGAATACCGATAACGGCACTTTCACTCATACGAGAAGCCAAATAAGGATCCTCGGAAAAACATTCCTCGAAGCGTCCCCAACGAGGGTCGACCGCTACGTCGAATACAGACAAAAACGGCACGTTTACGCCGCCAAGCTTCGATTCGGCACCAATTTCTTTGGTTTGTTTTGCGTACAGCGCAGGGTTAAATGAACAGCCTACGTTTAAGCTGACGGGATAGATAACGCTATCCAAAACCTGACGTCCGTGCGGCGCATCCTCTTCAAGCAATACGGGAATTCCCAATCTCGTGTTTTCCACAAGGAATTTTTGCAAAACGTTATACGCCTTTTCACGCTCGGAAGCGAGAATCCCCCCCGTTGCGTAACAGCGCTTACTCCAAGGATCGGCACGGAAATAATTGGCAAGCATACCGATACCGCCAAAGCGCAAAACGTACGCTTTAAATTCTTCCGTTAAAACAATTTCGCCATTCTCATCACGGGTATATGCTCGAAACCCAAATGGGCGTTGCGCCAACTGTCCCACTTTTTCCGCCAACGTCATCTTTGCAAGCAATTGTTCCGCTCTTTTTCTTACTTCCGTCATATTTCCCTCCATGTGTAGAAACGTATTTGTTAAATACGTTTTTCATTGTAACACCTTTCCTGTGCCTTGTCAATACCCTTTCCAAAAATAAATGGGCAAAAAAGCATAAAAATCCTTTAAAAACCACAAAAAGAGCCCTGCCAAAGCAGAGCTCTTATATTGCAATTTATTATCCTATTTCGCTATCTTATCCAAGCGTTAAGCGTCGCGGAGGGATTTGATAAAGGACACCGCCAAAAACGCCGTCACAACCATCGCAATTAAATCGGAAACGGGCGCAACGTACAATATCGTTTCCACACCCGAAAACAGTTTGGGCACAACAACGATTAACGGCACAAAACACACGACGTCACGTACTATGGAAGATACCACCGCGCGGATAGGTTTTCCTGCCGCTTGAAAGAAAATAGAATGCATTTTCAGCCAACAGCTAACGCAAATTAAAGACATAAAGATACGCAAAGTTTTTTCGCCAAATTCCCAATAATCCTGCGGATTCGGCAAATTGCTCGGCGTACCGAACAACCCGACAACAAAGCTTGGCGCAAGCTCGAAAAGCAAGGTAAACGCCGCGCCGATAACCAGCGTACAAATGGTAATTTTTCGGTACAATTCCTTTACTCTGTCGTATTTTTTCGCCCCCATATTAAAGCTAATAATGGGTTGGCAGCCAAGCGCAATACCTACGACAAAGCCGATCACAACGGTAAACACTTTGCTTTGAATACCGATAATGGCAATGGGAATATCCGCGCCGTATTTGGACAATTTGCCGTATTCTGCAAGCTGCATATTACATAGAATAGCAACGATAACAATGGCAAGCTGCGTGATAAAGGTAGACGCGCCCAGCTTCACCACTTCCGCAACCGCTTTTTGCGAAGGGAAAAAGCTTTGCTTTTTTAAGCGGAAAGTTTTAAGGTTAAAAAAGTAAATTAACGTAGTGATAAAGGTTGCGCCCTGCCCGATAATGGTAGCGTACGCCGCCCCTTTCATACCCATATCCAAAGCAAAAATAAACACAGGGTCAAGGATTATGTTGACAACCGCGCCAATCAACATGGACCCCATCGCCCACAAAGGACTGCCGTCCGCGCGGATAACCGAGTTCATCATATTGCATAAAATAAATATAGGCATCATTGCAAGCACGATATCGAGATATTCGATAGCGTACTGCATTGTGTTATCTGAAGCCCCAAACAGCGTTAAAATGGGCTGTTTAAAGGGATAAATAACTGCCAGCATTGCCATTCCGCACAAAAAGGAAAGCGTGATACTTCCCCCGATACCTTTATGCGCGTTTTCGGCATCGTTTTTACCCTGGCAAATGTTGAGATAGGACGCGCATCCGTCGCCAAAACACCACGCAAATGCCTGCGCAATAATAAACACAGGAAACACTACCCCCGTCGCGGCATTGCCAAGCGCGCTCAATTCACTGTTGCCGATAAAAATTTGGTCGACAATATTATACAAAGAACTGATAAGCAAGGATAATATGCACGGAATAGAAAATTTTAACATTAGTTTGTTTATTTTCTCGTTTCCGAAATCAATTGTCGTTGTTTTTTCGTCCATACGCTTTCCTTTTTGCAGGGTTTTCCTGCGTTTCCGAAAAAGTATTATAGCACATTTTTTCCCTTTTTACAATACTTTTTACCCCGTTTTTACTCGTAAAAATATCCTTTACCCCTTGAACTGTAACACCATAATAAAAACGAACGGCAAGTTTTTACCGTTCGCTTTCCACCTCTTAAATAGTTTTTTGTCTATTGCCGCACCGCCGCGTTATTGATTGCGCATATCCTTTAACTGCGAAAAGACAATTTCCTTGTCAAAATAATGCGGTTTTTCGGGATAAATTGCCAAGCGGCAATTGCCTGCGGCATTTTCCTTTTCGTATATCTTTTCTATAACCGAATACACTTCTTTCGTGCCGTCAAGCGGGAAAATGGGATCCAACTCCCCTACGCCGACCAGCAATTTTCGAGGCGCTATCAACGCCGACAGCTCGCCCATGTCCATATATTTCGCCAATTGCGGAATATAATTGCAGGAACAGTGCCACATATCCCCAATGCTTGCTCTAAAAGTTGACAACGCGCAAGACGGTGCCGCCATTTTAATTCTCGTATCGTAGCAAGCCGAATAATAAGTTGCCGTACCGCCGCCCGAATTGCCTACCATGGTAATGTCGTCCAAATCTAAATAATCCTTGAAAAACTGCAAGCTGTCAATGGCTTTGGAAACGTCCCAAACTCTTTCGCCTATCAACGTGCGGCCAAGCATCAACGCCGTCATTGCCGTATGATAACAGCCGCAGGTACGCGCCGGACCTCTGCGTTGTTGCAACGTGGTGCGTTCACCCATGCCGCGCTGTTCAATAGCAAGCGCCGCATATCCGTTTTTCACCGCGTCAATGGCAAACGTACTGGTCACCAAAAACTTTTCGTCCTCTTCGTATTTTGCCTTTCCGATAGAGACGTGGAACCCCGTCGTATGCCCTTGCATACAAATGCAAACGGGATATTTTTCCTTTTTCGTTTTAGGAATTAAAAGATAGCAGGGCACAAAACAACCGTGTTCGCTTTCAAACACGTAGCGGTAACGGGTAAATTCGTCCGTTTCCTCCACTTCTTCCACGTCCACCTTAATTTCGCAGGCGTTTCTGGCAATTTCGTCCAAGCCCAGCAATTGGATATACTTTTCCTTAACTTGCTGTTTCCACGTTTCATAATTTTGCGCTTCATCGTACGCCAAGATAGGCTTATTTTTCAATAAATTGTCATGAATGATATCAACGTCAATTACTTGCATATTTCCCTTTCCTCCACCGTTACGTTCTTCAACGCTATGTTATCCACTTCGCTGTACGGACAGCCTTTGCTTCTTGCTTGAATTTGCATATTTTCCAACACGAAATCCGAAAGCAAATACTGCTCTTTGTTACTGCTTACGTTAAAAAAGTTATCGCATTGACAACGGCAATCCCTTATAGTAACGTTTTCTACCTTGGACAGCGGTTTGTCCGTTCTGCCCTTTAAATCGAAAAATTGCGTCCACGGGTTTATATTGATAAAACTGCCCGTCATTGTCCCTTCAATTTGTTCTACGCAAATGTATTCGTAACGTTGAGGAGTGTCGGGGCGCAATTTAAAATGCATCATTTGCCAAACGTTATTCAATTGCAAACGGCGCACAAGGATATTTCTATTATGCACCGATTCCGAACCGCAAGTCAAACCGCTGTGGCAAAAGCCGTAACGGCAATCTTCAATTAAAACACGCTCGTTGGCGCCGTTGGTTTCATCCTCGTCCGCCCACGGGCCTTTCCCGCCCTTCAACGCAACCGCGTCATCGTTGACTTCCATATAGCAATTTTTGATAAGAACGTCCTCGCACGCATCTACGTCAATTGCATCTCCGCTGGGGGCAGGTACGGGTTCACGGGGAGAAAAAATGGTACAGCCAAGGAATTTCACCCTCTTGCATTTATAAATGTGATTGGTCCAAAAATGGGAATTTTGTAAGCGTAAATCCACTATCCATGCGTTGGTGCAGTTGGATAAAAATACCAAACGGGGGCGTTGTTCATCCTTATTGGTGCAATTGGGGTTCCATTCTCGGCGTTGCCAAAAGGCTTTCCACGCCCTTTCGCCGTTGCCGTCAATCGTACCCTTTCCGCACATAACGAACCCGTCTACGCCGTCCGCGTTAATGAGCGCAGGATAATAAAGACAGCTTTCGCCCTCAATTCTCGTTTGGCAAACGGGATAATCGGATATATCGTCACTGCCCTTTAACACGCCGCCCTCGGCTACGTATAAATGTACGCCTTGTTTGAAAAACAACGCGCCCGTATAATAAACGCCTTTGGGCACAACGATTACGCCGCCGCCCGTTTGCGCGGCTTGGTCTATCAGCGCTTGTATTTGCTTGGTATACACTTTTCCATCCGAAAGCACGCCGTAATCGGTAAGCACGTACGCTTTTCCAAGCTGGTCAAGCGTCGGCGCTTGCGTTTGGTAAAACCAACCGTCGATAGGCGTTCCGTCAGGGAAAAATTCCTGCAAATTGTTCATGCTTTTCTCCTTATCCACCTCTACACCGCGAAAAATGCCGCCGTTATCCGTTGTCGTTATCTTTGTACGCGTCCGCTTGCATCGCCGCCTGCAAGGTTGGCAACTTCCGCAACGGAAACCATATTATAATCCCCTTCAATCGAATGCTTCAAGCAGCTTGCCGCAACTGCAAACTCAATGGCCTGTTGCGCCGAGAAGCCGTTGACAAGCGAATAGATTAACCCGCCGCCAAAGCTGTCGCCGCCGCCCACTCTGTCTACGATATGCATGGAATATTTCTTGGAGAACACCGCTTCGCCGTTCGTGTAAAGCATACCCGACCAATCGTTGTCGTTTGCCGATTTGCTTTCGCGGAGCGTAATAGCAACCCCTTTAAAACCAAAGCGTTCGGTCAATTTTTTCGCAACGGAAATGTACCCTTCTCTATCCAGCTTGCCGCCGTAAATATCCGTGTTGTCCGCTTCGATACCAAAGACGTCCTTCGCGTCTTCTTCGTTTGCGATACAATAATCAATGTATTGGCAAAGCGCGCCCATAACCTGTCCTGCCTTTTCCTTACTCCAAAGCTTTTTACGGAAATTCAAATCGCAGGAAATGGTAATATTTTTCGCTTTTGCCGCTTTACAAGCTTCCACGCAAATTTCCGCCGTTTCGTCACTCAAAGCAGGCGTAATGCCCGTAAAATGGAACCAGGTCACGCCGTCAAAAATTTTATCCCAATCGAAATCGGATTTTTTCGCCATAGCAATAGAGCTATACGCTCTATCATAAATAACCTTCGAGGGGCGTTGGCTTGCGCCTTTTTCACAATAATAAATGCCCACTCTTTCGCCGCCGCGGACAATCTTGCTGGTGTCTACGCCGAACTTACGCAAGGAATTAACCGCCGATTGACCGATTTCGTGGGTGGGAAGCTTGGACACGAACGCTACGTCCATGCCATAGTTCGCCAAGGATACGGCTACGTTTGCTTCCGCGCCGCCAAAAGTTGCTTCATATTTATCACTTTGCACAAAACGAAGATAGCCTTCGGGCGCAAGTCTTAACATCAATTCACCAAACGTTACAATTTTTTTCATTTTATTTTAACTCCTTATTTCTTAATGCTTGAAAATGCTTGAAAATGCTTGAAAATAGCGTCTACCGAGAACGTGCAACGATTCACGGCTAAAATGAATGTCGTCACCGTTTCCAATCTCTTGGTTGTTGGAGCGCAAATCGGCAGTTTCTACAAACGCCGCGTTGCCCATCGCAGCTACCGCTTCTCTAATTTTTGCAACAATCGGCGCACAGCTTTCAATATTTTTGGTTTTCCATTCGTTTACAAAATCCCCTGCGACAAAAGGAATGTCTACGCCGTATCTCGCGCGCACGTCCGCCACCGTTTGCATCAATTGGCCATAATAGGTGTCAGGCTCATTCTTTTCAAATGCGTCGTGTTCCCCTTGGTGCCATAAAAAACCAACGACGCGGCAGTCTTCGCCAAGCGACAATGCATAATCGGTCATTTCGACAAGCTTGTTGTGCAAAAGATTGCCAAGCCCCCATTGCTTACGCATAAAGCCCGTACCGCCAATCGCCGCGCGGACAATGAGAAGCTGTCTGTCTTCTTCCAACAAGCCTGCTTTCTTGTACATTTCCGCAAAGGTAAGCGAAAAATCACCCGTGATTTCACCGTCTACCATACGTTCTTGCGCAGGAACAATTTGCAAGGGTTTATCCGCGTAAAAAATAAGCATTCCGTTTTCGGGAAATTCTATACGCTTTTCCGCTTCAACGTACCAAACGTCCGACATCGGCGCCAATTCGCAGGAAACGGGACCGCGCCCCGTACCGTCTGCGTTGGATTGTCCGCCTTGAATAATAATATCATATTTCATAATCAACTTACTCTTTTATTTGTTTTCCATTTTCGCCAAGGCGTCCTTTACGTAGAAAGAACCGCCCACCGCGTAAATCTTTTCCCAAGCCAAATATTCGTCCAAATTGCTCGCGTCTACGCCGCCCGTAGGGATAAACTTAATTTGAGGGAAAGGCGCCGCAAGCGCTTTCATTGCCTTTAAACCGCCGTATACGTTTGCAGGGAAAAATTTTACTACCGTAATCCCCAATTCCAACGCCGCCATAATTTCCGTAGGCGTTACGCAGCCAGGGAAATACGGGATATTGCGCTCGTTACAAATTTTTGCAACGGCAGGAGAAAGACCGGGCGATACGATAAACTGCGCGCCTGCCGCCAACGCTCTTTCGCATTGTTCCGCATTGATAACCGTACCTGCGCCGATACTCATATCGGGATAATTTTTACAAGCGTACGCAATTGCTTCCGCCGCGCACGCGGTACGGAAAGTGATTTCCGCCGTATTAATACCGTCCATTTTTAACGCCGTTAAAATTTTGTCCGTTTCAGACAATTCCTTAATAACGACTACGGGAATTTTCTTTTCCATATTACACACTCCTTTTTGTTATACGCCTAAATATTTAATGGAATTGCGATAGCAAATATCCTTGATTACTTCGCCGACCAAGCCTTCGTCTTGCGTCATTTCGCCGCGCTCCATCATGCCACCGAAATAGTTACACAAAATACGTCTAAAATAATGGTGACGAGGATAGGAAAGCAACGAACGGCTGTCCGTCAACATACCAACAAACGCCCCGATATGCCCCGTTGCCGTCAAATCTTCTAAATGCTTTTCCATACCCACTTTGTTATCCAAGAACCACCAAGCGGGACCATACTGCATTTTGCCCTTCGCCTCGTCGCTTTGGAATGCGCCGATTAAGGTCATAATTTCCGTATTCATTTTAGGGTTTAAGTTAAACACAATGGTTTTGGGTAGGCTGTTTTCGTTGTTCAAAGCGTCGAACAAGCGCGCCATATTTTTAATGGAATTATCCTCGGCAATGCTATCATACCCCGTATCCAAACCAAGCTTTGCAAGCATTTGCGAATTGTTGTTGCGCATTGCGCCTACGTGCAATTCGGTTGCAATGCCATATTTTGCGTACAACTTGAAAAGAAAATACGTGAGGTAGCCTTTGAAAATTTCGCTTTCCGCTTCCGTTACCGCCTCCCCGCTTCTGCGCTTTGCAAACACCTTTTCCGCTTCCGCTTTTTCCGCAATGGGATATACGCATTGCAACGCTACGTCCGCCGCCGTCGTACCCACTGCAATAAACGCCTGCAAGCGTTCTTCAATTTTCGCTTCAAGTTCATTCAACGCGGACATGGTACCCAGCTTTTCAATAAATTCGTTGTATTTTTCCTCTTCAATATTCATAATTTTATCCGCACGGAAAGCAGGAATAACCTTAAATTTGTACCCCTTTGCCGCAATTGCAGGGAAGGTGGACAAATCGTCGAAAATTTCGTTGGTCGTAAACAAATGCGTTACGTTGGATTTTTCGATAAGGCTTTGCGGCGTAATGTTGTTGAGCTTGATATATTCGTTACACCAATCCCAAATCAACTCCGCATTTTCTTCGTTAATTTCAATTTCGCAATTGAAAAACTCTTTTAATTCCACCTGCGACCAGTGATACAAGGGGTTGCCAAACGCCGTACCAAGCACACGGCAATACGCAAGGAATTTTTCCTTGTTGCTCTTGCCGCCCGTGATATATTCTTCATTGTTGCCGTAATTGCGCATCAAGCGCCACTTATAATGGTCGCCTGCAAGCCAAATTTCAAAAACGTCGTTAAAGGAAGCGTTTTCCAAAATTTGCTTTTCGGGCAAATGGCAATGATAATCGAAAATGGGCATATCCTTTGCATAAGTGAAATACAAACGCTCTGCCGTTTTATTGGTCAATAAAAAGTTGTCTTTAATATAGCTCATAACGTTACTCCTGTTTTATAAAATGCGATTTCGCGTACGTCCTCGCTCTTGCATACGTATTCTCCATTGATGGTTTGCACAAGCAAATTGAACAGCCCGTCCTCGTCCATCGAATAGGCGTTGAAATCAATCCAGCCGTTTTTAAAAGCCGAAATTTTGTCGTTGGTGCCAATCTTCATTGTCGGCACAAAAGTAGAGAACGGCGTTCCTCTGCCCGTCGTAAACAATACGATTTGGCAACCGCTTGCGGCAAGCGCCGTTGCGGCAATTAAATCGTTTCCAGGCGCATTCAACGCGGACACGCCTACCTCTTTTACCTGTTCGCCGTATTCTAAAACGTCCACAATTTCCGTCGAACCTGCCTTTTCAATACAACCCAAGGACTTTTCTTCCAGCGTCGTAATACCGCCCTTTTTGTTGCCAGGCGAAGGGTTTTCGTACACAGGGAAGCCTTGATTGGTGTAATAGGCTTTAAAATCCTCTATCATCTTTTTGTACGCCTCAAACACCTGCTCGTTTTTACATTTATTCATCAAAAGCTGTTCCGCGCCAAACATTTCAGGGACTTCGGTCAAAATGGCGCTTCCGTTTAAGGATACCACTTTATCCGTAATTTTCCCTACGAGCGGGTTTGCCGTCAAGCCCGAATATCCGTCGCTGCCGCCGCATTTTAACCCGATGCAAAGCTCGGAAAAATCCACTTCTTCTCGTTGCAAATCTTTGGCTTTGTCAATGAAATTTTCCAAAATACGCATACCGTATTCGTGCTCGTCTTCCACCTCTTGGCAGTTGAAATATTCGATATTGTCACGATTGTACGGCGCGAGATATTCTTTGATACCGTCCATTCCGTTATTTTCACAGCCAAGCCCTACGAACAGCACGTAGGAAGCGTTGGGATTGAGCGCAACGGCGCAAAGCAATTTTTTAATATTTTCGTTATCGTCACCAAGTTGAGAACAGCCAAACTGGTGCGTAAGCGCGTATACGCCGTCAATACTGCCCGAAATATACTGCTTGGCTTCCGTCGCCAAACGGATACATACGTTGTTGACGCAACCCACAGTGGGAATTATGTAAATTTCGTTACGAATACCAGCCCTGCCGTTTGCACGCTTAAAGCCCTTGAATGTCGCGTGGGTTTTGGGCATGGTTTTTGCGTTAAACTCGTACCTGTATGCCACGTTTTCGTCCAAATGCGATTTTACGTTGTGGGTATGCACCCATTCACCCTCGGCAATTTCCGCGGTTGCCCTACCGATAATTTCACCATACTTGATAACGTATTCGCCTTGAGAAATTTTCCGCAGTGCGTACTTATGCCCAGCAGGGATTTGTTCGTTTCCGTCCAGCGATACGCCTACGTTGTCCTTTTCATTAATGATTACTTCGCTCATTTTTCGTCCTCATAATATAAATCTGTACCGATAAAACCAACTTGCTTGAAATCGTCGGGATTTTTTCTAATGATATAATCTATATAGCTTTCAATCATACGCGCGCCAAGCACGTAACCCGTCGGCGTCATGTGCCCAAAAAGGAATTTACTTCTAAATTCTTGGTCCTGCTTGGGTGCGTATTCGAACATATCCAACAAATAGACGTTTTTAAAGATCGTTGTCAACCCATGCAACAAATCGCGGACAATTTTATATTTTTGCGTTCTTTCTTCCTGCGCGTTGCCGCTTTGCGGAGGGGACACCAAAAAGATCTTCGCGCGCGGCTGTAATTCTTGCACGCGTTGGATAATTTGCGCGTAATAACCGATAAAGGTTTTGGCGTTGTTTTGATAATTGTTCACGTCAATATCCGACAATTCGCCAAGCTCAAATTCACCGTTCAAATGCTTAGAAACATCGTTTACGCCAAGCGCAATAATGTACGCCTGCGCAAGCTTATTGCGGTCCCAAAAGCCTTTGTTGTCCGCAAAAACTTCCATATACGTTTTCGCTGTCATGCCGCCTTGCGAAAAGTTGTACACCTTGCTGCCGCAAGATCTGCCTATGAATTGCCCCCAGGAATATTCGTAAAAATCGTGATAACGCTTTGTGCCTTCAGGTGTAATCGATTCAAATTCCCCCGAAGAAAGACTGTCGCCGATACACGCAATTGTTCTAAAAATGGCGCAAAAGCCACCGTCCGTTACAATTCTATCCAGCGGCTTTTCGTTTTCCGCTACGTTCATATATTCGTAAATATTCATACGTCTACCTTCTCAAACGTTTCGCTTATTTGTTCCATTAAGCTGTTTTATTGCAATTTATTTAAAGTCGCAAACAGCGCCCTACTCTACGGCTTACGAGCAATTGCAAGCCTTTGCGAAATTTCGTTAAATAAGAACTTGCCCATTCTTAATTTTTTCTACGTTGCCAAACACCGCTTCCGCAAACCCTGCGTACGCCGTCAAATCTTCCCCCCAAACGTCAGCGTTTGCCATAAAGTCAACCACCGAGCCGCCGTTTGCGAAATATTGCAAATAAGGCAAATCGTCCTTGAAGGAAACTTCGCCGCTGGGCAAGCACGCCACGTAATCGCCACCCGATTTTTTCAAGGTGGAATACAACGCCATCAAATAGGAGAAGCCAATGGTGAGGCAGGGCGGAATTTCGCCATAGCGTTCGTAATAATCTTTAAAGGAAGGCAACACTCTCGCTCTCCATTTGGAAATGGAATTGAGGGAAATGCTAATAAGCTGGTGGTTTAAGAAAGGGTTCATAAATCTATCCTTCACGCTATCCGCAAACACCGTCGTTGCCGCGATATCATCGGAAACAAAAGGAATAATCTCCGCCTTCAGCGTATCTTCCACAAACGCCGACAGCTTACTATCCGCCATACAATCGTACACCGTCACTGCGCCAAGCATAAGCCCTGCAGGTACAAGATTGGTGTGGCTGCCGTTCAAAACGCGTACCTTTCTCTTTTTATAATAACCAATGTCGTTGGTCAACACCACTTCAATGTTGTGTACGCCCTCTTTGATATATTCGGATACGTTGCCCTTGTTTTCTACCGCCCAAAGCCCAAACGGTTCGCCAATGGACATTAACTCGTCCTTTTCCCCGATAAGCGTTTCCAAATGCGCTTTCGTCTTTTCGTCACGGGGATACCCCGATACGATACGGTCTACAAGCGTGTTGCAATAGAAATTCTTTTCCTCGTTCCATTGCTTGAACGCGGTGGGCAACTTCCAAAGTTCAATATATTTTTCAACGCATTTTTTCAATTCGTCTGCGTTGTTGTCAATCAATTCCACAGGCAAAAGGTATACCCCGTCCAAACCCGCGTTAAATCTATCGTAAAGGAATTTTGTCAATTTTGCAGGATAGGTAATGCCGTCAAAGCCATCCATAGCGTCCGCACCGTTAAAACAAATGCCCGCTTCCGTCGTATTGGACACGATAATCTTCAAATCGGCGTCCGTTGCAAGCGCCGCATAACACGCATAATCGTTAAACGGATCAATAACCTGCGACAAGCTGTCTACCTTGTACACGTTTTCTACCTGTTCACCGTTTTTCATACCGCGAAGCACAACGTGATATTTATTGCCTTGCTTTTCAAAGCGTTCCAACGTACCAAACGTAATGGGTTTTACAATGTTCACCTCGTACATGCCCTGTCTATTTTTGTTTAACGTATCAAAATATACGTCCACAAACGTACGCAGGAAATTCCCCTCGCCAAATTGCATAATTTTTACCATAAAGCCACCTCACTTTTTCTTTTTACGTATATATTATACCATTATTTCGCTTGACAATTCAATATAAAAAATGATAATATTTAATAGAATTACATATATATTATAAAAATAACGAGGTGAAAAATGCCTTATATTGAACTGGATAAGTCTATACGAAACGACGATTGGTCGATGCACGATTTTCACTCCCATTCCCATTACGAAATTTATTTTTTATCTAAGGGGAGCCGTTTGTTTTTCTTATCAAACGCGTTGTATAAGCTAAACGCGCCTACCCTTATCGTTATTCCGCCGCGCGTGGTGCATAAGACGGAAGGCGGTCCTTTTGAACGCCATAACGTCAACGTTTCCCCCGCCTATCTCGATCCCTTTCAAAGGGAAGTTTTAGACGGAAAATCCTTGCAAATTTTGCAGTTAAAACCAACGGAAGCCAAGGCGTTGACGCAGCTTATTGAAGAGGGGTACACCTTGGATAAAAGCAAGAAAAATTTTGACCACAAACTGCGCGCGCTGTTTGCCTACGGCGTGTATTTACTCAACAAATCAACGGACAGCCGACAAGCGCCGCAAGCGGTTGCCGAACACGCCATTCCCCCTCTGGTTTTGAAAGTGATTGATTATTTAAACGTACACTACAACGAAAATTTGACCTTGGATTTTTTATCCGAATGCTTTTTTGTTTCTAAACCTACCCTTTTGTACAACTTCAAAAAATACACCAAACGCTCTCCCATCGACTTTTTGTTGTCCGTACGGTTGAACAAGGCGAAGCACCTTTTGCTTTCCACCGATAAAACGGTAAATGAAATTGCCGAGCTGTGCGGCTTTTCTTCCGCAAATTATTTCGGTTTGATTTTTAAAAAGAAGGAAAACCTTTCCCCTTTAACCTATCGAAAAAATCAGCTTGCGAAGTTTTAAAATTGCCTATTTTTCGATAAAATCACGTTTTCAACGCGTACATGGTGCCTGCATTTAAAAAAATATATAACAAAGGACGAACATCCCTGTTCGTCCTTTTTTCTTGTTATCTAATATCAAAAACCGTCTTAACCGACAAATTGCTAACATCACCGGAAATAATTTTAACAATTTTTTGTCCCCTGTCCATATCGAAAAAGTTATCCGACAAAACGAGGTCCTCGTTTTGGTTATTGATATAAACGTATTGCGCCATCGCATCAGCGGTAACCACCAACTCGTCCCCGCGCACTTCCACTTGGATATTCGGGTTGACGAAATAATAATGCTTCGGTTTGGTGAACAACACAATCCCCGAAGAAACAACCTTTCCATCGACGGTGAAAGCGAAAGACAAATAATTTCTTCTTACGTCCGTCTTATGGAAATCCATTTCCGCAAGGCTTGCATACGAAAGCGCCTTTACCGCAAGCGTTTCACTGCCGCTTTGCAATACGTTGCCTACGTTGTCGCAAAGTTTCCACGAAACAACCCCTTCTACGTCTTGCATCGTATCGTTGTTGACGAAGATATGCGCTTTGGTTTCATAATCGACACATCTTTCCTGCGTAATGTCTTTACGTACGGAATATTCACCCGTTTCCGCGCAGGAAATGTGAATAGGCTCGTAAAATCTCTTCGCTTGATAATGCAACGCTTTATATCTGCCGTTGCTGTCAACGCTTGCCCAGCTTGCTACGGGCCAACAATCGTTCAGTTGCCAATACAGCGTGCCCATACATCTACCGCGGTTTCTTCTCAAATGCTCTACGCCGTATTTGATAGCTTCCGCCTGCAAAAGCTGGGACGCGTATACCAAACGATCCATCGACGTAGGATACAAATAGGTTTGCGATAAATAATTCAAAATTTTACCGTTGGCCGCCGCATTGCGTTGATGCAATTCCATGACGAGGCTAAACGGATTTCTATCTTCTGGTAAAGTGAATTCCTCAATGGTCTTCATAGCAGGGAAGGATTGGAAACCAAATTCGCTTAAGAAACGGAAGAAATGCGTTCTATATTCCGCAAACGGACGGTTGCCATGCCATACCTGCCAATAATGGCAATCCCCTGCCTTTTCGCTGGTGGGATCTTTAAATTTCCCATACGCCGAGGGCGAGGAAGACACAAAGGAAATTTCAGGACATTCTTGCTTGATAATTTGGGGAATTACCTTTTCAAAAAGCTGTAAATATGCCTTTTTCTCGTCCTTTTTCCACCAATCGGGGATAGCCGCTTGCTCTTCAATTTCGTTGTTACCCGAAATAACCGCGATACAAGCGTGGTGACGGAAACGGCGCACGTTGTCGATAACTTCCGCCTTGACGTTTTCGTAAAACGCCTTGTCACTGGGATATGCGGAGCAAGCAAACATTAAATCTAAAAATACAATCAAGCCAAGCTCGTCGCAAAGCTCGAAGAAATAATCGTGCGGATAAAAACCGCCGCCCCATACGCGGATAGAATTGAAATTGGCAAAGATACAATCCTTTAACAGCTTTTCCGTTCTTTCTCTATTCAAACGGCTTAAAATGTTGTCCTCGGGAATATAATCGGCGCCCATCGCAAAGATTTTTACACCGTTGATTTTATAGCAAAATTCCTCTCCCCATTCGTCTTTTTCACGGCTTATGTACAACGTTCTAAGACCAATTTTCTTTTCATTGACGTCTACAATTTTTCCATCCGCAAGGCATTGGGCAACCACCTTATACAAGGGGTGTTCGCCATAGCCATTGGGCCACCAAAGTTGAGGATTTTTAATTTCGACTTCTTCGCCGTTTGCCGCCGTAAACGTTTGTCCGTTAGGCGCAACAACGTCAATTTTTATATCTGCAGGAAGGTTGGTCGTCACGTTGACCGTAACGAACACCCTCGAATTTTCGTGTTTTTGTAAAATGCGTACGTCGGTGATACGAGGCGCGTTTCCGTCAATGAGGTAAATGTCCTTCCAAATACCTGCATCGGGCAACATGGGCCCCCAATCCCACCCCAACATATAGCTGGCTTTACGAATATAAGAGAACCCGATTAAAGTTGCGTCCGAGCCTCTCGTCAACATTTTTTTCGCCGTTTACAAAATATTCCGCGTAAGTGTCCACGCCGTCAAACACAAGTACGTTTTCCGTATTTTCAGGCAATACGTCTACGTCAAAATCCTTTACGTACCACCAATCGTACAGCTCGAATCCTCTCGTTTTTTCAACGTTCGTTCCCTCGTACACGTTAGGCAACAACCCTGCATCCATCAAGGCGTTTTCCACGTTTCCGGGGATACACGCAGGCATTCCTTCACCGATAATTTCATTGGGTTTTGCAGGTGCTTTCCCAAAAGCGTAACCATACAGCGTACAGCCGCCGTCCAGCCTTATCGTTTTCATCTTTTACACTCCTTTCTCATTCACAACCGTCAAATAAACGCTTCTCCCTTTTCCAAAATTAAATATGCAAACAGCGAGTTTGCCCACGCAAACCACGAACGGGAATAAATTGTATCGTCGTCTTTATCCACCGATTCGTGAATATACCCCGTGCCGCCCGTGCTGTTTGTAAGCATACGAACGCAATTTTCTATCTCCGCGTTGTCGTCACTGGTCAACGCGCAAATGATAAGCGACAGCGGCCACACACGGTTTATCGGCGTATGCGGACTGCCTATCCCCGTCAACACTTTCCCCTCGAAATAATAAGGGTTTTTCAAACTCCACATATACGCACGCGTATTTTTATAGATTTCTTTGTCGATATAGGGATACTCGTAATAGGGCATCGCCAACAAATTGGGAATGTTTGCATCGTCCATTAAATTGTAATTTCCCAAGCCGTCCGTTTCCAAAGCGTATACCTTTACGCCGTCCTTTTCCACAACGGCAAGGCGTTGCAATTCCGCTTGAATTTCCATAGCCAAGCTTTGGCAAATCTCCGCGCGTGCGGTATCCTTTAAAACGTTTGCAAACAACGGCGCAAGCTGTGTCAATACCGCCACAATAAACATATTGCCAGGCAAATAATAGCCATACGTACACTTATCATCGCTGGGACGGTACCCCGACCAAACCAAACCGCCGCCCGAAACAGGCTCGCCATGCCCACACCATCTCGTTTGAGGACGATTGTAAATTTCGTGGTAATATTTAGATTGCTCCGCGTGGTTTTGCTCGATACGGAAAACGTCGATTATGGCGTCAAACGCCTTTACAAACAAGCCGTCAAGACAGCTTTCGTCCCCCGTTTGGCGATAATATTTTATCAAAAGCCAAAGCGGATAGCAAAGGGAATCCAGCTCAAACTTTCTTTCCCAAACGAGCGCCGATTGCTTGTCGCTGTCGTAAATATGTCCGTTGCCGTTTGCCTCGCGGTTGAAAGCGTTTGCGTACGGATCGTGCAAAATATAAGTAAACTGCTTTTTAAGCAGCCCCTTTATCAAAGCTTGCACCGAAGCGCATTCCTTGGCGAAAAACAAATATTGCATTACTTGCGCGGAAGAATCACGAAGCCACATCGCAGGGATATCCCCCGTGATGATAAACACCGAGCCGTCCTCTTCAAAAAACGTCGTCGTATACAGCGTGTTGAAGAAACACCGCTCGAACATTTCTTTCAAGTTTTCGTCCTTGAGCGTCCCTTTAAATTTTTCAACGCAGGCGCGTAAATCCGCAAAACGTTCTTCGTTCATTCTATTGTTGATATCACTTAAACGCAGGCGTTCGCCTACGATTTCTTCGATAATTTCCATTGCTTATAGGGTTACCACTTTCTCCTTACTGTATTTTGCCCTTTTCGGCTATTTGCTTCATTATAACAGTTTCCCTTGGCTTTGTCAATATGTCGATAGATTTTTTTCCATAGGTAAAATCATTAGCGTTACTTTTCGTCATTCGCTTCTAAAAGGCCTTGCTTTTTACACGAAAAAATGCTATAATACAAAAAATAACTTCGTAGGTAAACAAACGATATGAACAAACAAACCAATTGTCTGTCCCTATTTTTGACTATGTTGAAAATAGGCTTGTTTACTTTCGGCGGCGGCTATGCTATGATTGCCTTATTGGAAAACGAATTTGTATCCAAAAAGAAATGGCTTGAAAAGGACGAATTTCTTGATATGGCGGCGCCCTTACCGTTGATTTTAAAGGCATTGCTATTTTTGCTCTTTTGATAGCGATAGCACCCCTTTCAAAATGCCTCTTTAAGAAAAAACTCTCCCCTATTTTAATGATATTGATATCGGCTGGATTGGGCGCATTGATATATTCGCTATAACCACCTATAAACACAACGAAAAAACAGCGGACGGTGCCGTACCATTCGCTGTTTTTTTACTCTTTTTTTGTAAAATGGGGGTACCATGTACGAGAATAACGAAAAAATAAGCCCTAAAAAGCCAAACAGCTTTCAGGGCTTGTATATTATTTATGCCAATCCGTAAGCGATAACGATACGTACGTTTGCATCGAAAATGTTATGCAAAAATTTCTTAATTGCCAACGACGTCGTTTCGTCCAATTCGGGTTTTTCATTGCTTTGAATCATCGTGATAACGGCATTGAAATTTTGATAAATAATTTGCGCGTCCTCTTCGATAGCGGTATATGCGTCCTCTTTCCCTTCGTGCTGAATGGAATACATTTCTTCCACCGTATCGTTCATAGCGTACAAAATTTGCGAATCCCCCGTTTGCAACATCTCCACCGTTTGGTGATTGAGGTCACAAAGCAGCTGAATAAACCGCTGTAAGCGTACGTTTCCTTCCAATTCCGTTGCCATTATAATTCCACCCCGTTCATTTTTAAATATTCACGCGCAGATTCTACGCTGTCCACACCCGTCTTGTTTTTGATAGGCGCAAATTCTTTTTCACGAATAACCTCAAAGGGCAATACGCTGCCCATGGGCTTAATCAAATCCACCGCAAGCGTTTCAAATTTCTTGCCGTTTTCCTTTTCAGGCTTTCTCGTCACGCCGTCCTCGCAAAGACATTCAATTTTCTTTTCAACGATATGCACGGGGATTTTTCTATCCGCAATTTCTTCCAATTTGGAAAGGCGGAATAAATAGTTCATGATAACGCCGTAGCTATATTCCAAATCACCGTTGGCGTCCCTTTGGTTTGCCATTTCGTCCGACAATTCGTAATATTCAATGATATCGGGTTGATCGCCGTCCAAGCACAAAACACCCACTTTTTCATTGGGGAAGGTCTTGAAAATGGCTTTCGCACCGCAGTTTGCGCCGCTTTCAATCGTCGCGCCGACAAATACGGGGTCGGCAATACGTTGCAACACGTTGTCTACCGCATAGATATTCAACCATTCGACACCCTTTTCGTGCAATTCGTCGCAAAGCCCTGCGTTTTTCATGGACACGAACCAACCGCCGTTGCCGTTAGGCGACAATGCAGGGGTATCCTTGGTTTCCAAGATAATTTTGCCGTCGTAATCCACAGCAGGCGCCATATCTTGTTTGAAGAATTTTACGGACGTTTCGGGATAGCCGAAATAGTTATGTTCTTTCCAGAACGCCGTCGTTTGTTCGTGATTTTTATCACTGGTCATGATATACAAAGGCACAATGGAATTGCATGCATCCGTTACCTCTTGCAGATTGCGCATTTGTTGTTCGAAAATATATAAAGGCTTGGTGATACCGATATCATACGCGCCTTTAGGACCATCCACGCCAAGACGAGTACCCATACCGCCAGCCAACAAAACAGCCGCCACTTTGCCTGCCTTAATGGCGTCTACGCCAATGGCTTCAAATTCCGCTTTGCGAGCCTGAATTTCCTTATCGCGCAAACCCGTAATGGGACGAATATCTCTATCCTTACCGCTCAAATCCACGGGATTGGCAAGTGCTTCTTCAAAGCTCCAGTTCATTTCTTCAATAGCTTTCAATAGCTTTGCTTTGCCATTTTCGTCAAGTTCATCATAATATTTCAAGAGTTGCATTTGACCTTTTTGTTCAAGGATCGCTTTTGCGCTTTCATACGTCATAATTGTATCTCCTTCTTTTCTTTGTTACTATTGTAACAAATTCCCAAGCGGAATGCAAGGGTTTGCAAAAGATTTTTTTAATTTCTTTATCTTTTCTCGCTTTTGTATCCCTTTTCCGTCTATAATTCTTTTTATTCTATTTACTTTTTCTTTGCAATATGGTATACTGTAAATATGAGTATCGGTACGTTTTTAAAAAATTGGCTATATCGCAAGCGTTTAAACAAAAGCGGATTGCAATTTCCTCTCTACTGTAAAGCGCACGGCGTTAAGCACGAGGATAGACAGGGCGCAATTGCGCAAAGCCGCGCAGGAGACCAGCTGCAGTTGGTACACGTTCCTCTGCCCGATTATCCGCATAACGTTTACGTTTATAACATTGCCGTAAACCGCGTTATCGGATATTTGGACGAAGCGCTTGCCATAAAGCTTGTCTATTTGTTCGGCAAAGGCTTTTGCCGCGACGGAATGATTGAAGCCGTTACCGGCGGCGAGCCGTATAAATATTTCGGTTGCAATTTAAAAATTTTCAACTCTGCGGAGTTTTTCAAAGAAGAAAAGGATTTTGCCTTTTTACGCGGAGCATAAATACATAAAAATACCGCCCGTTGCGCGTTTGCAACGGGCGATTTTTATAATTTGATAAAAGAATTATGCAAGGGGATAGGAAAAGATATAATTTGCGCCCGTTACTTTACCAAACAAATATTTCATACAAGCCGATTCAAAGAACACAAGCACTTTGCCGTCCTTATATTCCAAGCCCTCGGACATAGGAGGACAATCCTGCGTTTCCGCAAGGCAATCGGAATCCAAATACGCCAAAGGCACCTGCGTGCCGTTGAAATCAAACGTAGTCGTTTTTGCTTTCGTTAAATCGTAGGAATACAAAACGGAAGTGGATAAGCCGTACGAAGTAGACAACACCATACGTCCGCTGTCCGTAAAGCACATCCCCTGCACTTTTGAAGTGGTCGAATAGATTTGTTCGGGAATTTCGTTTGCCAATTTACCCGTAGCAGGGTCCAAAGCAAACACCATCATCAGCGCCGTATTTTTATCTCCGCAAGGCGTGGTTAAATGGTGATATTCCGGCGTATCGTAGCTTGAGTTTTCCTTATAGAACGCGCCGCCGTACAGCTTTCCGTTATATATCGCGCAATAGGAAAGACGAGCAGGCACCGTAAAGCTATCGCAAATCGTTGCCTTACCGTCCCCGTCTACGACGTCTGACACTAAAAACATATCGCATTCCGCCAATTCCTCGCCTATGTTCTTATTGATATATATGTAATCGCCAAAATGCGCAATACCGCCGGCGTGGCTGGTGTACGGCTCTCCGTTTTTCTCATACAGCTCGCAAGCCATTTCGTCCGTTTCGGTAATTACGTATACGGCCGAGGGATCTCCGCCATTGTCGTAACCCGACACCAATAACGTGCCATCCTCTAATTGATCAAAGCCCTGCGGAACAAAACCCGTCCACAAACCGGGAAGATCGGCAACAATTTCACAACCGCCAAAATAAAAATCAGCGTAAAACACTTTCTCCCCGACAAAAACAAGCCCAACCAAGGCGATTATCGGCAAAAATATCCAAAGCAAACATTTTAATACTTTACCCATTTCGTTCCCTATTTCCAAATTTTCTTTCGTTATTTTACAACCGTCACGGCAAAGCAGACAAAACTGCCAAACAAACCGCCAAATAGCCGTCCGACAAAATGAAAACCGTCGCATTAGCAACGGTTTCCGCTCCGTAACGTCAACGGATTATTTTTTCTTTTTATACTTTCTTTCGTAGGGTTGATTATCCTCGCCCGATTGCGTATTTTGTTCGTAAGGATTTTGCCCGAAGAAAGGATATCCTGCCAATTGTTCGTCAAAATCATTGTTGCGAGAATATCTACGTTCCGCTTGTTGCTTTGCGCGCGCTTCTTGCTTGTTCAAACGATACAAAGCGTTTGCCGTCCATTCCGCTTGACGAGCCATGTTGTCCGATTGGAACATATCAAGTTGACCTAAAATGGTACACTTGAAATCGTCCGCGTCCGCAATTCTATCAATGATAATACCGTGCATCGTAATGATACGAATGGATGCGATATTAAAAATTCTATGCCAGAAACCAGCGACAACGTATACGCTTTGCACTTTATGTAAAGGCGCGTCGAAAACCTTTTTGTGGAATACGCCCGTTTTACGAATGATACGCTTGTTGGTCAAAACCAATTCGGTATGCTTAAATTGTACCGTTTTTGCAATTGCCGTAATCAGGGGAACAAACAATACCCAAAAGAAAAGGATACCCAGCACCCACCAACCGAGAAGCGCCCATGCGTCACGGTCTGCCTTTTCGACAATCACTTCGTTTTCATATAAATTACGTTCGACGTATCTTGCCATAATAAACTCCGTCCGTTAATGATTTACGAAATCAAGCCCGACTTCTCGGCTTGCCGTCAACGCGCAAAACCGCAAAATATCGGTTATATAATTTCTCATGCTACTATTTTAACGCAAATAAACGTAAATGTCAATACTTTTTTCGGATTTGTATCCCTTGAATATGAAATATTTTCATATTTTTTCATTTTTCAGTGCGGAAAAGCCCTTTGTCCCCACCGCTATCTCGCTCCGAAGCCGTTTACAGCCCTCGTTTTAAAAGAATGAAAATTCGTTTCAATGGCAAAAACAGCAAAAATACCGATATACCAACCGAAACAACGTGCGCTATGGCAACAGGAACGGAAGCCACGAAATAAAGCTTGGTTTGCTCCCACGTATACCCCAAAAAAAGCGGAGAAATTACGTTGTCCGTAAGAGTAAAACAAAGGGTTGCGATACAAGAAAACACCATAACTATCGGCAATTGCCTGCTTTCCAACGCCGTCCTCTTTTTCTCGCCCAACCACCCAAAAAAGACCGTCAAGCCGTTAAAATAAAGCAAATATAAAAGAAGCACAACGGGGAAAAATCCAAAGAGAAATTGACGAAGCAAGGAAAATGCCGTTGCGGCAAGCATTCCACGCTTTGCACCAAACACGTAAGCGTAGGCGATAAACAATACCGACACCACTTCCACCCCAAGGACAACGGATAAGACAAGCTGCGCCGCAATTAGCAACGCCACAAATACGGCAAGATAGGCATATTCCTTTGCGGAATACACCTTATCTGCTTTCGCGTATAATTTTTGTCTTTTTTCCGTATTGGAAAGCGGATTTTTCTCGCTCATTGCGTACCTGCCTGCCCCATTTTATATTTTTTCACTTAAAACGTGACGTATTCCCAAAGATAAATTTCGCCCTTTTTAACCATTAAAGCGTCCGCGCCAAACGCCGCGCTTGCAAGCGTTTTGCCCTCATATTCTATCGTACCCCAAGCGCTGTTCGACATTGTTTCATCCGTTGTGTACAGCATCCAACAGGAAGAATAATCCGCCGCGTTTGCCTTGCCGTTTAAGCTGATTAACATACCGTCCGACAACTCAAACGTCAATTCGTTTTGCAAGCTTTCCATACAGGACAGCACGCTTACGCCGTCCGTTTCAGCAACAATCGCCACACGGGTTTCCCCTACGTATTCCAAAGTGCAGGAAGCGTTTTGGCTGCTTTCGGGCTGCGCAAAAATACTGCAGCCGCACAAGGAACAGAAGGCCATCAAACAAAGCAAGATCGCAAGAAGTTTACGTTTCATAAAACACCTCAAAAAATAAATTACCCCGAACGTTTCCTTTTCAAGAAAATTCGGAGTAAAAAACGCAAACGAAAATTGCCGCCCTTATGGCGGTATGCACACGTTTTTTCCGCATCCCCTCGAAAAAAAGGTCGCTTCAAACAGAGGGCAGGTCTTCCGACTTACAACATTCCGTACACGAAAAAAAGTATTTCAACGCGTACCTGCCCCCGTCCTTCCCGTTTTTACACAGTGAACGAAAGCAAAAATATTCTTACGGCTGCGGGGGCAGTGTGGCAACGCAAAACGCTTTCCATCTTCCCTTTTAAACACCGACCGCAATCGGTGTACCGCCTGTTCGTTTATTCAGTTGATTACAGTATAGCACGCTGGAAAAGAAAAGTCAACGGCTTACATGAAAAAAAAGACGGCGAACCGTCTTTTTCTATATTACTTTTTAATTAAAGCTGCGCAAACAATTCGTCACGCGTTTTTACGGACAACCAACCGCAGGATACCGAGCCAGGTCCTACGTGCGAGCCAATTACGGGACCCATAATCGTAACAAAAGGTTTTACGCCCATTTTTTCTTCGATAAGCGCCGCAAGTTCTTCCGCGCCCTTATAATTGTTGGTGTGTACAACCACAACCACTTGCTTTTCCATATCAATAGGCGCTTTTGCCATGTGGTCAACCACTCTTGCAAACGCCTTTTTCATACCCTTGCATTTTTCAAGCGTTTTCAATTTACCTTCCGCGTCAAACGCAAGCATAGGCTTAATGTTGAGCATCGTACCAATCGTTGCCGACACCGCAGATACACGACCGCCCTTCTTCAAATAGAAAAGGTTATCGGGGATAATGCAGTGTTGAATTTTTTGGCGGATACTCATAATATACTCGTAGGTATCCTTTGCATTCATACCCTTATCGCGGCAATCCGCTGCGAGGGAAACCAACATACCTTGACCAATCGTAGCCGTCAAGGGGTCAACAGCGTATACCGTGAAATCGGGATATTTTGCCTTTACGTCCGCAGCCGCCTGCGTGGTAATGGTAATGGTATTTGCCAAACCCGAAGAAATGGTAAAGTGTACCACTTCCTTTACCCCTGCTTCAGCAAGACGGGTAAAGTGTTCCATATGCGCGTCGTAATTCAATTTTGCCGTACGAGGGAAAAAGCCCTTGGCAACCTTTTCGTAAAACGCAACGTATTCTTCTTCGTTTGCAAAATTGTCAAACCCTTCCGTTAAAGCGCCGTCCTTTTCCATCGTGAAGGTCAAAGGTACAAACCAAATACCTCTTTCTTCCACATAATCCTTTTTTAAATCGCTAGTAGAGTCCGTAGACACATCAAACAACTTCATTTTATTTCTCCATAGAAAATTGTCATATCTTTTTGTGACAAAATTATTATAGCATAACATTGTACAGCTGTCAATAAAATTTGAAAGGTTTATACAAAAAAAATGCCCTTTCGTCAAAAAAATACACAACCTTTTTTTGTAAAATCTTCCACGCGCGCCTTTTTGCGCCTTTTTTGAAAAAACTTTTCAACTTTTTTCCTTAAAAGACTTGAAAAAACAAGAAAAAAACGCTATAATAAACATAGTGGCGGATTATGAATTATGCGCGCGCTTTAAAAAAGAAAGCCAACGCGTATTTTTTACAAAAAAAAGCGGGGTGTCCCCTTGTCAAAAATCCCCTCAACAATACAATTCCCCTATACCATGTACGGGTTGAGTATTTATTTTCGATAAAAAATAAAATATATATATTATTTAGGAGTGATAAAATGGACGTACAAAAAACAACTATGAACGCGATCAGAATTCTGTCCGCGGAAGCAATTGAAAAAGCAAAATCAGGTCACCCTGGTTTGCCTATGGGCTGCGCGCCTATTGCGTACACCCTTTTCCAAAACTTCCTTTCCTTTAACCCTAAGGATTTAAATTGGAACAACCGCGATAGATTTGTCCTTTCCGCAGGGCACGGCTCCATGCTCAATTACACCCTTTTCTATCTCTACGGAATGGGCTTGACGATTGACGATTTAAAAAATTTCCGTCAATTCGGCTCGAAAACCCCTGGTCATCCCGAATACGGTCACACCGCAGGCGTAGAAACGACGACGGGTCCTTTGGGGCAAGGTCTTGCCAACGCTGTTGGTATGGCGCTTGCTGAAGCGCATTTGGCGGCTAAATTCAATAAGCCTGGCTATAAAGTGGTTGACCATTACACCTATGCAATTTGCGGCGACGGCTGTTTGGAAGAAGGTATTTCTTACGAAGCTTGCTCGTTTGCAGGTACGCATGCTTTAGGCAAACTTATCCTCTTTTACGACGATAACGAAATTACTATTGAAGGCGACACGGACATTACCTTTAAAGAAAGCGTAGGCGCGCGTTTCGCTGCACAAAATTGGCAAGTGCAACACGTTGACCTTGCAACCAATCCCAACGATATCACCGCGCTTTCCGAAGCCATTGAAAAAGCAAAGGCGCGCACGGACAAGCCTTCCATTATTATTTGCCATACGCACATCGGCGCAGGCTCCCCCCTCGAAGGCTCGGCAAAATGCCACGGTACTCCTTTGGGTGCGGAAAACCTGCAAAAAACCAAGGAAAAGCTCGGTTGGACATACGACACTTTCGAATGTCCCAACGAAGTGTTTGAACATTGCGCAATCGCTGGTATTGCAGGCGCAAAGGCACAAGCAAAATGGGAAAAAATGTTTGCCGAATACGAAATTACGTATCCCGAGCTTGCGGCGCAATACAAGGCGGCAATGGCAGGCGAATTGCCCGATTTTGATACGATTGAAGATTTGTACAATTTCGAAAAGCCTATGGCAACCCGTCAAACTTCCGCAAAAGTATTAAACACGCTTGCTCCCCATATCCCTCAACTTATGGGCGGCTCGGCTGACCTTACTCCGTCCACGCTTTCCAATATGAAAGACACCGACAGCGTAAAATTTGGCGTATTCTCCCCTGACAACTTCGCAGGCAGAAACATTCACTTTGGTATCCGTGAACACGCTATGTCGGCAATTGCAAACGGTATGCAACTCCACGGCGGTATCCATGCATATTGCGCAACCTTCTTCGTATTCTCCGATTATTGCAAACCTGCAATGCGTTTGTCGGCGCTTATGAAATTGCCCGTTGTTTATATTATGACGCACGATTCCATCGGCGTTGGCGAAGACGGCCCTACCCACCAACCCGTAGAACAATTGATTATGTTGCGTTCCATTCCTGGTTTGAAAGTATATCGTCCTGCGGACGGCAAGGAAACGGCGGCTGCTTGGGTTTCGGCAATCAGCGGTAAAGAACCTACGGCGCTTGTGCTTACTCGTCAAAACTTGCCCCAATACGAAAACAGCGGCAAAGTTGCTTTGCAAGGCGGTTACGTTTTGGAAGATTGCGAAGGCACCCCCGACGTATTGTTGATTGCTTCGGGTTCGGAAGTGGAACTTTGCGTGAAAGCGAAAGCCGTTTTGGCGGAACAAAACGTCAAAGCAAGAGTGGTTTCTATGCCCTGCTTTGAAGAATTTGAAAAGCAAAGCGCGGAATATAAAGCGTCCGTTCTTCCTTCCTCTATTAAAGCGCGCGTATGCGTAGAAGCGGCTTGTCCTTACAGCTGGTATAAATATGCAGGCGATTGCGGCGAAATCGTTGCAATGACGGACTTCGGTGCTTCCGCTCCTGCAGGCGAATTGTTTAAACATTACGGCTTCACCGTAGAAAACGTTGTGGAAAAAGCTTTGGCTTCCATTGAAAAAACCAAATAACTTCTTACTAAAAAAACCCGCTTCGCAAACGAAGCGGGGTTTTTTCAACAATTTTTCACAATACGCCAACACAATTTACGCAAACGTAGGTTATACTTAAACCAACTTGTTGCAAGGGAGACTATCCCAAAACGGCAAAAAAAGTATGCTTACCCTGTTTCCTCATCAGAAACACCTCCATAATAAATTGCAGAAGCGCGCACCTCCCTCGGTGCGGGCTTTTGCGTATATTTTTTATATTCAACGCGTACCTGCCCCTTGCAAAATACGCTTTTCCCTTTTTTAAGCACTAAAATTAAACCAAGCTTGGCAGGCTTTGACGATTTCCGCTTCGCCATAACCGCTTTCAGGGATAGAAATTGCCCCGTCGGAAGCTAAAACACCCCTACCATGTATGCAATTACCTTTCGGCCAGCTAATGGTAGCCGTCGTCAAACGCACAGCGTCTTTCCCGTCCGCAAACAGCAAATAGGTGGTTTGCATAATCCCCTTTCCGTACGTTTTCGCAACGCCGTTTTTCTCTATCAAGCAAATGTCCTTATAAGCAATTGCTCCATAATCCAGCATACAGCCAATCAAGCACTCAGACGCGGACGCCGAGTCTCCGTCTGCCAATACCATAATTTTGCTATCCGCCGAAAAATATTCGCTATACAAACTGCCGTCGCAAGTAAAATATTCTTTGTCTTCGCCGTAATCGGCAATTGCCACTACAGGCTCTTCCTCTTGCGCGTTTTTACAAAAATATCTTGCAATAGACAACATAATATCCAAACTGCCGCCGCCGTTTCCGCGAAGGTCGAGCACGAGATTCTTTTTTCCTTCCGTCTTAAAACGTTGCATTGCCAAAGCAAACGCGTCAGCCGCATTACCGCCGAAACGCACCAAGCGCACGTACGCCGTTTTGGTATCCAAACAATCCAAAGGATTGTTCCCTTGCGTTTCCGTCCTCCCATCCTCGCCAATAAAATGCCAAGAAGTGGTTTTGGAACGATAAAAAACGTAATTTTCTACATATTCCTGCTTGGATAAAACGAGTTGTTTTTTCTCATTTCCTCGCATAATTTCTATATAAAATTCTTCGCCGTCCGCCAACTCGGCTAAAAAGCCCGTCAACTCGTCAAAGACAACGCTTTCCGCAATCGTTTGCGCCGTTTTTCCAAACCCGACAACGTAATCGCCTGGCTGCAAGCCTGCTCTTTCCGCAGGAGAATTGCCGCACACTCTCGTCACCAACAAACGAGGATTGCCCGCCTCGTCCGCCGTTGAAAAAACGATACCCACGCCGCTTCTATTGCCTGCAAGATCGGCGGTATTGGAAGCATATTCGTCCGCGGTCATATATGCGGAATAAGCATCCAACAGCTGATAATTTACCGCGGAAAACACCGTGCCGTAAAATTCCTCGTCCGTGATTTCCTCATAATATTCTTTTTGAATTTGCCGTTTGGTTGCCCATAACGCGCGAAGCTGTGGATCGAGCATAAACCAGCAGGTACACATACCGCCAAAAAACAGTCCAACGGCGATTGCAACCGCCAAAATCGAGCGCCAAATTTTGCGTTTGGAAGCCCGCTTTTTGGGGGCGGAATTGTCGTTCAACTCGGACATGCCCCCGTCCTTTTCTTCCTGATATAAAGATTTAGAAGAGGAAACGTCAACCGCCGCCTCTTCCTTTTCCTGCTTTTCTATTTCGTTTGCCTCTACGGGCGTTTCCCTTTGACAATTGGGTTCCATGCCGTTCACCTCGCAAGGTTATTACAAAAATCAATATGCCCCTTTTAATTGGGAATTATGCTTTTACCGCGCAACTTGCACGCCTTATTTTTTCAATAATTTATACAACACCGTCAAAACACGGAAAGATACTGCGTCCGAGAACATACGCACGTTCAAGCCCGTCGCTTTTTCAATTTTATCCAAGCGGTACAGCAAGGTATTTCTATGCATATACAAGTTACGCGAGGTTTCGCTAACGTTCAAACTGCTAAGCAAAAACGCCTCCGCCGTGGATAACATTTCTTCGTCCTCAAAAATTTCTTTAAAATGCTCGTCCGTAAGCTCGGAAAGATATTCCGCGCGCTTCATTTCGGGAATGTCCTCCAACATGCGGATTAAGATAAAATCACGGTACGAATGCACCGTACCCTTAATTTCAAACACGTCCGCGTAGCGCAACGCGTTTTCCGCGCGTGCATAGGACAAGGCAACGTCCTTCAATTCACGTACCGTAGGACCAACGCCTGCCAAAATATCCAAGCCCAGCTCTTCCTTTAACGACTGCGCGATAAATTCGGCATAATCCACGGAAGAACGATATTCCTCCGTTTCCTCTTCCAAAAATTTAACCAAAACGCATTCGTCCTCGCTCATTTGCACAACGGTATCAAGGCTGTTGCCGCCGTATTGTTCCAGCACGGCAATCGTTTCTTTCATTAAACGAGGAACACGCAGCACAATGGCAACGCAGGACACACCTTTTACTGAATATTTCGCCGCATATTTATAGATACCCATCGTGGAGCATTCGCCAAGTAAAATTCTCTTCAAATAATCGGTTTTGGAAAGTTCAGCTTCCTTTTCAGCAAAGCTTTCGATATAGGAGGGAAGCAAAGTTGCGTAATTACGCTGGGTTTCCGTCACCCCTTCCAATACGCCTATGTACCCGACGTTTTTATATAAAAAACGGAAAAAGGTATAATTGCCGTCGTCCGTTACACCCTCGAAAGTTTTATCGCAAAAAGGCACGTCTTTTTTGGGCAAGCTTTCCGCATAAAACGCAAGCTTAACCCCCAGCTTTTCAGCGATATTATTGACAATTTTTTCCATTTCGGGCATATCGTCCTCCTCGTCGGCGCAAGCAAACTGTTCGCCTGCCGTTTAATCTCACTTTAATATTATACAGCAAAAGAAAAAATTTTTCAAGGGGTTTTGCGCAACTTTTCTTTTCTCTTGTTCATAAAGAAGTTTTTTTATTCTTTTTTTGTGAGAAAATGTAAAAAAAATGCCAACTTTTCAAAGAAAATTTGAATTTTTCCAAGCGAAGTATTGACATCCCCCAAAAAAAGTGATATAATACTGTAAAATGATTAGTTTTATTCCGTAGGAATATGTCCTTTTTCGAATGAAACTTTTTAACTTTAAATTCTTTTTCAGGAGATTTGTTATGAGTAATATGAACCAAACCTCTATGGAGCCTATGGCTCCGGCTCCCGAACTGTTGCCTCCTGCAACGGCCCCCGAAGGAGCTAAAAAGGTAAAGAAGAGCGTCTTCAATATCCTTATTGCGCTTCTCGCAGTTGCAATTGGTGCCGCAGCTTTGTTCCTTCCTATGGACGGCTATGCCGGCAAAATGGCTATCGAATGTTTGGAAGCAACCAGCGCACTTGGCTATGGCGTATTCTTCTTGATTGCAGGCGCGGCAGTTGCCCTCGTCCTTGCTATCTTCACGTTGTTCGCTAAATATTCCGACGGCTTTGCTCGTTTCGCAGCGCTTGCAGCAGCAAGCGGTGTTGCAGCACAAAGCTTGTTCTCGGCTATTTGCCTTGGCGGCGAACTTGACCTTATCCCCTTGGCTTTGACGGCAGCCGGCGCAGTACTTTACTTCGTTATCACCATTAAGCAATTGGGTAAAGAAGTTTTCGCTAACTTGATTCACCTTGTATTTGCTTGGCTTTTCATTGCAGTATTCGCGCTTGCAGCTTCCGACGCAACGGCTGTTGCAAACATCCTTGTAGCTGGCGACGATATGATTCTTGTTGTAGCTATCGCAGTGGCAATGATCGCTCTTATTTGGGCAAGCGCAGCACTCGGCGTATGCAACGACCGTATCGGCAGCATCGTACGCGGCGTGCTTGAATTGTTGGCGGCAATCGTATTCTGCTACGCAGCATTCAGCGCACACTCCGACAAGCTCATCGCATTGCTTCCTGCAATCATCGCGCTTGTACACCTTATCGTAATCACGCTTATTATCCTTCTCTTCACCAATAAGAGAGTTGAAAAAGCTAAAGACGAATTGCATAGAACCTTCTCCGTTGAAGAATATGCAGAAGCGTATCCCTATGAAGGCGGCCCCGTTGCAGGCGTTCAAATGGCTGAAGAAGTTAACCCTACCTTCCGTCCCCTTGCACCCCACATCAACACCGCTGGTTACGATTTTTACAACAGCAAGAGCTTCGACCCGTTCATCGCTACGTTGAACACCGAAGAAAGAAATCAATTCACCGAAATCTTTATCTTGAAGTTTAAAGGCACGATGAACGAACTTCCCGACTACGTTGTAGGCGGCGACAACAAGGAATTCTTCCGTAAGATTTTCATCTACCTCGGTCAATATAGAGATAGAATTCCCAGTGAATTGCTTATGAAAATGTATCAATTCTCGATTAAGATTTCTTAATCAGCATCGAACTTTCTCTTGAAATTTGAAGCCATCACGAAATTTCGTGGTGGCTTTTTTTATGTCTTATCCTCTGTCCTCTCCCTTCCTTATTATATATAATACTCCCCGAAAACGTACGTCTTCGGGGAGTGTTTTTATTATTTTATTTTGTAATTCGTATCCGCACCTTAATTCCGTCCGTTTCGGAGAAGATACATTCCTCACTGAACTTTTGCACGATAAACAACCCTCTGCCATGCTCCGAGAACACGTCCGAACAGGTCACCTGCGTACACTTCGGCACGTAATTGGTTTGCCCTTCAATGCGAAGCTCCACACATCCGTCCTTGATTTCATAATGCAATTTTGCCCGCCCGTTGGCATGACGCAAGACGTTGCCAAGCAATTCGCTTACCACAAGCTTACTGTCGAAAATACTGCCTTCAGGCACGTTTTCCGCGCCAAGAAAAGAAGCCAACGCATCTATAGCGTGACGTAAAGTATCATAATTGTCCACTTCAAACATCATAACGCTTCTCTCCTCTTTTTATTGATAGCAGACTCTATCAAATGGAATCTTGCAGGTTTTCCTTTAACTTCAACAACAATTTTCTTTCCATACGGGATACAAACATTTGGGATACACCCAAGCGTTTTGCCGTTTCGCTTTGCGACAGCTCGTCCACGTAACGAAATTTGATAAGCGCCTTTTCGGTGGTTGAAAAATCTTTCATTGCCGACTTCAAGGCTTCCTTTGTTTCAAAGGCTTCATATTTATCCTCACCGTCCGCCAACACCGAATATAACGAGCCGTTATTTTCGCCATCCTCGCCGCCTGCAATGCTATCCAAAGACAATGCGTTACCCACTTCCAACGAATGTACAACGTCTTCTTCTGTCAGCGACAGCGCCTCGGCAATAGCTTTCACGCTTGGCTTACTGCCATGCTTCGCCTCATATTCCGCCGAATAATTTTTAACCGTTCCGCTAATTTCCCCAAGCCGCCTTGGCAATTTTACAATTCTGGATTTGTCACGGAAATAATTTTTAATTTCTCCCGTAATGGTCGGCGTGATAAAGGTGGAGAATTGCATACCCAAATCGGGGTCGAAGCGGTCAACGCCACGCAAAAGGGCGTACGACGCCACTTGTTTCAAATCGTCGTACTCAACCCCTCTCCCCACAAATTTTTTGGCGAGAATTTCAGCTATGTAGAGATGTTTTTCGACAATTTCGTTTCGGATACGAATATCGCCGCTCTCTTTGTATTGCTTAAAAAGCTCGTTTATATCTGCCATACGTCCACACTTACCTTAACCGAACAATCAGCCTACGAAAGAAATTTTGCTTACCTTCCCGTCGGAATTTTTCTCAAATTCCACCTCGCCGAGCAACGCCGACAAGAGCGCGCGAGAAATTTCCGTTTCAATGGATTCTTCCGCTTCGCCAAACGGTTCTTCGCCGCGCACTTCACAACCCAAGCCTTCGCCCACCGTAAACGCGATGGACGCGCGAAGATACCCCTCACGCTTCAAAATAAGCAGGCTTTCAGTCACGCAAACCTTAAAATCTTCAGCCGAATCCACGTCAAAACCCGACAGCGTGCAAAGCCCGCCCGTCGTCAAACGTATCGTCGTAAGATATTCACCCGTCAAGGGTAATGATACCGAAAATTGTTCCATGGTTACGCAATCTCCATAATAGAATCAAGCGAGCAAATCAAAAACAATTTCTTGATTTTAGATTGCAAGCCAACCAGCTTCATTTTGTAGCCGTCCGATTTTACTTTTTTAAGAATTTTAACAAACGTACCAAGCGTCGTACTGTCGATAAAATCGAGTTTTTCGCAATCGAAAACGATATCGGCAGGCGTTGCGCCATAGCCGTCCATTACCGCTTCGTAAAACGCTTCGGCGTTGCCAAGATCAATATCCCCCGACAGCGCAACGGTAAGCGCTCCGTTTTCTAATCCTTTAATGGTCACTTCTTGCATAATGCACCTCGTTTTTAAGTTCCTTATATATTTATACCACGCCATCCGCCCTTTTTAAACAATGGCAACGGAAATAGGATATATCAAATTGATAAGCAAGCCGATTGCAACGGAAATTCCGTAACAAACGCCAATCAACGCAAGGTTGCGTTTCCATTTCCGCACGTTTTTCAGCAATACGACAAAGCCCATACCAGCGTTTGCGCAAAGCCCCGCCACGCAGGAGCCAAACATAATACCGCCGCCCAAGAACGTTTCGGTGATAACCACCGACGATGCGCAGTTGGGAATCAACCCAATCGCACAGGAAATAATCGGCTGTAAAAAGCGGTTGCTGTTCATAAACGCTACAAACTTCTCTTCGCCAACCGAATGAATAATTGCCGTCAAAACAAAGTTGACAAGGAAAATAAATGCCGCTACCTTCAACATGTGCAGGAAGGGATAAAGCAAATAATTTTTCCACCACGAATCGGAAGAATGCGATCTACCGCAGGCGCAACGCACTTCCACTTCCTTTTCTTCCAAATACCGTTGCATGAAAATTTCATGCGTAGTGGTAGGCTCACTATCCTGCTGGATAGGCATTTGAACGCATACCTGCCTACGGCCTATAAGGCGTAACAGCCCGTCCGCGGCATACCCAACCGTCACCCCGACAGCCACTTTTGCAGCCAGCATAGGCAACAGCCACACAGCGCCTTCCCCCGATGACAACAACAAAATAAACGCTTCGTCGCTTGTCGCCATAAAGATTGCAAGCAGGGTGCCTATCGTAATATATTTTTGTTCAAAAAACTTCGCCGCCATAACGGAGAAGCCGCATTGCGGCATCAACCCCGTAGCCGAGCCCACCAACGGCCCCAGCTTACCGCCTACGCTGTTCAGCTTGCTTAAATCCGCCTTGCTTTCCAACAGCTCAATTAGCGCGTAAATTAAGAAAATCCACGGCAACAACGGCAGAGTATCCAAGACGGCATGCTCTAAAATTTCTAAAAAGTGTTCCATAACCAGCCGCTATCCTTTATTGTTTCGCCAACGTTGCCGACAACGGAATGGACGCCTTTGCATTTAGCGTCATATCCGCAAAATTGCCCAAACGATACTGCACCAAGCCTTCCGAAGCAATCATTGCGGCATTGTCCGTACAATAACGTTTTTCAGGCAAAACCAAACGCAAGCCCGCGCCATCGCAAGCCTTTTGCAGGCTTGTCCGCAAATACCCGTTTGCCGCAACACCGCCGCCAACAGTAACCGTATCCACGCCCTTTTCCTGCGCCGCCGCCAAAGTTTTTTCCACCAAAACGTCCACCGCCGCGCATTGGAAAGACGCCGCTACGTCCGCTTTGGAATATTCTTCACCCTTTTGCTCCTTGGTGTGGCAATAATTGATAACCGCCGTTTTCAAGCCGCTATACGAAAAGTTATAGCCACCGCCACCCTTTAACATTTTCGGCATTGCAATAACGGGTTGTCCGTCCAAAGCGCAACGCTCGATATGCGGTCCGCCCGGATATTTCAAGCCCAACACTCTCGCAACCTTGTCAAAGGCTTCCCCAGCCGCATCGTCTAACGTCGCGCCGAGAATTTCAAATTCCTCTTCCGATTTAGCATACAAAATGGCCGTATGTCCGCCGCTTGCCAACAACGTCACAAAAGGCGGCTTCAAAGACGGCTCGTCCAAATACGCCGCCGCCAAATGTCCGCGAATATGATTGACTGCAATCAAGGGCTTATTCAACGCAAACGCAAATGCCTTGGCGAACGATACGCCGACAAGCAATGCGCCCAAAAGCCCTGCGCCGTAAGTCACGGCAACCGCGTCAATGTCCTGATAAGTAATGCCCGCGTTTTTCACCGCGCGCTCTACCACTTCCGCAACCGCATCCGTATGCGCGCGCGAAGCAATTTCGGGAACTACGCCCCCGAATTTCGATTGTATGGTCGCAGAAGATTCAATCTCATCGGAAAGAATTTTACGCCCTTTTATAACAGCCGCCGCCGTTTCGTCGCAAGAGGATTCTATCCCCAAAATAATCGGCTCGGCTTTGTTGATATCAAGCTTTTTAAACGGATTGTACATACTGCACCTGTCAAGTTAAAGTTGGTGTTACATTGCCATAGATAGGCTAAAAAAAGGCGGAAAATCCGCCCTTTTTTTAAGATTTTTTCAAATAATCAATTACGAAGCCGTGGATATCGCCGTCCATAACCGATTGGATATCCCCTTTTTCAAAGCCCGTACGGTGATCTTTGGCAAGCGTATACGGACAGAACACGTAGGAACGGATTTGCGCGCCCCATTCGATTTTTTTCACATCACCTTTCATTGCAGCTGCTTCCGCTTGACGCTGTTCAATTTTCTTTTCCAACAGCTTGGAACGGAGCATGTTAAAGCACATTGCTTTGTTTTGCAACTGCGAACGCCCGTTTTGACATTGTACAACGATACCCGTCGGGAAGTGCGTAATACGTACAGCGGATGCAACTTTGTTTACGTTTTGACCGCCTGCGCCGCCCGAATGGTAAATGTCGATACGAATATCGTCGTCGTTAATTTCCACTTCGTTATCATCTTCAACTTCAGGCATAACTTCAAGCGAACAGAAAGACGTTTGACGGCGTTTGTTCGCGTCGAAGGGCGAAATACGCACCAAACGGTGTACACCCATTTCCGCTTTCAAATACCCATACGCATTTTCGCCTTCCACGCGGAAATCCACGCTTTTAAAGCCTGCGCCGTCGCCTGCTTCACGGTCAAGTTCGTATACCTTGAAGCCACGTTTTTCGCAATAACGGCAATACATACGGTAAAGCATTTGGCACCAGTCGCAAGCTTCGGTACCGCCTGCGCCAGCGTGCAAAGAAAGCATTGCGTTGTGGTTGTCGTACGGTCCTTTCAAGATAGCGCGGATACGCATATCTTCAATGTCTTTTTCCGCCGTAGTAAGCATTTCGTCCAATTCCGCGATAAGGCTTTCGTCTTCCGTTTCTTCAATTAAATCAATAACGTCGTCCGCATCGGCAAGCGCCGTTTCGCCCTTTTCATAAGCGGTAATTTTATTGCGAATGCTCGCAATTTCTCTGCCGATTTTCGTCGATTTTTCCAAATCCTGCCAAACGTCGGGGCTTTCCTGCTCCTTTTCAAGCTCGGCAAGACGGGGACGCAAATGCTCGATATCAAGGGCGTATTCCGCCTCTTTCAATATCACGCGCATGCCTTGAATTTTCAATCTATAATCATCTGCTTTAAACATATAAATTCCTTAAAAGTTTACAATCTTCAAGCTTATTAAGCCTTATTTATTTTCTTCGCTCTTTTCTTCCGATTGCGCTTTTGCTTGTTCTTCTTGTGCCTTTCTCATTGCCTCGAAGGCTTCTTGTCTTGCCTTGAACGAGGACATATTGGTCAAGGGTTCAGGCATTTGACGGCGAATCACTCTCGGTTGCGCGGGGGTAGGCGCAGGGTTTTGCGCATTGTTTGCCGCGGGAGCGCTAGGCGTAACGTTTACACGCTGCGTGGTAATGTTCGGATTAGGGCGAACCTCAACCTTTACTTTCAAAAGCACGCTAATCGTCGTACGCTGGATACGTTCAACCATTTCGTCGAACATATCAAAGCCCTCTTTCTTATACGAGATAACGGGATCCACTTGGCCATACGCACGAAGGCTGATACCCTTACGCAATTGATCCATAGCGTCGATATGGTCGATCCAGTTTCTATCAACCGTCATCAAAAGCACTCTGCGTTCTACGTTATGGAAATCAACGCCCTGTTCTTTCAATTCTTCAATTTTCTTTTCGTATTCCTTGATAACCTTATTGGTAATCTTCTTGATAGCAAGCTCATAATCCCACTTCATCAAGCGTTCTCTAGTAACGTAATTGGTACCTTCGGGCAACAACTTCGCTTCAAGCGCTGCGTTCAATTCCGCTTCGTTCCAAAGCTCGGGCATATCTTCGATATTCACCGTAGCCGCTACCGTGTCCGCAACGAAATCGGGAACGTACATCAAAACTTGTTCGTGCACGTTTGCGCCGCGCAATACGTTCATACGTTCTTCGTACATAACCATACGTTGCTTGTTCATTACGTCGTCGTATTGCAATACGTTTTTACGGATACCAAAGTTTCTGCCTTCGATATTCTTTTGCGCGTTTTCAATACCGTGCGAAAGCATTCTCGATTGCAAGCAGGTATCTTCGTCGATACGGAACAAGCGGTACAAAGATTTCATTCTTTCGCCGCCGAAACGCATAACGAGATCGTCTTCAAGGGACAAGAAGAATACGGACATACCAACGTCGCCTTGACGGCCCGAACGACCGCGGAGCTGGTTGTCGATACGACGGGATTCGTGACGTTCGGTACCGATAATGCAAAGACCGCCCACTGCAATTACCTTTTCCTTTTCCGCGTCGGTATCCTTCTTATAATATTCGTAAACTTTCTTATATCTTTCACGAAGCGCCATAATGTTTTCGGGCACGTCGGTGATATACATACTGATTGCAAGCTCGATATCTTCGGGCGTTGCACCTTCTTCTCTCAAACGCTTCTTCGCCAAATATTCGGGGTTACCGCCGAGCAAAATGTCGGTACCACGGCCCGCCATGTTGGTGGAAATGGTAACCGCGCCATAACGACCTGCCTGCGCAACGATTTCTGCTTCGCGTTCGTGGTTCTTTGCGTTCAAAATGTTATGCTTAACGCCGTTTCTCTTCAACAAACGGGAAATTTCTTCCGATTTATCAACGGACGAAGTACCAACCAGGATAGGCTGACCGCTTTCGTGGCGTTGCATAATTTCGTTTACGATTGCACGTTTTTTACCGTCTACCGTCGAATATACCATATCGGGCAAATCGACACGTTGTACAGGACGGTTGGTGGGGATTTCCACAACGTCAAGCGAATAAATCGTTCTAAATTCCGCTTCTTCCGTCTTTGCCGTACCCGTCATACCCGAAAGCTTGGTGTACAAACGGAAATAGTTTTGGAGGGTAATGGTTGCGTACGTTTTATTTTCGCTGCGAACCTCTACCCCTTCTTTTGCTTCAATTGCTTGGTGCAAACCGTCCGAATATCTACGACCGTTCATCAAACGACCGGTAAATTCGTCTACGATAACAACTTCGCCTTCGCTTACGATATAATCTTCGTCAAGCTTGAAAATTTTATGCGCTTTGAGGGCTTGTTGAATGTGGTGGTTCAAATCGGCATGCGCAATTTCCGCAATGTTGTCGATATGGAAGAATCTTTCCGCCTTTCTTGCACCGCTGTCGGTAAGTTCAACCGTTTTATCTTTACGGTTAATGATATAATCCCATTCTCTAGCAGCTGCAAGCGAACGCTTACCTTCGGGAGCCGCCGCCAAAGCCGCCGCTCTCTTTTCTTCCATTTCCGCTTCATAATTGGCTTGTTCTTCCAACGTCATCTTGGTGTAATCGACAAATTCTTCCTCGTCGTCCTCTTCCAAATCAGCGCTGTCAAGCTCAATCTTCTTTTTCTTCGCTTTCTTCTTATCTTTCTTATCGGCTTTATAATTTTGTTCCGCTTCAGCTTCCGCTTCTTTCAATTCGTCGTCGAAACCGCCGTTGAAAGTACGTACAAGCTTATCTACCTGCACGTAAAGGTCGGAAGATTTTTCACCCTTACCCGAAATGATAAGCGGCGTTCTTGCTTCGTCGACCAAAATGGAGTCAACTTCGTCCACGATAGCAAACGTCAAATCACGTTGTACCATCTTAGACAAATCCGTCTTCAAATTGTCACGCAAATAATCGAAACCAAATTCGTTATTGGTACCGTAAACGATATCGCATTTATACGATTCGCGTTTTTCATCGTCTTCCATACCGGGAACAACTACGCCGACGGTAAGCCCCATGAATTTGTGAACCTTACCCATCCATTCGGCGTCACGTTTTGCAAGGTAATCGTTTACCGTAACAACGTGTACGCTCTTGCCGGACAATGCGTTTAAATATGCAGGCAAGGTAGACACGAGGGTTTTACCTTCACCAGTACGCATTTCGGCAATACGGCCTTGGTGCAAACAAATACCGCCGATAATCTGCACGCGGAAATGACGCATGTTCAATACACGCTTGGACGCTTCTCTAAGCGCCGCAAATGCGTCGTACAAAATGTCGTCCAACGTTTCGCCGTTCTTCAAGCGTTCTTTCAAAACGCCCGTTTGCGCCTTCAACGTTTCGTCGTCCATCACCTGATATTTGCCTTCGAGTGCTTCTACCTCGTCAGCCATTTTGTTTAACTTTTTCAGGCTTCTTCTTGCGTCACCGCTAGTTAAAAATTTAATCAATCCCATTAGAAAAACTCCGGTAATTTATTTTACGTAATCAGTACGGTTTGCCCTTGCCGTTTTATCAAAAACGCGCTTTCCTGTTCTTCCCTCGCAAAGCCGTATATCGTCACCTTATATTGTACAATATTTTTGTAAATTTTCAAAGCGTTTTCACTGTATTTTTGTAAAAAACTCGCTTGTATCCCTACAATATTATATATACTTTTTATATATACCCACTTTTTACCCAAATAAGACAAGGATTAAGAAAAAATATTTGCGTAAAAAAATGGAGAGGAGCAACGTGTGCTCCCCTCGCTTTTTGTTAAATTCTTGCCGTTTGCCGTTTGCCGTTTATGCAATTGGATCAAACGTCATAATGTGATCAAGATACGTTTGCGTGGATCTTTGATAGATGCTGAACGAAATGGTAATTTCAATTTCTACGCCATAGCCGTATTGCGCTTTATACGCCTCAATAGCCTCATTCAAGACGTCCATATTGAAGGGAATCAAGCAAGTCGGATCGTAGCCATGTC
>JAZOVQ010000018.1:0-3070 GCA_045658805.1 Candidatus Scatosoma sp.
TATGCGTGGTATAGTAATTTTATTTTATCACACATAATAACTATGCGTCGCATTGTACTTATTTTAAGAAATGGAATTCTATCGAAAAAAAGTTAAAAATCGGCAAACTTTTTTTCAAAATCCCCTTGAAATATTGAGAAATATATAGTATAATAGTACATAATAAATAGTGTAGCTCAAATTCTTGCGGTACTTATTATTTTTTCATGATTATGGAGGGTGACTATGACTGTGAATAATACGGATTTCCCGTTGCATTTATTCCATCACGGCGAAAATTTTAAATCGTACGAATTATTGGGCGCACACCCCATGACGAAGAACAAAAAGAAGGGGTACGTGTTCCGTGTTTGGGCGCCGCGCGCCGAAAGCGTTTCCGTTATTGGAGAATTCAATAATTGGGACACTGAAACACACGTAATGCAACGCATGATTGACGGGGAGACCTTTGAGCTGTTTATCCCTGGATTGAAGCAATTTGATATTTACAAATATTGTATCAAAACAAGCGACGGGCGCCAGCTCTTTAAAGCGGATCCATACGCAGTGCATTCCGAAACGCCAAACGCCCAATCCTCCAACGCTTCAAAATTATACGATTTGGCAGGGTTTAAATGGTCGGATAAGGCATATTGGGACAAGCAAAAACATAACAATATTTATAGCTCGCCGTTAAACATTTACGAAGTCAATCTTTTGTCTTGGAAACAGCATCCAGACGGCAACTATTTAACCTATCGCGAATTGGCGGTAGAGCTTGTAAATTACGTTGCGGATATGGGATATACGCACGTTGAGTTTATGCCGATAACGGAACACCCTTACGACGGCTCGTGGGGATACCAAGTGACCGGCTATTACGCTGTAACCTCTCGTTTAGGGGAACCGAAAGATTTTATGTATCTTATTGATTGTTTCCATAAAGCAGGCATTGGCGTTATTCTCGATTGGGTTCCCGCGCACTTCCCGAAAGACGCATTTGGTTTGTATGAATTCGACGGTGAACCTTTATATGAAGCATCTCAATGGGATCGTATGGAAAATAGGGGCTGGGGGACGCGCCGTTTCGATTACGGTCGCAACGAAGTTATTTCCTTTTTAATCTCCAGCGCATTATTCCTCTTCGAAAAATATCATATCGACGGGATTCGCGTAGACGCCGTTGCTTCTATGTTGTATTTGGATTATGATAAAGATCCAGGGGAATGGGTGCCTAATATCTACGGCGAAAATAAAAATTTGGAAGCGGTTGCATTCCTGCGCCGTTTAAACGAAGCCGTTTTCTCTTTCTTTCCTTACGCTTTAATGATTGCAGAGGAATCTACGGCTTGGCCTTTGATAACGCGCCCGACGAGCGTCGGCGGACTTGGTTTCAATTTCAAATGGAATATGGGGTGGATGAACGACGTTTTATCCTATATTGCAAACGATCCGCTCTATCGGCGCTATAATCACAACAAATTGACCTTCCCGTTAATGTACGCCTTCTCGGAAAATTACGTTTTGCCTATTTCTCACGACGAATTGGTACACGGTAAGGCGTCGTTGATTGGCAAAATGCCCGGCGAATATGAAGAAAAGTTTGCAGGAGTACGCGCATTCTTGGGTTATATGATGTCGCATCCCGGGAAAAAGCTTAATTTCATGGGTTCGGAATTTGGGCAATTTAAAGAATGGAACTATAAAGAGGGTATCGAATTTTTCCTCAAGGAATATCCTTTGCACAAGAAGTTATCCCTTGCGGTAAAAGATTTGAACAATTTATATAAAACCACGCCTGCTTTTTATGAAATTGAAGATTCGTGGGACGGTTTCGAATGGTTAGCCGCCGATGATGCGGATCGCAATTTCTTGGCGTATTGCCGTAAAGATAAAGCAGGGGAAACCATTGTTGTTATGATTAACTTTTCGGGTTCGGATTATAAGAACTATCGTTTGGGCTTGCCTCGCGGCAAATACCAAGTGCTGTTCAATTCCGACGCCCTTCGCTACGGCGGTAATGGCGCCGTTCGCAAACACATTTACACCACGACAAAAACGTATAGTCACGGAAAGGAAAATTCCATTGAGTTCGACCTTCCGAAATTCACTTGCGTTTATTTAAAGAAAATTAATTAATAGGGGGCTATTATGCAAAGAAAAAAAGAGTGTGTCGCAATGCTTTTGGCCGGCGGACAGGGTAGCAGACTGTACGCTTTGACCACGAACATCGCAAAACCTGCAGTTGCGTTTGGGGCAAAATATCGTATTATCGATTTCCCTTTATCCAATTGCATCAATTCGGGCATTGATACGGTGGGCGTTTTAACCCAGTATCAACCTTTGGTTTTGAACGAATATATCGGTAACGGCCAGCCGTGGGATCTTGACAGAACGTACGGCGGTGTACATATTCTTTCGCCTTATCAAGCGAAAACTCGTTCTTCTTGGTATGAAGGGACGGCTAATGCCATTTATCAAAATATGCATTTCATGAAAATGTATAACCCCGAATACGTGCTTATTCTTTCGGGTGACCACATTTATAAAATGGATTATGCAGCTATGTTGCAAGCGCACAAAGATACGGGGGCGGATTGTACCATTGCCGCTATTAACGTACCTTTGAGCGAAGCTTCGAGATTTGGTATTTTGAACACCAATCCCGATGGTTCCATTTATCAATTTGAAGAAAAACCCAAAATTCCTAAGAGCACCTTGGCTTCGATGGGTATTTATATCTTTAAGGCTGAAAAATTATTCGCTTATCTCGAAGCGGACGAAGCAAATCCCAATTCCTCTAAGGACTTTGGTAAAGATGTATTGCCCGCTATGTTGAACGCAGGCGAAAAGATGTTCGCTTACGAATTCAATGGCTATTGGAAAAACGTTGGTACTATCGCATCGCTTTGGCAGGCAAATATGGACTTGCTTGGCGACAGCCCTGAATTTGACGTTGGCGACAAAACCTGGAAGATGCATTCGAGAAATCCTTTGGCGCCCCCTGAACATATCGGTAAAGACGGTATGGTAAAAAATTCGATGATTGCGTTAGGTTGTGAAATTGACGGTCTTGTTGAAAACTCTATTT
>JAZOVQ010000019.1:0-18325 GCA_045658805.1 Candidatus Scatosoma sp.
TGCATACCGCAGGGGTATAAGGTATACTAAATGTATTCCTAATAAAAACCAAACAAAGGAGCAGGGCTATGGGGAAAATTTTGACAATATCCATTCTTGGCGTAGGCGCGAGAGGGGGAGAATCGTACGGCAGATATATCCACGCTTGCACGGACAAATTTGACATTACGCATTTGTGCGATATCAAAGCGGAGCGTTTGGAAAAATACGGTGAGGCGTACGGCGTAAAGGAAGAAAACCGTTTCTTAGACGAGGACGAATTTTTCAAGGAAAAGCGCAGTGACGTTTTGCTGATTGGCACGATGGATAGACAGCACGTAGCGCAGGCGGAAAAGGCGTTGGCGCTTGGGTATGACATTTTGCTTGAAAAGCCCATTTCCGACGACGTTTACGAGCTTCGCCGTTTGGTGAAAAAAGCACAGGAAACGGGGCGTACCGTTATGGTTTGCCACGTACTCCGTTATACGGCAATGATTAACAAAATGAAGGAAATTTTAGACGGCGGCGGCATTGGCAGACTTGTGTCGATGGACCAAACGGAAAACGTAGTATTTTGGCACCAGGCGCACAGTTTTGTCCGTGGTAATTGGCGCAACCGCGCGGAAACTTCGCCTATGATTTTGCAAAAATGCTGTCATGATTTGGATTTAATTCAATATTTTGTGGGGGCGAAATGCCATTCGCTTTCGTCGATGGGCTCGCTGGCGTATTTCAAGCGCGAAAACCAACCAAAAGGGGCGGCGGACAGATGTACGCAATGCCAATACGTAGAAACTTGCGCTTACAGCGCAAAGCGAATTTACATCGACATGTGGAAGGACGTATTGGGCGCGGCGGAAAACGTTTGGCCCATGAATACCGTTACCGAAAAATTGCCCTTGACGGAGCAGGCGTTGTACGAGGCTATTGAAGAAAACCGTTACGGCAGATGCGTATTTGCCTGCGACAACGACGTAGTGGATAACCAAACGGTGATTATGCAATTTGAAAACGGCGTAACGGCAACCTTGAAGATGGAAGCATTCACCAAAAAGGGCGGCAGAGAATATCGTTTCTTTGGTACGGAAGGGGAATTGCTTGTGGACGAAGTGGGCGGATTTATCACTTTGAAGAGATATTTTGAGGAAGAAAAAACCTGGCTTTTGAAGGATTTGACGAACGATTTGGCAGGTCACGGCGGCGGCGACCACCGTTTAATTGACAAATTGTACGAAGTGCTTGCCGAAGGCAACGCCAAAGTGGATACGGGCATAGAAAACTCGGCGGAAAGTCATTATATGGCGCTTGCTGCAGAAGAATCGAGAACGCTTGGCGGTCAGCTTGTGTATTTGGAAAAATACAGAGGCTAAACGAAAAAGGCGTAAATACAACAAGGATACATGGAACGGGAATAAGTAAAACGCTTGTTCTCGTTCTTTTTTGCTTTGTTTTCAGCCTTTAAGCTTCCTAAAAAGTAGATTTTTTATATAAAAATATAAAAATTTTATTGACGAAACGTGGAAAGAGTGGTAAAATGGTGGCATATTGATAAAATTTGGAGCAAAAGTATGAAAAAGTTACTTATTAGCATATTAGCGTGCTTGTGTATTGGTGCGACGGCGTTGGGCGTTTCCGCATGTTCGGATGACGAAGTGGTGCAAGGTCCGCAAGGCTCGCAGGGGGAACAAGGCATTCAAGGCGAACAAGGGCCCCAAGGTGAAAAAGGTGACAAGGGGGATGCTGGCTCGGACGGTCAAGACGGCTCGGACGGCCGTGACGGTGTGGACGGTTCTGACGGACAAGACGGTGAGGACGGCGAAGACGGTATCACTCCGCAATTAAAAATTGGCACGGATAATTATTGGTACGTTTCCTATGACAATGGGGTAACGTGGATTTCGCTTGGCGTAAAAGCTACGGGCGCAAATGGACAGGACGGACAAAATGGTCAAAATGGCTCGGACGGTGCAGACGGTGAAGACGGTTCGGATGGTCGTGACGGCGTGGACGGTTCGGATGGACAAGACGGTTCGGATGGGCGTGACGGCGTGGACGGTTCGGACGGACAAGACGGTGAGGACGGTATCACGCCGCAATTAAAAATTGGCGACGATAATTATTGGTACGTTTCTTATGACGAGGGTGAAACGTGGGAAAGCCTTAACATAAAAGCAACTGGTTCGGATGGTGCAACAGGAGCAACTGGTGCAACGGGCGTAGGCATTCAATCGATAACGATAAACGCTGACGGCGATTTTGTCGTGACGTACACCAATGGTACAACCCAAACAGTGGTTGCGCCCAACAAGCATACGCATACATACGGCGCTTGGAAATGGTATGGTAACGGCGATCAAACTTGTGAAAACCGCTTATATTATCAGCTTTGCGCAACGTGCGGTGATATTGCATGGCGTGAAGGCAGCAACGACGATCATAAGTGGGAAGCTACGGTTACTACGCAACCCACCTGCCAAGCAATGGGCTACGACAGCAAGGTTTGCGAAATTTGCGAAAAGGTAGTGAAGAGCAATTACGTTAATTCGTTAGGGCATAGCTATGTATACCACGAGGCGAAAGCGGCAACGTGTACGGAAAACGGTTGGTATGCATATAAAACTTGCAGTAGAGCAGGTTGCGGATATACCACCTATCAAACGCAATATTCGACAGGGCATAGTTATACAAATTATATCTACAACGAGGATGCGACGTGTACGGCGAATGGCACTAAAACTGCGGTTTGCGACAACGGTTGCGGCGCAACAAAGACGTTGACGGCTACAAATACGATCCTTGCGCATATTTATGCAGAAGGTATTTGTATTCGATGCGAAGCCCTGCAAACGCAAGGCTTGAGGTATGCTTTAAACAGTGCAAAAACGGCATACACCGTAACAGGGCTTGGTAGCTGTTCGGTTGCTGACGTTGTTATCCCTGCGAAATATAACAATTTGCCCGTAACCGCCATTGGCGAAAGGGCTTTTGAGGGCGAGAGCAGTATAACAAGCGTGGTTATTCCTGACAGTGTTACAGCAATTGAGATGTATGCATTTTCCGGATGTAGAAATTTGACGAATATTACGCTTGGGAACAAGGTGGAAAGTATTGGTATATTGGCGTTTGAGCAGACAAACATAACAAGCATTAACATTCCTGCATCGATGAAACAAATTGGTTCGGCGGCCTTTTTTGGTAATTCTTGCAAAGCTGTTTACATAACGGATTTGACAGCATGGTGCGAGATAGAATTTGGTAGCAATCTTTTGGATTCGCCGTACGCGGGGGAATTTTCCAACCCTTTGTGGCAAGGCAAGCTGTATTTAAATGGAGAATTGGTGACGGAATTGGTGATTCCCGACGGCGTTACGGAAATCAAACCGAGATCATTTTGCCGTTATAGCGACTTGGTAAGTGTGAGTATCCCCGACAGCGTAACCAAAATTGGGGATTATGCGTTCTTGGGGTGCAGTAATTTAACAAGTGTAGAAATTCCCGACAGTGTAACGTCGATTGGTAAGTATGCGTTCTCCAGTTGCGGTGGTTTAACAAGTATAGAAATCCCCGACAGCGTAACCACGATTAGTAATTCTGCGTTCCGAGATTGTACGGCGTTGACGGAAATAAAATATAATGCGATAGAATGCACGGATTTAACGGGCGGTTCTGTCAGTGCAAAAAATGGTGTTTTTTCGGGTGCTGGTACAGATGGAACAGGCGTTGAAGTGACAATTGGCGCAAAGGTAAAGAAAATTCCTGCACATTTGTTCTCTCCTGACTTTAATACTAGCACGACCAATATTGTCGGCGTAGAATTTGAAGACGGAAGCGTATGCGAAACTATCGGAAAAGGCGCATTTGAAAGCTGTGATAAGTTAACGAGCATAGCATTGCCTAACAGTTTGCTTACGATTGGCGGCGGCGCATTTGCGGGTTGCAGCGGTTTATCGGGAAATTTGGAGATTCCCCATTTGGTGACGGAAATTGCATATAGCGCATTTGCTCATTGTAGCGGTTTAACGAGTGTAACAATTGGTGAAAACATAACTGCAATTGGGGAGAGGGCGTTCTATGATTGTCGTGACTTAACGACCATTTACGTAGACGTTACTTTGGAAGAATGGGAAGAGGTTGAAAAAGATGCTTCTTGGTGTGATACGTCCGTACAAGTTGTTTTGAAGTATAGCCAAGGTTTGCAATATCAATTAAATGCGGCGCAGGACGGATATACGGTGACGGGTATCGGTTCCTGCCAAGATACCGATATGCGTATCTCGCCGACGTATCAAGGTTTGCCTGTAACCGCCATTGCTTCCTGCGCGTTTATGGATTGCAGTAATTTGACAAGCGTGGTTATCCCTGATTCGGTAATTACCATTGGCAATGATGCGTTTATGCAATGCGGAAATTTGACAAGTGTAACGCTTGGGAACGGCGTTGAAAGCATCGGTTATACGGCGTTTGCGCTGACAAACATAATAAGCATTAACATTCCTGCATCGCTGAAAAAAATTGATTCTGGGGCGTTTTACAAACAAGCTTTAGACGTTTACGTAACCGATTTGGCGGCGTGGTGCGGGATAGAATTTGGTGTTGCAGGGGATAGCACCAGCGCGTTCCCTGATGAGGGCCCCAACCCCTTAACCTACGGCGGTAAGCTGTATTTAAATGGGGAATTGGTGACGGAATTGGTTATCCCCGACACTGTTACGGAAATTAAATCCAAAGTTTTCTATAAGTATGACAGCTTGACGAGCGTGTTTATCCCTGCTTCGGTGACCAAAATTGGAAAAAATGCGTTTGGTGGTTGCGCTAACTTAACGGAGATAGCGTTGGAAAACGATGAAAATACCGACCATTCTAAGTGGAAAATAGAGGGCTATGCGGAAAATAGATATTGGTCCATGGGTGGAACTTGGGAAACAAGCTATTATCCGTATGAAGAAACCTTGGTTGTTTACACAAGCACCTCTTTATTGCTTTCGGGAAGTAAAATTGTCCAGTTTGAAAATAACGCTAACGACTGGACGTTGTATTATGCAAGCTGTACTTGGACAAGAATGTCGCATGGTGTATATAAAACGGTTGTAACCGAGGCTACGTGCGAAGACGATGGCTATACAACGTATACGTGTAATTGCGGAAAGACGTATATCACAAATTACGTTTCCGCGCTTGGACATGATTACGTCTCTCACGAAGCGCAAGAGGAAACGTGCGAGGAAGCAGGTTGGGCAGCATATGTTGCTTGTAGCCATAGTGGTTGTACAGATACAACTTATGTAGAAATCCCTGCGCTTGGGCACGATTACGTGAGCCACGAAGCGCAGGAAGAAACGTGCGAGGAAGCAGGTTGGGAAGCATATCGTACTTGCTCTCGTTGTGATTATACCGAATATGAAGAAATTTCAGCTCTTGGGCATGATTATGAAACATTGTTTACTGCGCCGACGGCAACGAGAGATGGTTGCACGGAATATACTTGTAGTATCTGCGGTGATAATTTTATTGAAAATATAATACCAGTAGCCTTCAGTATTAATGGTAATAATCGAAACATGGTTCCGTTTGAAGGGGGCTACTATAAGGGAGGAAAAGTGCAAGATTTTATTATCCCTGCAGTGTTCCAATATGATGACGTATGGTATCGTGTTACTGGAATTGAAAGGGAGGCTTTTGGAACGCCTATTTTGGTGGGTGAAAATAAAGAATATCATCTTGCTGTAAAAACTATTGTAATTCCTGATTCCGTCGCATATATTGATTCTCTGGCATTTGCATTTCCAGGCAGGAATGGATTGACGAATGTGGTAGTTGGGGCAAGTAATAAGAATTTTGTATCTGTAGATGGAAGCTTATATACAAAAGATATGAAAACGATATTGTTGTATGCTTATGGAAAAACAGACACAACGTTTACAATTCCCTCTGGTGTTACTACTATCGCTGCAGGTGCGTTTTACGGAGCAAACTTAAAAACAGTTGTGATTCCAGATACAGTCACAATAATTGAAAATTATGCGTTTGCTCGGTCGTATGTAACGGATATTGATATTTCTAGAAGTCTAGTGTTTATTGGTTATGCTGCTTTTAGCGATACAAGCTTAGGCAGCTGTGAATTTTTGTCGACAGGGTCATGGTATGTAACAAAGAATGAGGAGGATTGGAAGGATAAAGTAGGCGGTACATATGTAAAGTCGACCGACATAAAGCACATAAATACAGCCGCACAGTATCTCCGTTCGACTTATTGTGCTTATTATTGGTATAAAGTGGTATAAAGAATAAAAAACAAACAAAAGGGGGGCTTCGGCTCTCCTTTTTGCGAGTCTTGTTGGATATATCTTGGCTCTTTTGCCGTCTTTTTTGCGCGCGGGGAGAGTTTTTTTAAAAAACTCTTGACTTGGGCTTAGACAAGGAGTATAATAAAGAAACAAAGGCGGTTTTTCATAAGAAAAACGGCGCAACAAAAAAACGGTGGTGTTTGAAAGTATGTCGAAGAAAAAAGTGTTTATGATTGGGAATGCGCATTTGGACCCTGCGTGGGTTTGGTCGTGGCAGGAGGGGTCTTGCGAATCCAAGGCCACCATTCGTTCCGCGTTGGATAGAATGCAGGAGTTTCCCGATTTCAAATTTGTATGCTCGTCCGCATCCGTTTACCAATGGGTAGAGGATTTTGACAGCGAAATGTTTGAAGAGATTAAAGCGAGAGTTGCAGAAGGGCGGTTTGTTATCGTCGGGGGGTGGAAAGTGCAACCCGATTGCAATTTACCCTCGGGGGAAAATTTTGCGCGTCAAAGCTTATATTCGCAACGCTATTTCAAGGAAAAGCTTGGCGCAACGGCGAAGGTGGGCTACAACGTAGACAGCTTTGGGCACAACGCTATGATGCCGCAAATTTTGCAAAAAAGCGGCATGCAATATTACGTGTACATGCGTCCCATGGAATATGAAAAGAGCATGAAGGACAGCGTGTTTGCGTGGGAATCGCCCGACGGCTCCCGCGTGACGGCATTCCGTATCCACGAAGCGTATTGTATCAATTTCCAAACGATGGAAGAATTGGAAAAATATTTGGACGATTGCGCGGCGGTTTACGGGGATACCGAATTTATGGGCTATTACGGCGTGGGTAATCACGGCGGCGGTCCGACCATTAAAAACATTCAATTGATTAACGAATACAACGCCAAGCCCGACGGAAAATACGAGCTGATTATGGCGAAGCCTGAAGAATTTTTCGCTTTGTACGAAAGCAAATACGATTTGCCTGTTTTGAAAGAGGAATTACAGCACCACGCAAGCGGTTGTTACAGCGCCGTTTCCGAAGTGAAAACCTTAATGAGAAAAGGGGAAAACAAGCTGGCGGCGGCGGAAAAATTGCTTACGCTTACGCAGGTTTTGACGGGTAAAGCGTACGATACCAAAGAAATTCAACGCGGTTGGGAAGACCTCAATTTCCTTGCGTTCCATGATATTATGGGCGGTTGTTGTATTAAAAAGGCGTACGACGATAGCTTGTACATGGGCTATGAAGCCATTTCGATAGCGGAAAAGGCGCTCAACAGCGCGGCGCAAACTTTGTCTTGGAAAATTGACACCACCAATACCGCATACGGCTTGCCTGTTATCGTGTTCAATCCCCACGCTTTTGACGTGGAAGAATTGGTGGAAATCAACAACAGCGCGCTGTCGGTAAAGGACGGCGAGGGCAAGGACGTGCCGTTTGTAAACGTGACGGGGGAAGCGTTGCCCGTTTTCAACCGCGATAACGCATTGTTCCGCGCCAAAGTGCCTGCGCTTGGGTACGCTACTTATTATTTCGAGCCTACGGGCAGGTTTAACCGCGTGGACCGCGAAAAGCCCATGCCTGCGCTTATGAAAGAGGATATTGCGCTGGAAAACGAATGGGTAAAAGTATGCTTTGACGAGCAGGGCGCAATTTCTTCCTTTACGGATAAGCGTACGGGAAAGGAAATCCTCAAAGGGGCGTCTAAAGCTGTGGTTATCGACGAAACGGAACACGATACGTGGAGCCACGGCAGAAATTATTTCGACAAAGAAATTGGTGCATTTGCGTTTGTGAAAGCGGTGAAAATTGAAAGCAATCCCTTACGCGAAACGGTGAAGATTGTTAGTGAATACGGCAATTCAACCTTGGCGCAATATTACACCTTGCAAGCAGGCGAGGACATGGTGCGCGTGCGCGTGAAGCTGAACTGGAATGAAAAGCACAAGATGCTGAAATTTGCTTTCCCTGTAAATTGCGACACGCCGACAAGCGTGTATGAAATTCCTTTCGGCACGTTGGAAAGACCTTGCAACGGCGAGGAAGAATCGGCGCAAACGTGGGCAATGGTCGGGGATAAAGACAACGGTTTGGCGGTGCTGAACGATAGTAAATATAGCTATTCCGTCAAAGATAACGTGATTGCGTTGACGGCAATCCGCAGCCCCATTTATTGCGACCATGGCTTAACGAGAACGGAAGAAAGCAATTACACCGACCAGGGTATACACGAATTTACGTATGCGCTTACGGCGGCGACGACGCAAAACAAAACGAGACTGTTTAAGGCGGCGGCAACACTGAATACGCCTTTGACCGTCGTGATGGAAAATCACCACAAGGGCGTGTTGCCTACTCAATACGCAGGGCTGACGTTGAATGCGGATAACGTATTGATTTCGGCGTTTAAAAAGTCGGAAGACGGGCAGGGCTACGTGGTGCGCGCGTACGAATGCGAGGGGAAACCCACGCAGGCGGAAATGGATTGCGGTAACGTTGGACGTATCTCCGCTTCCTTTAAACCTTATGAAATTAAAACCTTTTATTTGCGTGACGGCAGCGTGAAAGAAGTGCTGTTCACCGAATATGAAGCATAAAAAATATCTAACGAGGCAAGATATGAAGAAACAATTATTGGCATTATTAAGCGTTTTTGCTTTGTCGCTTTCCGTAGCGGCGTGCAATGAGGCAAGCAGCGAACAAAGCGTTGGGGATTCAGTTGAAAGTTCTCAATCGTTCCCTCAAAACAGCGGAAACAACAATCAAAATTCTTCGTACAATCCCAATTTTCCCAACCCTCAACCTTGGGAAAGCGTAGAACAATCAGAACAACCTGAAAAGTCCGAAAGCGAGGAGAACACCGAAAGCTCCGAAAGTTCGGAAAACGAGGAAAGCAGTGAAAGCTCCGAAAGTGTTGAAAGTTCGGGTGACGGCGAAGCGACGGATTATGAATATCAATCGTTTACGGCAAGCGAAAAGACGTTGTTGGAGCAATATTTAGGCGAGGTAATTCCTTTTGTTGCTAACGATGAATATTATTTGGAAAGTTACGAAACCGATTATGAATACGGTGTGAACTTCTACACGTTCGGCAACACGCAAGCGGATTTCAATGCATACCTTGACGCCATTGAAAGTGCAGGGTATGCGTTTGTTGAAACGTACGTGGACGATACGTACGGCGACACATGGTATTATTATGAAAAGGGCGATCTCATGATCGACGTTGCTTATTATATCTATGGCGTAATTGATTTGTACGCGTATTCTTGGTTGGACGGAGAAGATAGCAGTTCGGGCGGAGATTCCTCTTCGGCTGGTGACGTGGAATCGGATTTGCAAAGCTTGACCATTGCGCAATTCCTTTCGAAGAAAGACACCGTCAATTTCTATCAATTGACGGGTACGGTGGTGAATATTACCAACACGACGTACGGCAACTTTATCTTTGAGGATTCGACGGGCGAAGTGTTCGTTTGGGGCTTGTATCCCCACGAAGGCTCGACGGATAAATATGCGTTTAACAGTCTTGGGATTAGCGCAGGCGATACCATTACCATCGCGGGTAGATATAAAAATTATAACGGTACGGATGAGGTGGTAGACGCTTACTTCATTTCCAAAAATACCGGCGGCAGCCAAGGCGGTTCGGGTGACCAAGGCGGCGAAACGCATTTGTATACGGGCTTTACCAACAGCGAAAAAGCGTTGTTTGTACAATACATAGGCGAGGTAATTCCTTTCGTTGCCAACGATGAATATTACGTTGAGGGCTATTACGAAGAAACCGATTATGAACACGGTATGAACTTCTATACCTACGGCAACACGCAAGCGGAATTTAACGCATACCTTGACGTTATTGAAGGGGCGGGGTACGAGTTTATCGAAACGTACGTAGACGATACGTACGGCGACACTTGGTACTGGTATGAAAAGGACGATATCGTTATCGACGTTACTTATTATATCTCCGAGTATACTGGCTCTGGCGTAATTGATTTGTTCGTATATTCCTCGCTGAGCACCGATTTGGAAGACGGTGACGTTGGCGGTGACGTCGGTGGCGGTGACGTCGGTGGCGGTGACGTTGGCGGCGGCTCGAATGAGGACGTAATCACCAATGCCGGCAAGGGCTTGCCCACCTCGGCAAACGGCGTTTACGAAGTGGATTTCACTACGGCGACCAAAGTAAAAGACGTTACGGAACAATATTATTACTTGGATGGCTGTCCTACGACGGGCAACCCTGCGGTGTTGGTTATTCCTGTGGAATTTAGCGACGTTACGGCGGCAAGCAAGGGGTATACCATTGCAAACATTGAAAAGGCGTTTAACGGCGCTTCGGGTACTACGGATTATTATTCGGTAGACGAATATTTCAAAATTTCCAGCTATGGTCAATTGGATTTGGATATTACCGTTTTGGATTACTGGTTCCGTCCTGCGAAATCGAGCAGCTATTATTTGAACGCGACGATGGATTATTACGGAACGGAAACGGCTATCGGCGACCAAATGATTATGGACGAAGCGTTGGCGGAATTGTCAAAGACGATGGACCTTAGCAAATTCGATTCGGATAACAACGGTATCATTGACGCGGTGGTGCTTATCAATACGTTGACGATTGACTTCAACGGGCACGATATGAACTGGGCGTATAGATATTGGAATATTTATACGGACGACGAGGATTATTATTACGAATACGACGGCGTTTCGGCAAACGATTATCTTTGGGCTTCCTATCAATTCCTCTACGAGGACGCATACGGCTATGAAGACGAAACGGCGATGAACACCTACACCTTTATCCACGAATTTTCGCACGTTTTGGGCGCGGACGATTATTACGATACTTCGTACAGCGGCGAAGCGCCTTTGGGCGGACGTGATCTTATGGATAACTCGAAAGGGGACCATAACCCGTACACCAAGTTCAACTACGGTTGGCTTACCTCTTCTCGCTTAATTGTAGCGGACGGCAGCGTGACTTTGACGTTGGAAGCGTTCTCGAAGAACGGCGATACCATTATCATTGCCAACAACTGGGACGAAACGCTTGGCGTGTACCAAGAATATTACGTATTGACGTACTATACCAACGGCGGTTTGAATTTAGGCAACGGCGAGGGTATGTTTGCGGAAGACGGTATCGTTATGTACCACGTCAACGCTTCGCTTATCCAAGAAGCGTACGGCGAGGAAATCTATTACAACGTATACAACAACAATACGGATCCCTCCGATTCCTATGGCACGAAGGACAACTTGATCGAATTCGAGGGCGACGGCGCGTCTGCTATCTACGTTGAAGGGGATACTTCGGATAGCAATATCTACGACGACCAAGGCAACAAAATTTCTTACGTATTTACGGTGGACAGTATCGACGGCGACGTTGCGACGTTGACCTTTACCAAGAATGCATAATGAAAAAAACGTAATCAAAACAGACGTCGGCGGTTGGGCGAATACGCTCACCGCCGATTTTCCGTCTAAAAAGCGTTTTTTCTTGGGAAATAAATGCTTTGAGGGGGCGGAAATTTTAAATTTGGGGCTTGACAAGCCGACGGTTTAATGATAAAATATATAATAGGGAATTATGAGTATTTCCAAAAAACAAGGAACAGGATTTAAGAATATGAAACAAACGGAAAGCAAGTATCAGTGTATACCTTTTTGGTCGTGGAATGACGAGCTGGATGAAGAGGGGCTTGTAAAGCAAGTTGAATGGATGCACGAACAGGGCGTCGGCGGCTTTTTCATGCACGCAAGAGGGGGCTTGAAGACGGAATATCTTGGAGAACAATGGTTTAAATGTATCGAAGCTTGCTCCAAAAAAGCGCAGGAATTGGGTATGGAAGCCTACGCTTACGATGAAAACGGTTGGCCTAGCGGTTTCGTTGGCGGTAAATTGTTGGACGATATTGAAAATCACGATAAATATTTGACGGCGGAATACGGTCCTTACGATAAAAACGCAATGGTTTCCTACGACGTTTCGGGGGATACCTTGCGCAGAGTAACGGAAGGGGACAACTGTCTTAATATATACGAACATTACGCGGCGTCTACGGCGGATATTATGAACGGCGAAGTGGTCGATCAATTTATCGCGCATACGCACGAAGAATATGCCAAGAGAGACACTTACGAATTAAAAGGGTTCTTCACGGACGAACCTCAATATTATCGTTGGGGTACGCCGTACAGCAAAGTGGTAAAGCCTTACTTCCAAGAAGTATACGGCGAAGATTTGTTGGACGGTATCGGCTTCCTTTTCGAGAAAAAGGAAGGGTACAGAGCGTTCCGTTATAAATATTGGAAAGCATTGCAGGCGTTAATGCTGGAAAATTTCGCGAAGAAAATTTACGATTGGTGCGACGAAAGAAATTATAAATTGACGGGGCATTACGTAGAAGAAAACTTAATGGGCACGCAAATGTGGTGCTGCGGCGGTATCATGCCTTTCTACGAATATGAACATATCCCCGGAATCGACTGGTTGGGCAGAGGTATCGGCAGCAAAGAGCTTGCGGCAAAGCAGGTAGGCTCGGTTGCGCAACAGCTTGGCAAAAAGCAAATCATTTCCGAAACCTACGGTTGCTGCGGTTGGGACGTTACGCCTTTGGAATTGAAATGGATTGCGGAACACCAATACGTTGGCGGCGTAAACTTGATGTGCCAACACTTGCTTCCCTACACCGAACACGGTCAAAGAAAACGCGATTATCCCGCGCATTATTCGGATATTAACCCTTGGGTTAAGAAGAATTTTAGAGAATTTAACGATTACTTCTCGGTGCTTGGCAAGACGCTTGCGGAAAGTAACGAAAACGTAAACGTGGGCATTTTGCACCCTATCCGCAGTACGTATTTCGAATATGATCGTCGCAGAGATGATGATCATTGGTGCGTAAGAGAGCTGGATATGGCATTCTTGGATCTTATTGAAGATTTCGGCGCGAAGCAAATTCCTCACCATTATTTGGATGAAACCTTGCTTGCAAAATACGGTAAGGTAGAGGGTAAAAAGCTCGTGCTTGGCAACTGCGCGTACGAATACGTAGTGTTGCCGAAAATGTACACGATGGATAAGACGACGGAAGCGTTACTCCGCGAATTTGTTAAGGTTGGCGGTAAGGTATGGCTTTCGGATGCGAAACCCGAATATCTTGAAGGTGAAAAATTCGATTATGATTATCTCGTTAGCAACGTAACGCTTGCGGACATTCAAAAGGCGGAAGCGGTTGCAGAAGAAAGCGATATCATTCGTACGGCGTACAGAACGGCGGATAGCGGCGAGAAATTTATCTACGCTATGAACCGCGGCGGCGCAACCACGTTGAAGTTTAACTTGAAAGAAGGTCAATGCTTCAAGGCATACGACATTTTGAAGGACGAATATTACAACTTGCCTGCCGAAGTGCATTTTGACGAATGGCAATCCTATCTTCTCTACATTGTAGAGGGCGAAGGGGAAGCACAAAAGGCATTGAAGCCCTTGACGCTCGGCAAGAAATTCACGGTGACGAACACCCCTGACAACTATCTCACTTTGGACTTTGTGAAATATTCGGAAGACGGTGTAAATTACAGCGATTCTATCCACCACATGGGCGTGTTCAACGAAATGCTTGAAAAGAGATACAAGGGCAAATTGTATCTTAAATACGAATTCACGGTGGAAGATATCCCCGAAAAATGCGTATTGCTTGCGGAAGACACCAACACCGTTTGGGTAGAATTCAACGGCGAAAAGGTGGAAAAGAAGGGCGTTTACGAAGTGGAAAAATACACCTACGTATACGACCTTGCAGGCAAAATCAAGAAGGGTAAAAACGAAGTGGTTATCCTCATTGATTATTTCCAAAGCGAACAAGTTTACTATGCATTGTTCGGTGAAAACGTAACCGAAAGCTTGAAGAACTGTTTGGCATACGATACGGACATTGAAGCGGTATACCTTATGGGTAGCTTTGGTGTTGCTGGCGATTTCAAGGCTGGCAAGTCGGACAAAATTGTCATCGGCGACAACTTCCGTTTGGTAGCGCAAAAGAAAGAAATTACCGATTTGGTAGAAGAGGGGTATCCTTTCTTCGCAGGGGATATTTGCCTCAAGCAAACGGTAAACGTAGAGGACACGAACAGCGAATTGTTCATTGACGATCGTTTCCAAATGATAGAAGTGAAAGTAAATGGTCAATACGCAGGCAAAATGATGTTCTCCAAGCGTTTGGATTTGTCTAACTATCTCGTGAAAGGCGACAATGAAATTGAGCTTATTTTGACGGTGGGCAACCGTAACTTGTACGGTCCTTTCCACACGAAAGAACAAGAAAACTTCAGCGTTGGTCCTTACACGTTTGAAAGAATGGGCTCGTGGAAGAACGGCAAGAGCTCGCTTTTGTACGACGGTTACGCGTTTGTAAAGACGATCGTTTAATAGCACAAAACAAAAGAAGATACGAAAATGCGGTGCCCTGCGCCGCATTTTTGACAATGAGGTTTGATATATGTACAATGAGCAAATGTATCAATTGGGGAGCAAACGCTCCTCGATAAGAGAAATTTTTGAATATGCGAAAAAGCGCGCGGAAGTGGTTGGTGCGGAAAACGTTTTCGATTTTTCCATTGGCAACCCGTCCGTACCTGCGCCCGAAAAGGTGAATGAAAGCATTTGCCGTATCGTGCAAGAAATGCCGTCCGTAGCCTTGCACGGCTACACGTCCGCGCAAGGCGACAAGGGCGTGCGTGACAGCATTGCGGAAAATTATACCCGACGTTTCGGCGTACAGCTTTCGGGGGACGATTTGTATATGACTTGCGGCGCGGCGGCTTCGCTCACCGTAACTTTGAAAGCGTTGACTTGCGAAGGGGACGAAGTGCTTGTCTTCGCGCCTTATTTCCCCGAATACGGCGTGTTTGTACGCAACGCAGGCGCAAAATTTACCGTTTTGCCGTCCGACCAAGCGACTATGTTGCCCGATTTTGACGCTTTGGAAAAGGCGCTTAATCCGCACGTAAAAGCGGTGCTTATCAACTCCCCCAACAACCCGTCGGGGGTGGTGTACGGCGAGGAAACGTTGAAAAAATTGTCAGCGGTGCTGTCGGCAAAATCAGCGGAATACGGCGCGCCTATTTATTTGATTGCAGACGAGCCATACCGTGAGCTTATCTACGACGACAGCGTAAAGGCGCTTTCGCCCATGGCGTTTTATCCCAATACGGTGGTGTGCTATTCCTATTCGAAATCCCTTTCTTTGCCTGGGGAAAGAATTGGTTACATAGCCGTATGTCCGCAGGCGGCGGACGCGAAAGCGGTGTACGCGGCGGTATGCGGTGCAGGGCGTTCGCTTGGGTTTGTATGCGCGCCTGCGTTGTTCCAGCGCGTAGCGGCGGAATGTGACGGCTTAACGGCGGATCTTAGCGTGTATAAGCGCAACCGCGACTTGTTGTATAACAGCTTGACGGAATACGGATTTACCTGCATTTATCCCGATGGAGCGTTCTATTTATTTGTGAAGGCGGCGGAAGCGGATGCGAGAGCGTTTTGCGAACGCGCGAAGAAATACGATTTGCTTTTCGTAGCAGGTGACGATTTTGGTGCGCCTGGTTGGGTGCGCGTAGCCTACTGCGTGCAAACGGAACGCATTGAACGCGCGTTGCCTTTGTTTAAGAAGGTTGCGGAAGAATACGGACTGTAAAAAATTGCATTTACGGGGCGGCGCAAAAAGCGCGCCGCCCCGTAAAAACAGCGAAAAGCCTTGAAAATAAAGGGGTTTAGAGGTTTTTCCAAGAGGTAAAAAACCAACCGAAAAAGGAAAAATAAATTTTTTTTAATTTTTTTAAAATTTTTTTTAAAAAGTGGGTAAAAATGCTTGCGTTTCTTTTTTGGATATGGTATAGTATATAAGCTTTCGACGGAAGTTTAGCTCAGCTGGGAGAGCATCTGCCTTACAAGCAGAGGGTCATAGGTTCGAACCCTATAACTTCCACCAATCAAAAGACAGTACGGAATGTATGCGGGAATAGCTCAGTGGTAGAGCGTCACCTTGCCAAGGTGAATGTCGCGGGTTCGAATCTCGTTTCCCGCTCCAAGATATCTGTACTGTCTTTTCTTTATCTTTTTTGCCGACGAGGCAGGCAGAAACGGCGCTATAGCCAAGCGGTAAGGCCAAGGTCTGCAAAACCTTTATGCCCCGGTTCAAATCCGGGTGGCGCCTCCAACAACTCTGCACTGCTAAGCGGTGCAGAGTTTTTTTGACGACAACGATATAACTGCCGCTGTGGTGGAATAGGCAGACGCAAGGGACTTAAAATCCCTCGGTAGAAATACCGTACCGGTTCAAGTCCGGTCAGCGGCACCACAAAACCCCTATCCTCTTTCGAGGTTAGGGGTTTTGTATTGATTCCGCAAATGCAAGCGGACTTGAGGCGCATATTGCCTTTTTATAACAGTAAAAGCCCCCTAAACAATAGGAGGCTTTTTATTTTCTAAATTACTTGCTGTTGCTGATAGTAGGTACGTTTTGTTTGGGTTCTTGAGAAACTTGAGGAGCGATTTCACCGCTATCTTCAATGAAAGGATTCTCTTCGTTAAAAGCGGGTTCGTAGTCATCAATGTCTTCAATTTTTTTGTCTTGCGATTGCTCCCCCTTCATAATCTCTTCAAGGGTGTAAGTCACGGTCGAATTTTGGTCCAATGCATAGTTATCGATCGTTTCTTTATAAAACAGGTCAGAATCGTAAATTTCTTTATAGATCGAAACGTTTTTATCAATATATTCGTTGGCAAGGGAACTCAACTGGGGATAGACAGCCACCGCAGTAAGGTTATCAATCAACGTTTTCGCTAAAATTCCACACGCTTGAACACGGCCCAACTTGCTGTTGCCGACAATATAAGCTTGATATTTATGCGCCACCTTGAAGACGTCTCGTACAAGTTTCGCCACGGCTTCCTTTTGATTGCCCTTTTTAATATCTTGGTCAAACTGTTCGTTCAACTCTTTTATATGCTCATCGAAAACAGGTCCTATTACCATGCTTTTGAGCATCCTTTGTGTATAGGTTTGGTCACCCATAAAGGAAATTTTCGACATCAAACCATCCACAATGTTTGTGGTATAATCATCCTCATAAACCATTTCTTCAATTTTTTCTGCGCAGGCTTTAACTTTTGCGGGTTTAGAAGTGGTTTTTGCAGGTTTTTCTTGGACTTTCTCCTTTTCTTCCGTCACCGTTTTCCCAAACACAGTCTTGCCCGTAAGTTCTGCCACCTTCGCTTCTACGTCATAACTACCGCTCAATTCACTAATTTTATCGTTAAGGTCTTGTAAGTACTCTTTTTCTTGGCGGTTTTGCGCTCTATTAAAAATGACTTTCCAAAGCCAGCCCAAGAAACCTGTACGGCTTTCACGAAGTTGTTTCATCGCTTCTCGCGCCGCAATCAAGTTTGTCAATTTAGCGTCTAATTCATCCTCCGCATAATCACCACTATTTCCCAAAGCGTCATGGGAATTGTCCGTAATGGCTTTCAAAGTTTCTAATTTAAGAGACCCGTCTTTCAAATTTTCTTGCCACAAAGTAGGCAAGGTTTTTTTGTAGTTTCTCTTGCAGTTTGCAATAACGTTTTCAAGGTTTTTCTTTTGCCCCTCCGTAACGTCATTCACTTGCAGTGCCTCTTCGCCTTTTTCTTCCGCATCTGCATCATATTTTGCTTGAACGAGCGTTTTAAAGCTATCATAAAACGCTTGCGCGTTAAACGAAGACATATATTTGCCGTTTTCGTTGGGCGTCGTATTCGTTTCAAAATAATGAGAGAGCGTTCTCGAAAACCATTTTACGTATTGACCTGCAGGGGAGTTATCGGGGGAAGAACCCATCAAAAACGTATCCGCATAACGAAGCGCTTGTACGTTTTTCGCTATTTTGTTAAGGTCGTAATCCGACAAGTTCCATTGCTGTTTAAAATTTGCTAATTCTTGTTCGTAGTTTGCCATAATTTTTTCTCCTTGGGTTTGTTTTTGTAAATCCATTGTACACCCA
>JAZOVQ010000020.1:0-2309 GCA_045658805.1 Candidatus Scatosoma sp.
TAAATTTTCTTCCACTTCCAAAAGATAAACCATAAGCCGAAAAAGAAGGCAAACGACGTCAACAATAAAAACCAATGCATAAAGAAAAAGCCGAAAATCAAGACAAAAATAGCCAAACCTAAAAAGAATTTGGAAATTAGATTTAAAATGCCATATTTCCTATATTCACTTTTCGCATTGTTCGCAATGGAACTTTCTTCGTAAAAAACGTCCATATTTTCTCCTTTACCCGTTAAATTTCCAGCGTGCCTTCATAAACGGTTTTTACACTACCCAACAACTCAACGTCGCCGTCGGAATGATAATTAACCGTGAGGTCGCCGCCGCGCAATTTGACGGTAACGTTGGTATCCATATCACAATACCCTCTAAGCACCGCCGCTACAACAGCCGCCGCCGCGCCCGTACCGCAAGACCAGGTTTCCCCGTTCTTTCTTTCCCAAACACGCATCTTAATAGTCACTTTATTGATTACTCTGATAAATTCCGTATTGATACCTTCAGGGAAATAATCGCAAGTTTCAAATTCCGAACCAACGAAAGGCACGTCGATGGCGTCCACTTTATCACAGAAGATAACGCAATGAGGATTGCCCACGTTGACCAAAGTCACGTCGTAATCATCCCCAGCAAGCTTAACCGATTTACCCACGATTTTTTCTTCGTCCCATACGCAAGGAATCTTTTTGCCTGCAAGCTCTACTTTACCGAAGTTTACGCTTGCGGTGTTTACCTTACCGCTGAACGGATATACTTTCACGTCGTAAATGCGGTGCGCCGTTTCAATTTTCATATCGTTTTTGCAAACGATACCCTTTTCATACAGATATTTTCCTACCATACGAATAGGATTACCGCCCAAAGGCGCTTCCGAACCGTCTTTATTGAATACGCGCATTTTAGCGTCAGCCACTTCGGAATTCTCAATCAAAACAATACCGTCACCGCCAATGCCGTAATGAGGAATTACGTAGTTAACTGCAATAGATTCAGGGCAGGTAATTTTGCCGTCACGGTTATCAAATACGATATAATCGTTACCGCAGGACTGCATTTTCGTGAACGAAAGCTGGAGTTTTTCGCTGCGCAACGCGTTGATATCAACAAGTTCGGTATTATCTTCCGTAAACTTACTTGCGATAATGTCCGCAAGCGCGTTTGCCGTATCCAATGCCGTCAAAACCGTAATACCAAGCAAGATGGCATGGTGATGCAATTTAATGAAGTCGTTAATCGATTCCATATCCGTCTTACCGGTATATACAATGTAATCGATTTTGCCTTCGTCCATCAACTTGATTACCGTATCGGTTGCGGAAAGTCTATCCACCACCGCGCAATCAATACCCAAATCGTTGATAACCTTTGCCGTACCTTTCGTTGCGTACATGGTACAGCCCAAATCGCCAAATTTCTTTGCAATTGTCAACAAATCAAGCTTATCTTGATCGTTTACCGTCATATAAACGCCCACCGAACGGCGTTGCGAAGGATGGCACATCTTGAAACCTGCGGAAACAAGACCTTTGAACATCGCTTCTTCCATTGTTTTACCGATACCCAATACTTCGCCCGTCGATTTCATTTGAGGACCAAGCTGAGAGTTTACGTCGTTAAGTTTTTCAAAACTGAATACGGGTACCTTTACCGCTACGTAAGGCGAAGAAGGATACAAGCCCGTACCATAACCAAGCTTTTTAAGCTTTTCGCCAACGATAATTCTAGTGGCAAGCTCTACCATAGGCACGCCCGTTACCTTGGAAATATAAGGTACGGTACGCGACGCTCTGGGATTAACCTCGATAACGTACAACTGACCTCTATAAATCAAATACTGAATGTTGATAAGACCTTTCGTCTTAAGTTCCAATGCAAGCTGCGTGGATACTTCGATAATCTTTTCGAGCATCGTATCATCAAGATTGTACGGAGGATATACAGCGATAGAGTCGCCCGAGTGAATACCCGTACGTTCAATGTGTTGCATGATACCAGGAATCAAAACGTCTTTACCGTCCGAAATTGCGTCTACTTCCAACTCCGTACCCATGAGGTACTGGTCGCAAAGTACGGGGTTTTCAATCCCTTGCGCAAGAATGACGTCCATATAACGACAAACGTCTTCAGGGGTAAATGCAATCGTCATGTTTTGACCGCCGATAACGTAGGAAGGACGAAGCAATACGGGATATTCCAATTTCTCCGCCGCCGCCAATGCGTCCTCTTTCGCCATAACCGTAATTGCCTTCGGACGAGGAATGGAATATTTTTCAAGCAACGCTTCAAAACGTTCTCTATCTTCCGCTCTA
>JAZOVQ010000021.1:0-1669 GCA_045658805.1 Candidatus Scatosoma sp.
GAGGATAAACAAATTTTCAAACAACTGCAATCGAAAAAATGTATTAAACATTTGTATGCAATCGAGAATTTTAATTATTATAGCACGCAAATTAAAAATAAGCAAGTAAAATAAGGCGGATATACAACAAAATAATATAAAAATTGCTTATAGATAGCATAAAACGGTCTTATATAAAATAGAAATAATATATGCGTTTAGACGGTTTAAAAAAATGTAAAAAAATCTATTTTATCGGCATAGGCGGAATTAGTATGAGTGCGTTGGCAAAGTTTTTGTCTTCGCGAGGGTTTTGCGTTTCTGGGAGCGATGCAGTCAAAGGGGAAGAAACGGAAAATTTAGCCTTTTACGGTATCCGTGTATACGTTGGTGTGGAGGCGGATCGGGAAGCTTTAACTATGGCGGATTTGGTTGTCTTTACTGATGCGATATCCCAGCAACACCCTGAATTTTTAAGGGCTTTACAACTTCAAAAGACAATGCTTTCCCGCGCAGAGCTGTTAGAAATTTTATGTGAGGAATTTTCCACCGTTTTGGCGGTGGGCGGAAGCCATGGAAAAACCACTTGCACGTCCATGTGCGCTCACGTTTTTAAGCAAACTGGCGTGCCGTTTACGGCGCATATCGGAGGGGCGGACAGCCAATTTGGCAATTATTATTCTAGCGGCGTTGAATATTTGGTGACGGAAGCTTGCGAATATAAGAAAAATTTATTGCATTTGCGTCCTGACGTTGGAATCGTACTCAACGTCGATCGGGATCATATGGAGTGCTATCAAGACGAAAACGAACTTGTCAATTGCTTTCGGCAATATTGTTTGCAATCCAAAACGGCGTTTATTTGCGCGGACGACGCACACTGTAAACAGCTTGGAGATTTTGCCACTTTTGGGATAGAGAATCTTTTGGCGGATTATCGAGCGGCGGATTTGCGTTCGAATGGGGAAAAGTACACCTTCACTGTTGAGGAATACGGAAAAGCGCTATGCCGTGTAAAGTTAAACGCTATTGGTCGTTGTAACGTCTACAATGCCTTGGCGGCGTTTGCGGCTATGCGTTCTTTCGGGTTTCACGAAACGGAGATAGCGAAGGGTTTAGAAAGCTTTACATCGGTGAAGCGTCGATTTGAGAAAATCGGAGAATATAAAGGGGTTAGTTTTATATGCGATTACGCACATCATCCGCGTGAGATTGCGGCGACGGCAAAAACGGCGATGGGGATATGCCGCGGTTCGTTATATGTGGTCTTTCAGCCGCATACCTATTCAAGAACTAAACTTTTATTGTTGGAATTTGTCGACGCGCTTCGTCCGATAAAAAATTTGGTGATATACAAAACGTATCCTGCGCGAGAAAAGTTTGACAAAGAGGGGTGTGCGTTGACGCTTTCCCACGCTGTGGGAAATTGTTTGTATGCCGAAAACGTATTCGTGTTAAAAACTTGGCTTAAGAAAACGGTCCGAGAGGGGGATACGGTGCTCTTTTTAGGCGCTGGCGATATCTATTATGCAGCGCAATATTTGTTGCGAGAGTTACGCTAAAAGGCAAAAACAAAATGAAAATCGGGTAAACGCGTAGAGAAATAAAAAAAACTACGTTTTTCCCCGATTTTTTTCGTTCAAACTATTGATAAATGTAAAAAAAAATGTTATAATAAAAGAGTATAAAT
>JAZOVQ010000022.1:0-6697 GCA_045658805.1 Candidatus Scatosoma sp.
TTTTTATTTTAATAAAATAAAACTTCCCGCGCAAAGCCATTATAAATCACTTGTTTTCTTTTGGAAAATATATTATGATAATACACGAAGCATCATTGCGCGCAAACAGCGTATCTATACAAACGCTAGCCATAGCGCAATGTTTTTTAAGCAACTTACAAATCGGAAAAACGGAGAAATTTACATGTACACGTTGGTTGTCATTTCCATCGCTTGCGCCGTGGCAAATAATATTGTTTTGCACGCATTGTCAACGCCAAGCCGTAAAACGAATCCCTATCTCACCAACGCAATTATTTCCGCGGTGTGGGTTGTGGCTTTATTACTCTTTAATTGGGGCTGGAAAGGAGTGGCAAGTTACACTTGTTTGTACGCCCTGCTTTACGGCGTTATATTAACTGGTTTCATTTTCTTTAAGACTATGGCAATGGCCACAGGTCCCATTGCGTTAACCGCATTGATTGGGTGCAGCGGCTTTATCGTTACGACAACCTTTAACGCAATTTATTGGAAGGACCCCGTAAATCTTTTTAACGCCGCAGGCATGCTTTTAATGATTGCCGCTATTTTTATGATTAACTATCCCCCCGGAGAGAAAAATGCGCCCAGCGGCGAGAAAACTTCTCTTCGCTGGAAAATATACAGTGCAATGTTTTTTGTATTTGCGGTAGCAACGGGCATATTTTTCCGTTTTCAACAGCATTTCGACAAACCGCATACCGACGAAATGATGATTTTAGCCGCGCTTTTCACAACCATTGTTTTGCTTGGAATATACGCCGTTAGTATACAAAAGCAAAAAGCAAAAACCGCCGAAATCGACAGCGATTATATTAAAAAATCTACAAAAGAAAAATGGAAAACGCTTGCCGCTATCGTTGTTTGCGGTCTTTGCAGCTGTGCCTACAACCGTATGAATATGTACAACACAGGCGCGCTTCCCAATACCATTTTCTTCCCCATTTTCAACGGCGGCGTAGTTATCCTCTCTTTCCTTTCGGGGTGGTTGCTCTTTAAAGAAAAAACCACAAAACTGCAATTTATCGGCGTTTCGTTAGGTATTTTTGCGCTTATTGTTTTTAGCCGTTTCTTTGGAATTTTCTAAATTAAAACAAAAAAATAAACGCCCTCAAAGGTAATTTTCAACCCTTGAAGGCGTTTTTTTTTAGCCAATTTTAATGTTCAACGCGTACCTGCCCCTATCCTTTTGATATTTAGGGTATGCATTTTGTCGTATATGAGCCGTTGGCATACATAGTAATCATCACGCTTCCAACCTCGTCCGTACAATATACGCCTGCGTTGACTGTAGACAATGCGTTAAGCACTTCGTCGGAAGGGTGATTGTATAAATTTTGCGCACTACAAGAAATAACCGCTGTCTTTACGTTTATATATCGTAAAAAGTCTAAACTGCTAGACGAGGCGCTGCCGTGATGCGACACCTTTAAAATTTCCGTAGACGTCAAATCCACGCCAAAGTTTTTAAAGGCACCAAGCGAATCTTCCAACGCCAATTTATTTTCTATTTCCATAGGCAAATCGCCTGCGAACAATGCGCTTGCCCCTGCGTAATCTAACCATAGCGCCGCCGATTTTTCGTTGTTATCTTCACTTTTTGCGTTTTGAATTGCCGCTTCCGTTACATCTAGCGAATAGGGATGTAAAAACGCCAAGGTGTAAGGATACGTCGCATCGCCGTTAAAGACAATTTGTCTTGACGAGAACACCGTCGGAATGGACATTTCGCTCACTTTCGTATAAAATTCAATGTATTCTTCGTTGGCATATTTAGCGAGAACGGGCGGCAAAAATACCGTACGAACGGTTTTATATTCCAACACTGTATCCAAGCTTCCGCAATGGTCGGAGTCGGCATGCGTAACCACCATATAATCAATTTCATCAATATCCAAAGCGTTCAAATACCGCAAAATGGTTTTCGCCGTTTCACCCATTCCGTTGCCGCCGTCAATCAACATAGTCCTGCCGTCGGGTAATTCTATCAAAGTGCAGTCGCCTTGTCCAACGTCAATAAAATGCACGCGCGCAGTACCTGCTTGACGAGGCTCGATATCGGGACAGCCAACGTTATATTGCCAATAGCTAGGCGGAAAAAACGCCGAAAAGATACAAAGAGCCAAAATAATAGCCACGAGAACAATCAAGACAACGCGTTTGACGTTGCTTGCCTTTTCCTCTACCTTTAATTTCTCGGCTCTATACCCCATACTGTCCTCTATTTTCTTTCGTCTGTAATTTTATTCGATTGCTTTCGGCTGTGCTTTTTCGATTTGCGCAAAAATATCCTTCAGCGCATCCGTTTGATAATCTTCAATTCTGCCTTCGTCAGCGAGCGTCGAAATACGAGCGTCCAACGGCATTTTCGCAACCGCAGGAATACCGTATTCGGCTGCGGTGAAATCCGCCTTGCTTGCGCCAAATACTTCTATCTTCTTACCGCAGTCGGGACAAGACAAATAGCTCATATTTTCAACGAGCCCTAACACGGGGACGTTCATGATACGTGCCATATTAACCGCCTTTTCCACTACCATTTTCACAAGATCCTGCGGTGTGGTTACGATAACGATACCTGCAATGGGAATGCTTTGGAAAACCGTAAGAGGTACGTCACCCGTTCCGGGGGGCATATCAATGAAAAGCAAGTCCAAATCCTGCCAAATAACGTCCGTCCAAAACTGCATTACCGTACCCGAAATCACCATACCGCGCCAAATAACGGGCGAGGTTTCATCGTCCAACAGCAAATTCATAGACATCATTTGCATTCCCGACGGGGAAAGCACCGTATTGATGCCCTTTTCGTCTCCCGTTGCGCGTTCGGTTACGCCGAACATATGCGGAATGGACGGGCCCGTAATATCCGCGTCCATAATACCAACCGACAACCCTTGCTTTTGTGCAAAAGATGCCAACAACGACGTCGTAAGAGATTTACCTACGCCGCCTTTACCGCTGACTACGCCAATAACCTTCTTAATGGAAGATTTTTTATGCAGTTCCTTTAACATGGATTCTTTTTTTCTCGACGAGCAATTTGAAGAACAGCTCGAACAATTATGCGTACAATTTTCCGACATATATATCACTCCTTGTTTGTGTTTGAATACCCTTTTATTATACTCTTTTCCGTTAAATTTGTCAATGATTTGATAGAATTTTTACCGTCGCAACCCCCTTTTTCTACAAGCGCACGCGTTGTATAAGGAAAAACGACAAAACTTCCTTTTATTTCGTCTAGCAAAGAATAAAAATAAACACTAAAAACGGTTGCGTTTCCTTTGAAAATAGTGTATAATAAATAGGCTGTGCGTAGGTGGGGAGTTAGCGGCACCCTGTATCTGAAATCCGCTATATCAGAGCCGAATGCCTTTCTCGACGTCGTTTATGGAAGGTTTGCGCGCCGTAAGGAATGTTGATAGTAAGGTCTTATGCAACGTAATGCCGTGAACCGTGTCAGGACAGGAATGTAGCAGCTCTAAGCGGATGTTTGCGTGTGCCATAAGGTAGCTTTACAGGAGTCACCTGCGGCGTTTCCGCTTCGGTAAACGTCGGCAAAAAAGGATCGCACAGTTTTTTTATGCCCTTTCATACCTGCAAGATGTTCTCTTGCAGGTATAATTTTTTATTAATATTTTATCCCTATCCCCGCGTCCTTAAAATTTTGTTTTTTTGCCTTTTACCCCTTTTCAAAGGAACTCGACGTATATATGCCTGCCTTGTTTTACTATTTTATTGATAAAATCAACGCATAATAGGAAAAATACAATTTTATTGTCTTGCTTTACCATATAAGAATAGCTTATATAAAAACGGAAGGCCGTTGAATTTTGTTTCAACAGCCTTCTTTTATCTAAACAACAAAAAGCGCCTCTTTGTCGATAAAAATAGTATCGGTAAAAAGGCGTTTATTATTCTGTTTTATTGCAATTATTCCTTGGAAGAAGTTTCCTCTTTTCGACCTCGTATATCCAAGCCGTTTAACTTCTCGTCCTGCAAAACAATCCCTCGCTGCACGGTTGCGTAGCCATATTTTTCCCTAATTTGCGAAATGGCATTTTCCGCGCGTTCTTTCTTTTGATAATTAGCCCCGTCGCTCGGTAAAGCGTCTAGCAAAGACATTTGTTCCACGTGATAATCAAATCCCGAAACCGTAACACCCAAAAGGCGAACCTTTTTCCCAGCAGGATACTGTTTGCAAAATAAATCAAATGCCGCTTTGGCGATATCTCCGCACAGCGCAGTTGGCGACACTTTCGTTTGCCAACCATAAAACTGCAATGCATCATCTCGCACAACGATATGAACGGTATTCGCGCGCCCCACGTCCGCATCTCTCAACCTTGCCGAAACACTTTCCGAAAGCGCATAAAACCAACGCTTTATCTCTTCCCTATTGACAATGTCTTTGGGCAGAGTAGTTGAATTGCCAATAGATTTTAAATCTTCCTTATCCTTTACCGCCTTAACAGGCTCTTCATCTTCGCCACGGGCAAAAATATGCAATTGCTTGCCTCGTTTACCTAAATGCTTAATAAGCAAACCCTCGTCGGCATTCGCTAAATCCCCAATCGTCCGTATACCAATTTTATGCAGGGAGATTTCCGTAGATTTACCAACGTATAACAATTGTGAAACGGGCAATGGATGCACTTTCTCTTTGTAATTTTCTTGCGTAATCACCGTTACGGCATCAGGTTTTTTCATTTCAGAAGCAAGCTTTGCAAACACTTTGTTAAAGCTTACGCCAATGGAAACGGTAACGCCAATTTCCTCTTTCACTTCTTTTCGTATACGCTCGGCTATTTCTTCACCGCTTCCAAACAGCGCTGTACTCGCCGTCATATCCAAAGCGCATTCGTCAATGCTGCATTCTTCTATACAATCGGTATACCGCTCGTAGATTTCCCTTACCAATTTAGAATAGCGTTTATATTCGTGAAAATGCGAATCAACAAGCTGTAAATCGGGGCACTTTTTCAATGCCGAATATACCGTTTCCGCCGTTTTAATACCAAGCCGTTTCGCTTCTTCATTTTTCGCCAACACAATACCATGCCGCTCTTTGGGATCACCGCAAACAATAAGCGGTTTCCCTGCAAGCTCGGGGTGTAGAGCTATTTCCACCGAAGCAAAAAAGTTATTCAAATCCGAATGCAGAATCACTCTATTTTTTTGCTTCATATCCCCTCCAAAATTTATTCAACGCGTACATGGTATGCTCATTTTATATATTTTTAAGATATTCGCTAACAGAATGTGCCGCAATATTTCCCTCGCCCGCCGCTTTTGTGTATTGATAAGGTCTACCCGTACAATCCCCTGCAGCAAAGCAACCTTTTAAGTTTGTCGCCATTTTTCTATCCACCGCCACGTGGTTATTTTCCGCATCAAGCCCACCAACCAAAATCGTAGGCGCAACACATTCTCGCAGCATAAACATTCCGTCTATGGGTAAACTCGCTTCAAAACCATCTATCGGCGGCTTATCAAAGCGTAACGCTCGCACCTTTAAATTCCCTTCGATTGCCTGCGGCATTTTCTTGATAACCGTAATATTCTCACAAGAAATTACCACGTCTTTGTACATAGGAATTAGATATACTTTCTCCGCAAAATTTGCCAAATATTCAATTTCATGCTCCAACGCCTTCGAGGTGCAAAATACGCCTATCGTTTTCCCTTTGTATAAGAAACCGTCGCAAGTTGCACAATAGCTAACGCCGCGCCCAACGAACTCCGCTTCACCTTCGATTTGCTTTACCGATTCTACGCCGCATGCAAGAATAACCGAACGGCTTTCATACGCATTGCCTTCCTGCGTTAAAACGCTAAAGCTATCCTTCATCGCATACACACCTGAAACGCGCTCCGTCGTGATACAAATATCCGCTTCTTTTAATTGTGCTTGAAGCGCACTGCAAAATTCCTCACCGCTAATATTGGAAAGCCCTGGGTAATTGGCGATCATTTCGGCTTTTCGTATCTTATCGCTAAGACGTTCAGAACCGAAAATTTTAAACGATTTTCCGTTGTTTTTTAAGGTTAAGGCTGCTGAAATGCCTGCAATTCCGCTGCCTACAATAATACAATCAACCATATTCTCCTCCACTCTTATATTTTACCATATTTTCGATATTTGTCAACCCTCTACCCTCAATTTTCCTTAAAAAAGAATAAAAAAACAGCTTACCTGTTAAGATAAGCTGCTTTCTATTGAATTTAAAATCTCTTAAAATTATTTAAGGATTTTTGCGATAACGCCGGAACCAACCGTTCTACCGCCTTCACGGATAGCGAAACGAAGACCTTCTTCCAAAGCAACGGGCTTGATAAGAACAACTTTCATTTCGATGTTGTCGCCAGGCATAACCATTTCAACGCCTTCGGGAAGTTCGATCATACCCGTAACGTCCGTCGTTCTTACGAAGAACTGAGGTCTGTAGTGGTTGAAGAATGCGGTGTGACGACCACCTTCATCTTTCGTCAATACGTAAACCTGAGCAAGGAATTCCGTACCAGTAGCAACGGAACCGGGTTTAGCGATAACTTGACCCTTTTGGATATCCGTTCTGTTGATACCACGAAGAAGCGCACCAACGTTGTCACCAGCTTGAGCTTCGTCAAGGAGCTTGTGGAACATTTCGAGACCGGTAATGGTCGTCGTCATGGG
>JAZOVQ010000023.1:0-6229 GCA_045658805.1 Candidatus Scatosoma sp.
GGGACCAGTTATCATTTTAGAGGCACATATGCTGATTTATTAAGTTGGTATAAGAGTACGAACAGTAAATGATATATGAAACAGTTCGACAAATTCCAATTTATCGAACAGAATAAATTAACCCCGACAGATATTAAATCAGTCGGGGTTAATTTGCATCCTATAAGCAAACATCCTTTATGAGAAGTTCGCTTTCGCGTCCTTTTTTATGTGATGGGATAGAAAAAAATCTCCGACGGTTTGTCGGAGATTTTTATTGTAGCAGTACAAGACCGATTTACAAGAAAATGACAAAATGAATTTACTTGTGGCGGGGGCAGAAAGACGGACCGAATGACGTAAAAGCCCGAGGTGTAATGCTTCGGGTTTTGTAATAATGGCATAGCAATTTTCACCTAAGTATTGACATCGTATATGATATGCGCTATAATAGGCGCATGGAGGATTTTTACATGTCTGTTAAGATTTTAAAAGAATTAAAAGATACGATATTCGACGGCTGCGATTTTGTAGTGCAGTTGCCGGAAAATAGAAAAGATAAAAATGTTAAAATTTTGCAGATAACCGATATGCAAATTATTGATGCGGCGCAACGCCGTTATCCCGATAGAATTCGTCCCGACGAAATTGCGGCGTGGGGGAACGATAAATTTGACGTAATGTGCGGCAATCATGTCAGATCTTTGGTGACGCAAACTCGCCCCGATTTGATTATTCTCACGGGCGACATTGTATATGGCTCGTTTGATGATGCAGGGACAACCTTCAAATATATTTGCGATTTAATGGAATCATTCAAAGCCCCTTGGGCTCCTGTTTTTGGTAATCATGATAATGAAACCAAAATGGGCGTTACGTGGCAATGCGAACAGTTTGAAAAGAGCGAATATTGCTTGTTTAAGAGAGGTAACGTGTCGGGGAACAGCAATTATACCGTCGGCATTGCGATTGGGAATAGCTTGATTCGTGTGATACATATGCTGGATTCCAACGGCTGTTGCAGTTGTGATGATCCTTCGGTGGTTAAAATTGAGGGTATCTATCCTGACCAGTTGGAATTGGTTGCAAACAACACCGCGCGTATTCGTTCGGTGCAAAAAAGAGCAGTGCCTGCCTTTGCCGCTTTCCATATTCCTGTAGATTGTTTTAAAGAAGCAGAGATGGCGAAAGGGTATCGACAGGGGAATGACGATAATTACGTGATTGGCGTTGACGTGGCGGCGAAAGATAACGATTTTGGTTATTGCTACGAAACATATAGAACGATTCCCACGAATGGTTTTTGCGAATTTTTAAACGAGCAAAACATCAATGGTGTGTTTGTAGGGCATATTCATAAAACGTGTTATTGCATTTCTTATAAAGACATAGCGTGGACGTTTGGGATGAAAACAGGACAATATGATTATCATCTTCCTTATCAGTTGGGCGGAACATTGATTACGCTGACAGGTGAAGATTTTTACGTGAATGCCATTCAATCGTTGGTGCCTTGCGGCGCAATGCCGAACACGGGCATACTTCGTTCTTTGTTTGCTAAATACGATGATTGATATCTATAGAAAAAAGCACCTTTAAACGGGTGCTTTTTTCGTATGAAGAGGGGGGGAGGCTTTGCTTATAGATGATATAAGACAAAAGAAAACACTCTACTGTTCAGTAGAGTGTTTTGTGTTTTATTGAAATTGAATCTGTCTTATAACAACAGCTATCTATTATTCGCCTTTGAAGGGGAGAAGAGCCGTAATTCTTGCACGCTTGATAGCGGTTGCAAGAAGTCTTTGGTGTGCTGCGCACGTACCGCTCATTCTGCGGGGAATAATTTTACCGCCTTCCGTGATGAATTTCTTCAAACGGTTTACGTCCTTGTAATCGATAGCGTCAAGCTTTTCTTGGCAGAATGCGCAAACCTTTTTACGGGGCGCTTTCTTATATACCTTTTTTACAGGTGCTTTTTCTTCCATAATCCGTTACTCCTTTAAATATTTGTGCCTTTCAATTAGAAAGGAATGTCGCTGTCGTCGTCCATAGCTTGAAGCGTAGGCTTCTTTTTGGGTGCGGACTGACGAGGCGCTTCGGCAAAATCATCAAACGCTTCACCGTTGGTTTTGGGCGTGAGGAATTCAACGTCCTGCACGATAATGTCCACAGCGGTGCGTTTAACGCCTTGGTTGTCTTCGTAGTTGCGGAGCTGTACGCTGCCGGTTACTGCAACCTTATTGCCTTTTTTGGTATAACGCGCGATGGTTTCTGCCAATGCACGCCAAGCGGTACAGTTAAAGAAATCCGTTTGACGTTCGCTGTCTTGAGAAGCATAGTTTCTGTTTACAGCAATTGCAAAATGGCATACGGGAATCCCAGAGGGGGTTTCCTGCAATTCAGGATCACGCGTCAAGTTGCCGATTAAAAATACTTTGTTCATAATTTTCCTCTTATCTTAGTTGAGTTTCGTGATCAAGCGTCTTACTACGTCTGCATCGATGAGTGCGATACGCTTAAGCTCTTCTACAACTTTGCCGTCTGCTTCGAACGTCATAAGAACGTAATAGGATTCGTTCTTAAACTTGATGGGATAAGCCGTTTTCTTGGTACCCCATTTGTCCGAGGAAATAACGCTGCCGCCCATCGAAGTAACTACGTTTTCGAATTTGGCAACCTTAGCGTTTTTTGCTTCGTCGGTCAAGTCGTTGTTGAGCAAATAAAGCATTTCGTATTTAGCCATATTTTTCACCTCCTGGTCTTATTCGGCGTATCTGCCCCGATACGCAAGGTAAATTGGTCGCTTACGCAACCATACGAAATAATTATATCTTATTTATAATAATTAGTCAATCAATTTTTCACAGTTTTTTAAAGAATTAAACGTTATTTATTAAAAAAAGGAAAGCCGAAGCCTTCCTTTTTTCGTTCGTTAAGGTAAGTCGTCAATTGTAGCAAGCAATGCGTCGAGGTAAACGATGGTTTCCTTAGTGGTAAGATCACCTACACAGGTTTTGCCTGCGGTGTCCAAACCGTGATCAACAGTAATGCCTTTTACGTCACTTAAGATAGGACGATTTAACATATCTGTGTCAAATTCCATGATGCCTTTTTCGTTCAAGGTGCTGAGCGATTCGTGTCTAACGTTATATTCCATGTTATTAATCATGGTGTTCATGTCGTTCGCGATGGTGTAATCTTCACGCAAATTGCCTTCCGAATCGGTGAGCATAAATTCCCACATACCGTCCATAACGCGGTGTTCTTCGTCAACGTAGTTGCCTGCAAAGTCAACGTAATCGCCAGGGTTAACTTCCACGCCGTTTGCGTCTACGTAGCTGCTGCTTGCCGTCAAATACATATCTTCGCCAAACACTTCTACAACCGTCAATTTTTCAACGGCTTGAGGGAGATTTTCAATGGTTTCATCCCCCAAATGCTTGAGGAATTTGTTGTCTTGAATGCTATCTTCGCCAAGGATTTCCGTAATGGTAAGGCGTTTGGTAAGGCTTACGACGGGGTTGTCGTTTCTTGCCATATCGCCAAGGGAAGTTCTTTGGAAAAGCACCGCTTCGCCGTCTGCATTGAGGAGATAGCACTTGTATGCGGTCACGCCGTCTTTCATGGTTTCTTCCGTAGCGGAAATGGTATCGTAATAATATACGTTATCCAATCTATCCGTGTAGGTTTTTGCCGTAGTATCTAAAATATAGCCTTCCGAAACGTCCGTTCTTACAGCAAGCGCTTCGCCGTATTCGTTGTATACTCTGTTATCCGCCGTCACGTAGATAAAGCGTTCGTTCATTGCAACTTCGGTAAGAGGTACGCCGCCTTCGCCCAATACGGGGTTGCCAAGCTCGTCAAGTACGGGAACGAAGTTATAATGTATGTCTTCCTTGCCGTAGAGGAGATACATAGTAATTGCATTGTCGCGGTTTTCCTGCATAATGTCCGAAAGCAACAAATCGTTGATAAGATCGTTGCCGCGGTCTTTCAAATCACCAATCGTACGAGGTTTTGCATCGCCGATCATTACAATTTCTCTGTTATCGCCCGTGCCGACAATTTTATAATCAACGCCAGCCGTACCGTACGCAAGGGAAATGAGAATGTTGTGGGGATCTTCTTTACCTGCTTCAAATTTAATATTCAAAGCGTCTTTCAACAAAATGTTATCAACAACCGCGGAGGAATCGTCTTGCAAATCGCTGATCAAGGTTTTCTTGAAGGTTGCGGGTTCCGCCGAATCGTCGGGTTGGGTGTATGCCATGAAAACGCCAGTGCCGTCGTCTTTAACGTAGTAGGTGTTTTTAACAACGGGTTCACCATTTTTCATAACGGCGTTGCCGTTTGCGTCCTTTCTATATTCCACAATTTTCACAAAACCGTTTTCGTCGGAAGTTGCGGTGTGGGGGATAGGATTGCCCAAATAATCAATAAAGTTACCTTCACCATCTTGGGTAAGGAAGAGTTGTTTCATTTGCACTTCTTCCTTGCCGTCGGCGTTGGTGACAATTTCATAGGTTACGCCTTCCTGACCGTATGCAAGGGAAAGCATAAGCGAATCGCTGGTGGAAGGGTTGATAACGGAAGCAATGGAAACGCGTTCAAACGCCGTGCCGGGCTCGTTGCTAAGCTGTAAAATCGTCAACGGCTGGTGGGGTTGTATCATTTCCACTTCGCCTGCTTCGTTGAATACGTACGTCACGTTTTCTTCGCCGTAGCAAATTTCCAAAAGCATGGGATCAAGCTTGCCCGTCGTGTTAGATGCGGAGAGCATTGAACCGATAGGGGTAGTTTTTACGGCGTCGCCTACGTAGGAAGTCATTTCGTTAAGCGGAGTGTCAAGCAAAACTTCTTTATCCAATTCCACGCCGAATTCCGTTTTAGCGTTGTCCGTCAAGCTACCCATATATTCGCCGAGGATAGGGAAAATGTCGTTCAGCTCGCCAAGCGTGTCCGCGCTTGCCGCAACCGCCGCGTCCGACATAAGCTGTAACAAGCTTTTGTTGCCGTATTTTTCGGAAATGAGCTTGTTTTCAACCGCGTCGTCAAAGGTGAGCCCCGTAAAACCGCTAAGCATATCCATGCCATAGCCTACCGAGGTGTAATTGAGCATGGCCAATACCGTGCCGACGCATGCGCCGAACCCGATAACCATACCTAAAATTAAAGCGACGATTTTACCGACGATGCCGCCTTTTTTAACGACAAATTCGGGATTTTCCGCAACGAGATCATTGTCGGTGATATCTAAATCGCTGTAAAGATCCAACTGATCGTCCATATAAGTTACTCCTTTATGGTGTGTCTATCTATAACGAGGGGGGAATGGATACCTAAAAGGTATTCCTCTCCACTTTAAATAAAGCAATAGATATCTACATTATAAACTAATTTTGAACAAAATGCAAGCATTTCTATAAAAAAACGGACGGTTTTAAAAAAATCCGTCCCTTTTTTATGGTGATATTTCTAATTTTTTACAAAAATTTAGAAAAAGCGAGGTGGTCGCCTCGCTTTTCTGCTTCTTGATATAAAGAAAAACCACGCGATAGTCGCGTGGTTCGGTGGAGGTTTACCGATGAGTCTTGAAATAAAAACTCCGATTGTGTATAATGAAAGTATGACCCGCCAGTCAAAATCAAATACACAATCGGAGGATATTAAAATGACAGACTCATCTAATACCACAAATAGTTTAGCACATACGAAATGGAATTGCAAGTACCATATCGTTTTTGCACCAAAATATCGTAGAAAAGTTTTTTACGAAGAGCATAGGCTTGAAGTTAGAGAAATATTAAGAAAGCTTTGCGAATGGAAAGGCGTGGAGATAATAGAGGGAGAAGTATGCCCTGACCACGTACATATTCTTGTATCAATTCCCCCTAAAATGAGCGTTTCGGTATTCATGGGATATCTAAAAGGCAAGAGTGCGACGATAATATTTCAAAAATGGGGAAACATGAAATTTGCATACCGAAATCGCGAATTTTGGTGTAAAGGATATTATGTCGATACGGTGGGTAAAAACACCAAAGCGATACAAGAATATGTTGCAAATCAATTAAAAGCGGATAAAGAGGCTGATCAACTCAGCCTCTTTGATCCGCGCGACCCGTTGACGGGTAGCAAGTAACACGTGCATGACTGGCAGGTCAACAAAAGAGCACATTTGTGCTACGCCAGTGAACAAGGGCTATGCCCGAAAAATAAAAACCACCCGATATTCGGGTGGATGATTATT
>JAZOVQ010000024.1:0-3273 GCA_045658805.1 Candidatus Scatosoma sp.
TATTTGCTTTCTTAAAACGGATATCGGAAACAGGATAATCCTTATAAATCCAACCGCCGTTTTTATCGTCAATTTTCACTTTAACCTGCATTTTTAACATATTAACGGACACAACAAACGCCTTTCCTTCGGGCGTACCAACTTCCGAATTCACCTTCGGCATTTTTTTGCTCGCTTCCGCATAATAATCGTTTTCATAACTAAGACAGCACATCAAACGACCGCAAAGCCCGCTAATTTTTCCAGGGTTTAACGACAAGCCTTGCGTTTTTGCCATCTTCACGCTAACCTTTTTAAATTCGGGAATGTTCCCTGCGCAACAACACACTCTTCCGCAGGGCGCAATGCCGCCAAGATACTTCGCCTCGTCCCTGGTACCCACTTGTCTAAGTTCAATACGGGTACGGAAGGTGGATGCGAGGTCTTTTACAAGCTCTCTGAAATCTACGCGGTTAGAAGAAGTGAAGAAGAAAACGATCTTGCTTCCGTCGAAAGCATACTCGCAATCGACCAGCTTCATATCCAATTCATGTTTAGCAATTTTTTCTTTACACGTTTGGATTGCTTTGGGCTTTTTCTCTAAACACGCGTTATAAAATTCGGTATCCTTTTCCGTCGCGATACGAACAATCGGCTTCAAAGGCGCAACCACTTCGTCGTCGGCAACTTCAGCGGTAGGGGTTGCTACCCAAGCGTATTCAAGCCCCCTCGAAGTTTCCACAACTACGGGCATATTACGCGTATATTCGTCACCTGCTTTCGGCGCGAAATAATACAGCTTTCCACCCGTTTTAAATTTAATTCCAACTACTTTTACCATAACTTTTCCTTATATCTCTATACAACAATAGTCTTTACTTATTTAATTTTATTTTTCATACGAATATTCGAAATGCACAGCTCGATACACTGCGGAAAAACGGTGTTAAAGGTAATTTGTTTTTCCGCTTCCGTTAAGGCTTCCTGCGCGTATAACAACGCGGGGACGGTGTATTGATTGGCGATTTCGGAAATTCTTTCATCCGATTGTAAATACAAAAATCCTTTTTGTTTTGGGTTAGTTTTTACAAGCAACGCATCGCGGTAAATAAGGCGAAGCAAAGAAACCAATTGCTTTTTGTATTTACTTTCCGCCACCGCTTTCACGTGGTAGGGGAGTTTATCCGACGAAGTGAGCGCCAATGCAAATGCCTGCTCGCTTAACGTATTATAAAAACCCCCGTCCAAAATGCTTTGCGCTTCCCCGACGTTACCACCCGAAGCCGCCGCGCACAAAGAAAGCGTTTTGTTATCAAATTTATCTCCGTAAATGCGTCGCAAGCACGCCGCCGTTTCCTTTACGTCAAAGGATAAAATTTCCAATTTTTTCGTTCGGGACAACACCGTGGATAAAACGGGGAAAGCGGACGTAGCGCCGAGTAAGAATATAACCCCTTCGGGCGGTTCTTCCAGCACTTTCAACAGCTTGTTTTGCGTTTGCGCGTTCGCTTCGGCGAAATCGGCAATTACAAACACTTTTTTATTGCCCTCAACGGGGCTTAACAAGCTTTCTTCCTTAATACTTTCCGCGTCTTCAACCGACAATTTTTTCCCTGCCGCAGGATAAAACAAACAATCGGCATAGCTTTCCTCGTCTATGAGTTTAGCTCTGCGGAGAGCGTTGCTATCGTACGCCTCGTCGCAACCGAAGATAACCTTTGCAAAAGTTTTTAACGCCAAACGCAAATTTTTCCCGTCCTCAAACAACAAAAGATAGGCGTGCGAACAGTTTTGCTCCTCGCATTCCGTTTTCAAAATTCCGTATGCTTTTGTGTTTTGTAAAAGAAGTTGCATTTTGTCGTTACAATCCTAAACGAAATTTTTATCAACCTATGGTTGATTTGTCTTTATTATAGCATATTTTACAAAAATAAGCAAGCGTTTGGCGAAAAGCTGATAGAAGACAATCCAACCAGGCGCAACCGCGTTTTAGGCTTGTCAAATTTTATCCAAACGCAAAGAAAAATTTATAAAACTTGCAAAACAAAGAATTTTAAATACTGTGTTTCTTCCTCGTTTAAAAGCGCAGGGTGGTCGGGCGCTTGCGATTTAATTTCCAACACGCGCACACGTTTACCGCTTTCCTTGGCGGCGTCCGCAAGCATTTTTTCAAACATAGGCAGGGGCATATAATGGGAACAGGAGCAGGTGGCGAGGTAACCGCCCGATTTCACCAGCTTCATACCCAAAACGTTAATGTCTTTATATCCGCGGTATGCGTCTTTCGCTTCGTTTGCGCTCTTACAAAACGCAGGGGGATCCAAAATAACCAAATCGTATTTCACACCCTCGGCGCGTTTTTGACGAAGCAACTCAAACACGTCCGCTTTTTCCGTTTTCACGTTAGTAAAGCCGTTTAATTCCGCATTCCGTCTTACGTTGCTTAATGCAAATTCCGAAACGTCCACAGCGGTCACTTCGTTTGCGGTCAACGCAGCGTTTAATGAAAAGCCGCCGCTGTTACAAAAACAATCGAGGACGCTGCCGCCTGCGGCGTATCTGCGAATAGCGAAACGGTTTTCCTTTTGGTCGAGGAAATAACCCGTTTTTTGGCCGTTATATACGTTTACAGCCATCTTTAAACCGTTTTCTTCAATGATAACTTCTGTGGGGACTTCGCCGTACAAAACACCCGTTTCTTGCTGTAATCCCTCTTTCGCGCGTACCGCAACGTCACTGCGTTCAAAAATCCCTTTAGGATTGAAAATTTTAACCAAGGCGTCCACAATTTGCTTTTTGCGTTGGTGAATACCAAGCGAAAGGCATTGTATTGATAAAACGTCGTCGTATTTATCAACGATAAGCGCAGGTAAATTATCCGCCTCGCCAAAGACTACACGGCAACAGTTTTCATACCCCAAACGCTTGCGTTGCGCCCATGCTTCCGCAATACGTTTTTCATAAAAATCACCTTCGTCCGTTTCATTGTTACGGATAAAAATTCGAACCAAAATTTTAGAAGCGTGGTTGATATACCCCTTGCCGATAAATCTTCCGTCAAAAGCGCAAACGGTAACCAACGCCCCGTTTTTATCCTTGCCCTCAATGCGTTGCACTTCGTTTGCATACACCCAGCTGTGCCCTGCAAGCAATCGCTTTTCTTCGTTTTTCTTTAAATACACTGTGTACGGCATATCTTTCACTCCGTTTTTTTCTTTTATTATAACATAATAAAAAGAAAAAGTAAACAATGCAAAACACGCTTTTCCCGTATATAAAAACAAAAAATGCCTA
>JAZOVQ010000025.1:0-22298 GCA_045658805.1 Candidatus Scatosoma sp.
GTCAAATATTTTTCTGCTTCCGCTTGAATATCCAACGTTTTATCTTGCGCCAAAATAGCGTCTGCCAAGGGCTGTAAACCTTTTGCAATCGCAACGGACGCGCGTGTTTTGCGCTTTTGCTTGTACGGACGGTAAATATCCTCTACTTCCGTGAGGGTAATCGCCTTTTCAAGCGCGGCTTGAATATCATCCGTCATTTTACCTTGTTCTGTAATGGCGTTTGCCACCTCGTCCTTTCTCTTTTGCAGATTGCGCAAATATGTAAGTCTATCAAATAATTCACGCAAGATTTGGTCGTCGCATGCCCCCGTCATTTCTTTGCGGTAACGCGCAATGAAAGGAATGGTGTTCCCTTCGTCGATAAGCGAAAGGATATTTTTAGCGTGCGTAGGATGTAAGTTAAATTCTTGAGTGATCGTTTGTAAAATGTCCATGTGAATACCTTTGTTTTATTTTTCTTTATTTTTTTAAGGAATTAAGAAATTCCTTTTGTGTCGTTGTTAATCGATAGCTTTCTCTTGCTTTTTGTATCGCTTTATTGTACGTTTTCACGTCAATTTGACTATTTTTCAACAATAAAAGTCCGTCTTCGTATCGTTTTGTGATAATTTCGGCAATCAACCAAGCAACCGCCATATGAACGTAATATTTTTGCGTATCTGCCAAATTTATAAATTTTTGCAACGTGTCCGTCCATTCCGTATCCGTATAATAATACAATAACGCAACGAGCGCATACCGCTGTGAAAATTCCGTGTTTTTATCAAAAATTCTTTTCAAAATGGGAAGAAAATCACTTTGTCGACCTTTGATACAATTTGCTTTAAAGCCGTCGCAGGTTGCCCAATTGTCTATCTTGTCTACGCAAGCTTCTACGTAAGACGAAAAAGCTTCGTACGGTAAAGCCGCTATTTGTGCCAATTGAATGAACGTCACCTCGAAATATTCGCTTGGATAGGTGAAAATTTCTTGCCAATCCTCTTGAAATTGACGAGCTAGCTGCCGCATTTTCGGCGTGCGTACCCCTAAAATGGCTTGCTTTGTAAAAATGAGCTTGCGTTGAAATTGCGCGAACTCCTCTTCCGCATTCCTCTTCAATTCATTTAATAGAACCGAATATTTCATACAGCTCCTTATGCCACGTTTCTACGTTATAACGTGGGTTTGCAGGGCTTGTCGACGGCATTTTCGCATAGGGTATCGCCACGTTGGCATAACCTCGCAAAAACAGCTGATAGGCAAGCGTTCCGTTTAATAAAATTTTTTCAACGTGCGTACGGCGGAAAATTTCGTTTAAATTGGCAAGCTCGGCATTTTTTACGGTCGCATCCGACGAGCCTTCAATTTCGCATGAAACCGCCATATCCCAAAGCGCAATCCCCTTTTGCAATAAAAAATTACGTTTTTCTTCCACCGTCGATGGCACTTCTTCGCCAAAAAATCCAAATAACATTTTCCAAAATCGGTTTTGCTTATGTCCGTAATAAAAGTCAATTTCTCGGCTTTTTACAGACGGAAAACTACCCAAAATAAGCAAGCGGCTGTCCGCATTGTAAACGGGCGCGAAACCGATTTTTCTATCGTGATTATCCATTGTATTATAAATTGAGAGGTTTGTCCGTATCGCCAACAAGAGCAATTGCCTTTCTCTTCTCGTCGAACATTACGTCCAGCGCTTCGCGCACCTTGTCGTAAGTCATTGCATTAATTTTTGCAAGCTTTTCCTCAAAATCAAAGATTTTGTTATAATACAACATATATTTGCCGTACAAAAGCATTTGCGCATTTGTGCTTTCATTGCTAAAAAACATTCCTGCTTTCATTTGCTCACGGCTGCGCAAAAATTCGTCTTCCGTAATCCCGTTTTTGCGCATATCTTGGATAACGTCCGTAATTGCGCCGTACGCTTCCTCTACGTGCGCAGGATTTACCCCTGCGTAAATGTTTTGAATAGCGCATTCGGGGAAAGCCGAAATATACGAATAAACCGAATAAGCAAGCCCGCGTTTTTCACGAACTTCTTGGAACAATCTTGCGCTCATAGAGCCGCCGAGTACGCCGTTGATTGCGCTAATCATATCCTCTTTTTCGTCACCGCGAGGAACGGCGGGATAGCCGATTGCCAAATGCATTTGTTCAATAGGTTTACGCTTTACAACGCTTTGGTGGCAAAAGGTAATTTGAGGTTTTCTTGCCTCGAAAGCGCCTTTTTCCAAATCGGCAAAATAGTTTTCTACCAACGCTTGCGCTGAGGAAAAATCAATTGCGCCCGCAAAAGAAATAACGATATTTTCAGGACAATATCTCGCGCGTTTATATTTTTTAATGTCGGCAACGGTAAAGCTCTTTACGTTGGACGCAGGGCCGAGAATGTTTCTACCGTAATTCTCTTTCCCATAAAATGCGCCTGCCAACAAATCCAAACACAAATCCTCGGGCGAATCCTCGTTCATGGAAATTTCTTCGCAAACTACCCCTTTTTCTCTTTGCATTTCTTCTTCGGGGAAGGTAGATTTCAAGAATAAATCGGAAAGCAACTCGAAACAAGCTTCCGTATGGTCGCTGGTGCATTTGGAATAATAGCAAGTAACGTCCTTACTGGTAAAGGCGTTTACTTGCGCGCCTAAACGGTCGAAGGCGTCGGAAATTTCAAACGCGTTGCGTTTTTCCGTGCCTTTAAATTGCATGTGTTCAATGAAATGCGAAATGCCGTCCTCTGCATCCGCTTCAATGCCTGCGCCTGTACCGACAAGGATACCCATGGTAACGGACATCAAGCCTTGCATTTGTTTTACAACCAATCGTAAACCGTTGCTATACGTCTTTTCGTGTATCATACTTTTTCTCTCTCCTGTAAATTCTCCGAAACGGTCACCGTTTGCAAAGAATTTGCTTGATAATATTTTAAAATATCCCCCAATGCATCCACCGTCGCCTGCATGGGATGCATTAGAATAAAATCGCCAATTTTGACGTTTTTCGTTGCGCGCGTATATATGAGCGCCGCGTTTTTATCTCGCCAATCTATGGTATCTTTTGACCATAATATCGTTTTCATGTTCAACGCTTTGCTTGCTTGCAACGTATAATCGTTATAGGCTCCCGAGGGTGGCGCAAACAGCGTAGGCGCTTCCCCAATTGCATATTCGATAAATCGATTGCAATCGGAAATTTCCTTTTGATTTTCTATCAAATCCAAGCTTTCATGCGCTTTATGAAAATAGCCATGGTTGCCAATTTCATGCCCTGCGGCGTAGATAGCGCGCAAACATTCTACGTTATCGTCCGCCCAGCAACCGCCGATAAAAAAGGTGGCTTTTGCCTCATAAACGGACAAAATGTCTAAAATGGCATAAACTTCGTCCGTACCCCAATAAACGTTAAACATTAGCGATACGCCTATGGGAGCTTTGTCCGCCGAACGATACACTTCCGCTCCGTTAATTTCCACGGAAACTTGCTCGTCAATCGGCGAAAGACATAACGCGCCTATGGATAAAACCAGCGAACCTAAAACAAGGTTGGTGACAATTTTCATTTGTAAGGTTTTTTTATCAAAAGACCTTTTTCCCATATCTTCCCTCAAAAAAGCGTTTGTTTTATACTATTTCACACTATTTGAGGTTATGCCTATGCTTATTTTATTTTTACGATAGTAACACCCGTTTCCCCTTCGCCGTATTTACCAAGACGATATTCGGCAACGTTGCGTTGCGTACGAAGAAAATCGTGAATCCCTGCACGGAGTTTACCCGTACCCACGCCGTGTACGATACGCACTTCTTCAAGGTTAGATAAAACTGCCGCATCTAAAAAGGCTTCCACTTCGGGTAAGGCTTCGTGAACGGTCATACCGATAACGTTAATTTCCAACGTGGGCACTGTCTTTGGCTTCAACGTTTTCGTAACCTGCACCTTATCGTTGTTTTTATTTTGCCATTTTGCCGATTTAGTTACAGTTTGCGCTTTTTGCGAAGAAATAATAGCAGACAAATTGGAGAATTTGCTGCGAATGCGCATATTTCCACACAAAATTTCTGCTTCCCCTTTTTGCAAGCGAATGCTTTGTACAACGCCTTCCTGGGCAATGTTTTTCACAAACACTTTGTCGCCTACTTTTAAATCTTCGCCCTTTACCGCAGCGTACTGCGCCGCAAGATTGCTTTCGTTCTCCGTTTCGTAAGTCTTATCTAAAAGTCGGTTTTTCAAGGTGCGCGCCTTAATCAAATCCGCTTCGTCAATTTGTTCTTTTGCGAAGATTTTTTCAATTTCTTCAAGCAATTCTTCCGCGGAAGCCGCTCGCTCATTGATAATTCTACGCGATTCCGCTTTCGCCGAAGCGTACAGCTTTTCTTTCTCTTTAGCAAGCTTTTCTTCCTCGCGCTCTAACGCCGTCAATTTCGCTTGCCATTCCGCTTTCATAAGATTGCTTTCCCTAAGCGTTTCCTCCGCTTTTAAGCGGCTTTCCTCGGCGCTACGGACGATATTTTCAAACTTTTGCGCGTCTTCGGACAAATTGCCGAGCGCTTCCGTTAAAATACTTTCTTTTAATCCCAAACGACGAGAGATTGCCAATGCGTTGCTAGAGCCGGGCAACCCGATATGCATTACGTATAAGGGTTGTAAAGTGTCCGAATCGAACTCCATACAAGCGTTTTCAATGCCTTTTGCCGAAAAAGCAAATTCTTTCAAGGCAGTGTAATGGGTGGTAACTACGCCGGCGCAACCGGTTTGCAACAAGTGCGCAACGATAGCCTTTGCCAATGCCTGCCCCTCGTCGGGATCGGTACCGCCCCCCAATTCGTCAATCAACACCAAACTGCGCTTATCCGCTTTGTTTACGATATCAATAATGTTAGTGATATGCGAAGAGAACGATGATAAGCTTTCTTCAATGCTTTGCGAATCGCCTACGTCGCAATAAATTTCGTTAAACGTAGAAATTACCGCACGTTTTGCAGGGATAAAAAATCCGCACATTGCCATCATGGAAAAAAGCCCGATCATCTTCAACGTAACCGTTTTGCCGCCCGTATTAGGACCGCTAATTAGCAAGAAACGATATTCTTTCCCCAATGCCAAGCTGACGGGAACAACCTTTTTTCTATCAATGAGTGGATGTCGCCCCATATCAATATGAATGTGTCCGCAATCGTTGACTTCGGGTTTTACGCAAGACAATTTATAAGCGTATTCTGCACGAGCGTAAAAAGCGTCGATTTCTTCCAAAAGAGAAATGTCCGTTTGCAATTCCTGCGATAAATCACCTACACGTCTTGACAATTCGCGCAAAATGCGTTCCACTTCTTCCTTTTCGTCAATCGCCAAAGAACGAAGCTCGTTGTTCATTTCTAAAACTTCTTCGGGTTCGATAAAGAAGGTTGCACCGCTTGCTGAACGATCGTGAATAAAGCCTTTAATGTTGCGTTTATATTCGGCGCGAACAGGCAAAACGTAACGATTATCACGCATCGTGACAATGCCGTCTTGCAAATATTTTCCCTCACTTCCAGTTAAATATTCCGCTAAACGAGAACGGATTTTTTCGTTTAACAAACGAATTTCTCTACGAACGGTATACAGCTTATCGCTAGCATAATCGCTCACTTCGGTATCACTTAAAATTTTCGTTTTAATATCGTCTTCCAAATGCGCGTCGAAATAAATGTTTTGCGAAATTAAACGCATTCGCGTGATATCGTCGTCCGTAACGCCGTTGATACTGGTATATGCGATACGCGCGGAACGTAAAAGATTTTCCGCTTTTAATAATTCACCGCAGGTAAGCGCGGAGCCTTTTGCCGCGCGGCCCAATTCATCGTTAAACGCAGGGAAAAATTCCACCTTGGATATGCCGTGCGAGAACAAAAGCCGAATGCTCTCTTCCGTGCATTTCAACAGCTTTTTCACTTCGTCGACGTCCGAGCAGGGTTGCGTTTTTTGCAAACGGTCCTTACCTCCGTCCAAAACGGCGTATTCCGCAGCCAAAGCCAAAATCTTATTCAATTCGGTTTTTTCTATCGCTCGCTGATTCATAGTATCCTTTGAATGGGGTTATAATACGCCCCTTTTATAATGTCCTGACGTGTATTTTTGATACACTTTCTTTTGTTCTTCTTCCGTTTCGGCTAAAACGGCTTGTTTTTTGTTTTCCGTAACCGAAAAATCCATCAATCGTCCTGCGCCAGCCAAGCCATTGCCAACCAAATTGGCGCAATTGAAAACCTCAAACCTGCACGCTCCGTCCGCAGATTTGTATCGACGTACGGGGAAAGTACGGCCATTTTCATCCGTCAACGCATATACCGCTTTCTTATCACAATTTGCGCAGGTTTTTCCAAAGGGACAATAACACAAATCCATCAATTTGATATCCCCAAATGACAACGCAAACGCCTTATCCGTTATCAATGCGGTTAATTCTTCCAACCGCCCTTCTTTTGAAAGCGCATAATGGCTAACGCAAGGCAATTTCAATAATTGATTAAGTGAAATGGTATTGATAATATGCAAGCCTGTCCCAACGAACACTTTACAGTTTTCTTCCGTTGCAAAGGCTAACGCGGCATAATTTTCCGCATAAACGCCGTCAAAACCACCCTCTCGTATTCTCAAACGTATATTTTCCACGTCCGCGTCGTTTGCAAAGGCAGGGAAATATAAATATTTCTCTTGCTTGCAATCAAGAACGCTTTGCGGTGCAACTGCCGAATAATCGTTTGGTTTGTAAATGGCTATATCCGTTGTAATGCCCGAAAAATCCGACGAGATAATCGCCGTTTGTTTGTTAGTACCTTTAAACGCAGGCGTTGTGAAACTTTCGTATTGGTAAACCGTATTGCCGTTTTGCACGATACGGTCGGACAATTGCTCGTAAAACGCGCGGCGGAATGCATTAAGTTGTGATTTCGGAGCAAACACGTTGCCTTGAATATCTATCCTTTCAAAACAAACCTCAACGGGCAACCCGTCCGTCTTTAAAAAGCACGCCTGCACTTCTTCCTGCGTAAGCGCGCGCGTTTGCGCCGAAGTAAACTTTTCAGCGGATTGTACGCATACTCCACCGCCTTCCGCTGTTGCAAAATTATTTTCCGTAAAGGAAAGCCATACGGAGATTTTTTCCGTCCGTTTCCCTTGCAACAATCGTTCGTTTAACGCTGTATCCGTCGTGACAAAAACGCCGTCGCCGTTTTTCAAGCGAGCTTTAGACATTATGCTAAAACCGTTTCTTTCCGTTTTTGCAAATACCGCGCCGCCAATTTCCTGCCCGTCGCGTAAAATTTTAAATGCGTCGCCGTTTTGCGCTTTAAAGGCGCTTTCTACAACAAATTTTCCGTTAAAGACCTTTACAACGCCGACCTTTTCCCCTAAATGTCCTTGCACAACAGGAGATAAAAAGCGCTTATCCTGCCCAAACGCCAAACCGCGCGTATAATTCCCTCGATTATACGTTCTCTTTAAATTGGATAACGCATTGGTTTGCGGTTTTCCATCTACGATTGAACGATAATATTGCACGGCGGCGGACACGTATTCCGCTCGGCGCATACGGCCTTCAATTTTGAAAGACACAACGCCTGCATCAATAAGCTTTTGAACGTCCTCACCCACGCATAAATCGGACAAAGACAACGCATACGAGGGTTCTTCGAAACCCTTTCTATCGTACGTATAACGCTTACGGCAGGGCTGTTTGCAACGCCCACGGTTGCCGCTGTTACCGCCTGCAAATGAAGAAAAATAGCATTGTCCTGAAAAGCAAGTGCAAAGCGCGCCCTGCACAAACACTTCCGTTTCCATAAACGAAGCAATTTCTTTTATTTCTTTAAGCGGCGTTTCACGCGCCAAAATCACTCTGGAAAAGCCGCATTCTTTGGCAAATTTCGCACCGTAAAGGTTGCATACACCCGCCTGCGTACTTAAATGCAACACGACATCGGGATATTTCTCATGAATGGCCTTGCCAAGTAAAGCGTCCTGCATAATGATAGCGTCTACGCCCATATTCCAAACGGAAAGCAAGGTTTTTATAAAAGCTTCCGTTTCACTGTCCTTGACAATGGTGTTCATGGCAACGTAAACCTTTACTCCGCAAAAATGCGCTTGCTTTAAAATGGCGCGCAAAGCCTCCCCGTCAAAATTTTCCGCACTTTGACGAGCTGAGAAAGAAGAATATCCAAGATATATTGCGTCCGCACCATTATTGATTGCAGCCAACGCACATTCCGCATTCCCTGCAGGAGCTAAAATTTCCAACATATCAATCCTTTGTATAACCAAATTCCTCTATAATTGCGCCGATTGCATCCTCATCATTGGACAAAGGATATACTTGCGCGTGCTTTTGTAATTGCATATCGGCATTTTTTACCGCAAAACCAAGACCAGCTGCTTGTACCATTGCTAAATCGTTTTGTTGATCACCAATGCCAATCGTTTTATCCATGCTTATGCCGTAATAATCGGCAAGAAATTGCACTGAAGTGCCTTTTGTGTAGGCGTTGTTGCCAATCTCGACCAAAGTTTTCGCACTGGACGTTACGTAGCAGGACGGAGAAGCGAACGTTTTTGTCAATTCCTTGCAAACCCATTCCCGATCCTTCGGCGCAACCAATGCGGTAATTTTCGAAGGCTCGCAACCGCTTTCTTGCAAAAACTGTGACATTGGCTTATCGTCGATAACGACGCCTTTCACCTGCACAATTTGTTCATAATCGGCAAACGCTTTGTTTCGCATATTCGAATAATAAGCCCACGGCTCGTAAACGTGAATATGTAAGCCCATTTCTTCCATTTTTTTGCATACGGCAATCGCCTTTTCATTATCAAGCCTGCCGTCCAGCAACATTTTTCCGCTTTCAATATCCACAATGGACGCGCCTTGACTGCACGCAACGGCACCTGTCAAGCCAAGCGCTTGAAGTTGCGATAAAATGCATACTGGGATACGCCCTGTGGAAATGGCAAATTTACCGCCGTCGGCTACGTATCGGCGTATTTTTTCTTTTGTTTGCTCGGCAATTGTACCGTCCGAGCGAAGAAGGGTTCCGTCAAAATCGGAAACTATCAATGCATAATTTATTTTTTTCATCTTACCGTTATAAATTTTCTCTAAAATATGCGTATATTTTTTTCGCGAGTTCAGGCCCAATCCCTTCCGCTTCCGCCAAATCCGTTACGCTGGCGTCCATAATTTTGTCAATTGTGCCAAACTTATCCAAAAGCGCCTTGCGCTTCTTTGCGCCAATCCCGTCAATCTCTTGCAAAACCGAAGCCAAATTTCGTTTGGAATGCAAACTGCGGAAATAAGTAATGGCAAAACGGTGCGCTTCGTCACGAATACGCTGTAACACCTTCAAAGCATAATCTCGTTTATCTAAACGGATACTTTCATTGGAATCCAAGGTGAAAATTTCTTCATCTCGTTCGGCAAGGGAAATGAGTTCAATATCCTTTATACCCATTTCGTCAAAAACTTCTTTAATTGCCGACAGTTGGCCTTTACCGCCGTCGATAATAATCAAATCGGGTTTAGGAAAACGCTCCTCTTCTTCCGTTCCAAACTTCGCCAAACGTCGGCGCATCATTTCTTGATGGGAAGCATAATCATTTGCACCCTCGACCGTTTTTATTTTAAAGCGGCGATAACTGCTTTTTTCCGCTTCGCCGTCAATAAACACGACCATGGACCCTACCTTATCCACTCCGCTTATATTGGAAATATCATAACATTCCATACGCTTCGGATAGCGCGCCAAGCCCAAAATTTCTTTCAAACGCTGGCAAGCGTTTTTGGTCATATCGTCCTTATGCTTAATTTTATCTACCGACTTTGACAAATAATCGGCAGCGTTCTTCTCCGCCATATCCAACAGCTGTTTTTTTACGCCGATTTTTGCAAGCGTAATTTCCGTCCTTTTCCCAAACCGCTCGAAAAAGTATTTTTCAAGCAATTCCTTTTCACAAAAATCCTGCACTATAATTTCGTCGGGGATTTCGTGCGTAGAATAAAACTGCAAAATAAACGAAGTTAAGGCATCCGCTTCCGTAAACGAACAATCTTCCAAGGCAAAATTGCTTCCGCCCTGCATAATTCCGCTTCTCGTGACAAGCACGTTGACTGCCGAATACAAATAATTTGTCTTAAGCGCAATAATATCCGCATTGATTGCGCGGTTAAGCGAGGTGATACGCTTTAATTTCAATTTAGAGAGCATTTCCAGCTTTTGACGATATTCCATCGCCAGCTCGAATTCCTCATTTTCGGCAAAACGCAACATTTTCTCCGTTAAAATAGCTTCCGCCGTTTCATAATCGCCGTCCAAAAAACGAAGCGCCGCTTTCACTTTTTCCGCATACTCCGCCTCATTGCACAACTGCGCACACGGCGCAAGACAACGCCCCAAATGGTAAGAAAGACAAGGCTTTTTCGGCTTCTCGCCAACGGCAACCGAACAAGAACGTACGTTATAAACCGCTTCCAAAATGTCTAAAAGCTCACCACAACGCACGCCGCCCATAAACGGACCGAAATATTTACCGTCCTTTTTTATCTTTCGCGTAATGGAAAAGCGAGGAAACTGCTCCTTGGTATGCGCTTTGATATAAGGATACGTTTTATCGTCCTTTAACAATATGTTGTATTTAGGCTTGTACTTTTTAATTAGATTGTTTTCAAGCGCCAACGCATCCGTTTCCGTTTGCGTGATTATATAATAAAAATCATCGATATTCTCGACCATGGACGCTACCTTTTCAGGTTTCGCCGAGGAATGGAAATATTGCCGCACTCTGTTTTTAAGAACACGGGCCTTCCCAACGTAAATTACAATTCCGTCTTTATCCAGCATAATATAAACGCCAGGATTTTCAGGAAGTAAATTCAGTTTTTCTTTTAATTTTTCCATAGCGCACCGCGAAGGCTTCCATTGATTTCCAATTTTTTGCACAAAAACCGCCTTATAACATTATTATATACCAAAACGCAAAATTTTGCAAGGGAATAAAGGAAAAAAACTGCGTTTAACAGCCTAAAAACTCAATTCCTTTTAAAATAATATCGTTTACCGAATCCGTGGTCAAACTGTAAAAAACAATTTTCCCCTGCCGACAGCTTTTCACAATCCCCGCGCTCTTTAAAAAGCGGAGTTGGTGGGATACCGTCGTTTGATTGATATCTAAAATTCTTGACAAATCCGTAACGCATAATTCGCTAATTGCAAGCGCCGACAAAATTTTTACCCGCGTGTAATCCGCAAAAACAGAAAAAAAGCACACAACGCCTTCAAGTATATCCCCTTGCGGAACATAATCCTCGATAAGGCTTTGCGTGCGTTTATCCAAAAGCAACATTTGTGACATAGTTTCTCCTCCCGAATGCTTTATTGGGAATATGATAACATATATCACGTTTGGCTTTTTTGTTTATTTTGTCATAATTTCACTGCTTTTGTCGGTTTAGGAAATCTTTTTCACTTCGTAACCAGCTTCCGTGATTACGGATACAAAAGTTTCATCGCTAACGTTTTCCAAAAGCGTAACCGTAGCCGTCTTTTTTTTCAAATTGACTTCTACCGAATCCACACCTGCAATTGCTTGCAACGCTTTCGTTACGTGCGCCACACAGCGTTGACACATCATACCTTCAATTTTTAACGTTTTCGTCATATTGTTCACCTCTATTTGTTGATCGTTCTTTTGCTTTTTACCAAAATGAGTTAACCGCAATGCATTGGTTACCACAAACAAAGAGCTTAAACTCATACATGCCGCCCCAATCATCGGATTGAGTACAATTCCCCAATGCGCAAATACGCCTGCCGCTACGGGAATTGCAACACAGTTATAGAAAAACGCCCAAAACAAATTTTGTTTGATATTTTTGACCGTTTCCTTGCTCAGCTCGACCATGGTACCCACCAATCGCAAATCACCGCGGGATAAAACAACGTCTGCGCTGTCAATTGCAACGTCCGTTCCGTTGCCCATTGCAACCCCAACGTCGGCTTCTTTTAAAGCAGGACTATCGTTAATTCCGTCGCCCACCATAGCCACAAAACCGCCTATGGAACGCACGCGTTGTACCGCTTGCGCTTTATCTTCGGGCATTGCTTCCGCAAAATAATCGCTAATACCGACCTGCGAGGCAATTGCTTTGGCGACGTTTTCGTTATCCCCCGTCAACATACCCAGACGTATATTTTTGTCTTTTAAAGTTTGTATCGCCTCAATGCTTTCTTCCTTTAACGTATCCGCTATGGCAAAACATGCCAAAATTCCGTCGTGATCCGCTAAAAAAACCACCGTCTTTCCTTGCGAGGAATATTCTTTTTCAATTTTATAGCTTTCTTTTTCTTGGATTTTCCCAAGCAGGCGGCGGTTGCCGAGATAATAAGTTTCGCCGTTATAAGAAGCTTGCGCCCCTTTGCCTATTTGATAAGCGTAATTTTCTACGTTTATCCCCTCCTCGCCGTCCGTTTCCGCAAATGCGCAAATACATTCCGCAATTGGATGATTGGAATGGCGTTCAATTGCAGCAGCGAGCCGCAAAAGAAAGTCCTTTTCCTCTTTAAAAATTTGAAAATCCGTTACTTTGGGTGTGCCAACCGTCAAAGTTGCCGTTTTATCCAACAGCACGCAATTGACGTCTTTCGCCTTTTGCAATGCTTCAGCATCCTTATATAAAATCCCCAAAGCCATGCCTCTTCCCGTTGCCGCCATAACCGCTACGGGCGTAGCTAACCCCAAAGAACAAGGACAGGAAATCACCAAAACGCTAATGGCGTAATTGGCCGCTTGCGACACTTCGCTTGATACAAAAAGCCAAACGAAAAAGGTTAAAAGTGCTATCATAGTGACGGCAGGTACGAAAATACCCGCAATTTTATCCGCCAATTTTTGTATAGGCGCTTTGCTTGCGCCTGCCTCTTTCACCATTTTGACAATTTGCGAGAGGGTAGTGTCTGCGCCTACGCGCTTCGCTAACACTTTAACATATCCGCTTTTAATAATATCCGAGCTTGTAACCAAATCGCCTTCCAGCATTTCCTTTGGCATACTTTCGCCCGTAATTGCCGCCCTATCCACAAAGGCGTGCCCTTCAATGATAACCCCGTCAACGGGTACGTAATCGCCTTGCTTTACAATTAAAATGTCCCCTTCGTGAATTTCGGAAAAGGCAATCTTTTGTTCCGCTCCGCCCCGTTCAACCGTAACGATATTGGGCATCAATTTTATCAATTTTTCAATTTCGTCACCCGTCTTGCGCTTGGATTTTTCTTCCAGCCATTTGCCGAGCGTTACCAACGTCAAAATCATTGCCGCCGATTCGTAAAACAAATGCGCATGCGTTTCAGCCTTTCCTAAATAAAGCAAAATTGTCACAACAAAGCTATACAAAAACGAAGCTGCCGAGCCTAATGCCACCAACGTATCCATATTGGGCACGCGTTTCACAAGCGCTTTTGCGCCGCTTGTATAAAATTTGAAATCAATGGCTATAACAATTGCCGCCAATACCATTTGCAGCGTAACGCTAATTTTTATTGATGGAGTAGGCAATCCTAACATACCACCCATTGAAAAATACATCAACGGCAATAAAAACAGCAACGATAAGAAAAAGCGGCGTTTTAGCTTGTTCGGCTGCGGTTTTCGCGCCTGTAAAACGTTTTCATTGTATTCCGTCACGCCATAACCCAACCCCGTCACCGATTGAATGATTTGTTCTTTCGTTAAGCGGTTTTCGTCATATTCAATTGTCATACATTCGCCCATAAGCGACACTTCCGCTTTTTCAACGCCATTCAACTGACAAAGCGTTCGTTCGATGCCTGCCGAACATGCCGCACAGCTCATCCCCGTAACGGAAAATTTCTCTTTCATAGACTCACCTCCCGACCAATTGTCGGCACTTAATAAAAGTATAGCATACTCTTGTCAGTATGTCAAGAAAATGCCAATACAACCAAAAATCAAGCGTTTTCTTTCATTTTTTGCCGTAACGCAAAAAGACGGGTGCTAAAAAGCCACCCGCCTGATGATATTGCACCGACGAAAAAATTAGTTATTCTTTTCTTCTTTGGGAGCTACAACTTCTGCGCCATCATAGAAACCGCAGTTCTTGCATACTCTGTGCGCTTCAGCCAATTCGTGGCAATGAGGGCATTCAACGAGCGTAGCTGCCGTTGCTTTGTAGTTTGCAAATCTCTTGTTCGTTCTGCTCTTGGATTGTTTACTCTTAGGTACTGCCATATTAACACCTCACGTTTTATAATTCTTTCAATTTTGGGTTGTCGGATCTATATCCGAATAAGAAAGGCTTTCGCAATCATCACCGCAAGAAAGCAAATACGGCATACTTGCCATCAATGCATCCTCTACGGCTTTGGTGATATCTACTCTTCCATTTGTGTATCCGTAATCCTCATAATCTTTACGAGGCTCGAAATAGGCGTCTAAATCACCCACAACGTCCAACGACGCGTCTTTTAAGCATCTAGAACATTTGCCCTCTAAACGATATGCGATCGTGCCCTTGATTTCAAACGAATCGTCTTCATACAAATCGTAATCAAAAGCAACTTTTACCGCACCGACAAATTTCACAAACGGAATTTCCATGAAAGTTTCAGGAGCGTCATATTCAAATTCAAGATGCCCTGCATACTTTTTTTGTGCATTAAGTTTTCTTATATCGATAACCATCATAAAACTGACTTTACAAGTATATTATATTTCAAAAACTTTGTCAACTTTTTTCCGTTGAATTTTTTAATTTTTTTCAACAATTTCTATCAATTACCAATTCGCCAAGTTTTTACAAGCGATTAAAGCAATTCAACCGTTTCTCTTGCGATAACCAATTCTTCGTTGGTCGGAATAACGAGAACTTTCACTTTAGAGTCCGCCGAAGAGATATCAATAATATCCCCATTGTTCTTTTGGTTGTTCTTTTCTTCATCGATTTCAACGCCGAGATAATCCATATCCGCACAAATCGCCGCACGCATGCTAGGCGTGTTTTCGCCAACACCTGCCGTAAATACGATACAATCTACGCCGTTCATTGCCGCTGCGTATGCACCAACGTATTTTTTACAATTGTAGGCAAACATATCCAAAGCAAGCTTTGCACGATAATTGCCTTCCGCTCTTGCTGCGCGCAAATCTCTAAAGTCGCTCAAGCCGCCCGATACGCCAAGCATACCGCATTTTTTATTCAAATACGTGGAAACTTCCGAGAAAGACATATTCTCTTTCTTTGCAATATATTCCGCTACGGCAAAGTCGATATCGCCGCTACGCGTACCCATCGGTACGCCTGCAAGAGGCGTAAAGCCCATCGACGTATCCACGCACTTGCCGCCGTTTACAGCCGTAATGGACGAGCCGTTGCCAAGGTGGCAGGTTACAATCTTCAATTCTTCGGGTTTTTTGCCGAGATATTTTGCCGCTTCCTGCGAAACGAACTTATGGCTCGTTCCGTGATAGCCGTAACGTCTAATTTGATATTTTTCATAATCTTCATACGCAATTGCGTACATATACGCGTAATCGGGCATCGTGAAATGGAAGCTGGTATCAAACACAAGCACCATAGGCGTATTGGGCATTGCTTCTTTGCAAGCGTTTACGCCGATAATCGCAGCGGGATTGTGCAAAGGCGCGAGATCCTTGATTTCTTCCATGATTTTCATCGTTTCGTCCGTAACCAAGGTAGGCTTTTTGAATGCTTCGCCCGAAGCTACAACTCTATGCCCAACTGCGTCAATTTCGCCCATCGAAGCAATTACGCCATATTCGTTATCCGTCAACGCATTCAAAACCAAGGAAACCGCAACGTTATGATTGGGCATTTCTTGTTCCACAACCAATTCCTTACCCTTTGCTTTATGGGTAAGTTTAGAACCAACGATACCGATACGTTCGCAATTACCTTTTGCGATAACGCCTTCCGTTTCCATATCAATAAGCTGATATTTTAAAGACGAGCTGCCAGAATTGATAACCAAAACTTTCATTTGCTTTCTCCTTACTTAAAACTGTGTTTGCAATGCCGTAATTGCAACAGCCGCAACGATATCTTCCGCTTTACAACCTCTCGACAAATCGTTAAGAGGTTTTGCAAAGCCTTGACAAATGGGCCCAACTGCCATAAATCCGCCAAGACGTTCTGCAATTTTATAACCAATGTTACCAGCCTGCAAATCGGGGAAAATAAACACGTTTGCGTGACCTGCAACCGTCGAACCAGGCGCTTTAAATTCACCTACGGAAGGCACGATTGCCGCATCAAACTGCAATTCGCCGTCAATTTTAAGCTCGGGCGCGTTTTCTTTTGCGATTTTTACTGCTTCGGAAACCAACGTTACGTTGTCGTGCTTTGCACTGCCCATCGTCGAGAAGGAAAGCATTGCCACTTTGGGATCAATCCCTGCAATTGCTTTTGCGGAGTTTGCCGTTGCAATAGCGCAATCCGCAAGCCCTTCGCTGGTATACGTGGGGTTAAGACCACAATCCGCAAACACCACCAAACCATCGGGGCAATATTGATTGCCTTGAGGAGGGCAAATCATAAGGTTAAAACTGGATACGGACGATACGCCCTTTGCCGTTTTAATAATTTGCAAACCAGGACGAAGCGTATTGGCCGTCGAATGGCAAGCACCCGAAACCAAACCGTCAACGTCACCCATCTTCAACATCATTGCACCAAAATAGGTGCCGTCCGTCAACAATTTCGCCGCTTGATCGGGCGTCATACCCTTGGACGCGCGAAGTTCGCAAAGCTTTGCGTTATATTCAGGCAATTTTTCCGCAGTCAACGGATCGATAATGGTAACGCCCGTCAAATCTACGTCGGGATTTGCCGCTTTAATTTCCGCTTCATTGCCAAGCAATACAATTTTCGCAATGCCTTCTTTGGTTGCGTCAGCAGCCGCTTGCACTACTCTTTTGTCCTCGCCTTCGCAAAGAACAATGGTCTTTTGTAAAGCTTTTGCTTTAATTTTAATTTCGTCAAGAATATTTCTCATGATTTGTCTCCTTGAAACGCTTTATTTATTTTCTCTTTTCGTGTATAATGTAATCAATAGGGTACGCTTATACGTCCTTTTTATTATAGCACACATTTTGTTCATTGTAAAGGGAATGGAAGAAAATATATGAAAATTTGCGCAATAATTTGTGAATACAATCCTTTTCATAACGGTCACCTCTATCAACTGCAACAAGCAAAGGCTTCGGGCGCTGACGCGGTACTTTGTATTATGAGCGGAAATTTCGTCCAACGGGGCGAAGCGGCAATTATGGATAAGTACACGAGGGCGAAGCATGCCGTTATGGCTGGTGCAGACGTCGTTGTTGAACTCCCTACCGTTTTTGCAACTTCCAACGCAGAACTTTTCGCAAAAGGCGCAGTTAAAATTCTTTCCTCTATCCCCAGCGTCACTTCCCTTTGCTTTGGGGCTGAAAATGCTGATAAAGAAGCGTTTTTATCGGCGGGAAAACTTATGCAAGAAGAGCCTATCGAGGTTTCCAACGAAATAAAGAACGCTATGGCGCAGGGCGTAAGCTTTGCAAAAGCACGCGCCAATGCTTGGAGCAAATATCTTCCCGATAACATAATTTCCTCTCCAAATAATATTTTGGGGATTGAATATACGAAAGCAATTTTAGAATTTGCTGCCAATTTGGATATTTTGCCTATCTTGCGCGTGGGCGGCGGTTATAGCGATACGCAATTGAGAAAAAATTTCTCCTCCGCTTCCGCTATTCGACAATCTATTAAGCAAGCCGAGGAACTTGGCGAAAATCTGCCCGATTTTGTAAAAAAAGACTTACCTAAAAGCCTTGAAAATAAATTGGACAGCCTGGAAAAATATGCCGCAATCAGTAAATCGGCAAAGGATATTGCCAAAGTGTGCGATTGCTCGGAAGGCTTGGAAAACGCATTAAAGACGGCGGCGCTACTCCCTACCTCTTTCGAGGAAAGTTTGACCTCGGCAAGATATACGGCTTCACGCATTCGCCGCATCGCGCTCCATAACCTTTTAGGCATTGAAAAAGCTTTTATTCAAGCCTGCCTTCAAAGCCCGTTATATCTCCGCGTTTTGGCAGCAAAGAAGAACAGAAAAGACGTTTTAGCGGCTTTGAGCGAAGCCTCTCTTCCCGTTATTACGCGTGCGCACGACGAAGACGTTTTAACGGATACGGCTAAAGAATGCTTCGATATGGATTTATATGCGGAAAAAATACATTCCTTGCTTTATTGGCATTCGCAACAACCTAAAAATATTTTCATCTAAAACACACGGCGTATTGATTTCAATGCGCCGTATATTATTTGTCAATATTTTAAAAAATCAACAAAAAAACAACCCACCCCGTTTGGGATGGGTTGTTTTTTGGAGCTACTGGCCGGACTTGAACCGGCGACCTGCTGATTACGAATCAGCTGCTCTACCGACTGAGCCACAGTAGCATCGCTTCGCTTGCAACAGCTTTATCATTATACTTAATATAAATAAAAAAAGCAAGCGTTTTTTTGAGGTTTTTAAAAAAAATTTATACTTTTTTGTAAATTTATTTTTACAATGAAAATTCCGACGCTAAAAACAAATATCCCTCTGTCAATCCACACAATAAAAAGCGCAAATCTTTTCCGTAAACGCATCCTGATATGATTTCTTGCAACATTTCCTGCGCCCAACAGCACTGTTCGGCAAATACCCGATAGCTTTCATGATACGCATTTTCCAAATATTGAAACTGCTTGGATAACGTCGTTAAAATGCGCTTGCTTGATTCCTGCGTGGCTCCTTTATCCAGCCTTGCAATTTCCTGCTCTAAAACCTGCATGCAGCCATAATAAGAATTTAACGCGCCGACAACCATGTCCGTCCTTTGCTTTTCTTCGGAAGTTTTAAAATATAATTTAGGTGCTGTTTTTTCGATGAGCTTTACTCCCCCATTTTTTTCTAAAACTTCTTGACAAATACGCTCGCCGTTGCGTTGGGATAAATATACGGCATAAGCAACGTATTCCTCTTCACCGCTTACTAGCAAATAACCAGCGCCGCCCTCGCCCGACACTTCATATGCACCCGCCTCCGTATACGTTTCCTCGGAAACCAAATAATAAAAGGCGGTAGGCGTTGTTACCACCTTCGCCATTTTCACCTTGCAAGCATAAATCAAAACGCAGACCACCGCCATTGCCGTAACCATCGCTACAAGCCACTTTGCAAGCTTTTTTAATTTGTTCTTTGCGCAAAAAAAATCCGTTGACATACTTTATTGTATGCAACGAATTTTTCGTTATGAGTTATTCTAAATATAAAACGCATTCTCCCGAAGCAAGCGTCTTTTTAACGTCAATCACTCTTTGATTGGAAGACCCTCTAAACTTCAAGCGGATATCCTTTAATTTTTCAACGTACGCGCCGTCCACCAATACGTCGAACATGGAAATCAATTCTTTAGTTATTGCCGTATTTTTCTTGCCTTCTTTTAAAAGACCTTTCTTTTCATTAAAGACAAAACCAGTATAACACCAAATTGTCTTTTCCGGATAGCGTTCCTTTAACTTCTTTATAAAGGGATACAGCGCTTCTTGGTTTTGCGGTTCCAGCGGCTCACCGCCAAGCAAGGAAAGTCCCGCAATATACTCCGCGCTAATCTCGCTTAAAATTTTCTCTTCCGTCGCCTCGTCAAAAGGCTGACCGTAATTAAAATCCCAAGCGATTTGATTAAAACAATTTTTACAGCGGTGGGTACAGCCAGATACGAACAAGGAAATACGCACGCCCTCGCCGTTTGCTATATCCGTCCATTTAATCGTCGCGTAATTCATTAAAGATGCAATACTCTATCCTTAATTTCTTGCGTTCTGCCTTGGTTCCAATACTGCGTACCGATGTAACCGCAGGTGCGTCTTGCGACGTTCATCTTCGCTTGATCGCGGTTGTGGCAATGAGGGCATTCCCAAATAAGCTTGCCCGATTCATCCGTTTGGATTTGAATTTCGCCATCATAACCGCACACTTGACAATAATCGCTCTTCGTGTTTAATTCGGCATACATAATGTTATCATAAATAAACTTCATAACCGAAAGAACTGCAGGGATATTGTCTTGCATATTGGGAACTTCCACGTAAGAAATTGCGCCGCCAGGAGAAAGCTGTTGGAATTCACTTTCAAACTTCAATTTAGTAAACGCGTCAATTTCTTCACTTACGTGTACGTGATAACTGTTGGTGATATAGCTCTTATCCGTTACGCCAGGGATAATGCCAAAACGCTTTTGCAAGCATTTCGAAAACTTATAAGTGGTGCTTTCAAGCGGCGTACCGTACAAGGAAAAGTCGATATTTTCCTTTTCCTTCCATTCCTTACACTTATCGTTCATATATTTCATAACGGAAAGCGCAAAAGGCTTCGCTTCATCGTCCGTATGCGATTTTCCCGTCATGTGTTTTACACATTCGTACAAGCCTGCATAGCCAAGCGAAATGGTCGAATAACCGCCGAAAAGCAATTTATCAATCGTTTCACCCTTTTCCAATCTCGCCAACGCACCGTATTGCCACAAAATAGGCGCAGCATCCGAAAGCGTACCCATAAGACGGTTGTGTCTTTGCATCAACGCGCGATAGCAAAGCTGCAAACGTTCGTCGAAGATTTCCCAGAATTTAGCCTCATCTCTACCCGACGACAACGCAACGTCAACAAGGTTAATGGTAACAACGCCTTGGTTGAAACGACCGTAATATTTGGGTTTACCGTTTTCATCAAGGTAAGGCGTTAAGAAACTTCTGCACCCCATGCAGGTAAAGCAATGCCCTTCGCCGTTTTGGTCCACTTTGAATTCAAGCAGTTTCTTTTCGGACATATAATCGGGAACCATACGCTTCGCCGTACATTTTGCCGCAAGTTCCGTCAAATACCAATACGGTTGTTCTTCGGAAATATTGTCGGGTTCAAGCACGTAAATAAGCTTAGGGAATGCAGGCGTAATCCAAACACCCGATTCGTTTTTAACCCCTTTAATACGCTGACGGAGCGTTTCTTCAATAATCAACGCAAGGTCTGCTTTTTCTTGTTCGTTGCGCGCTTCGTTCAAATACATAAATACCGTTACGAAAGGCGCTTGACCGTTGGTCGTCAAAAGAGTTACAACTTGATATTGAATGGTTTGAATACCTCTCTTGATTTCGTCCAACAAACGTTTTTCCGCAATATCATTGATATATTTTTTGTCAGAAATACCAACTTTCGACAATTCATCGGCAACTTCTAAACGAATTTTTTTACGGCTAATATCTACGAAAGGCGCCAAATGCGTCAAGGAAATACTTTGTCCGCCGTATTGATTGGACGCAACCTGCGCGATAATTTGCGTCGCGATATTGCACGCCGTAGAAAAGCTGTGCGGCTTTTCAATAAGCGTACCAGAAATAACCGTGCCGTTTTGAAGCATATCTTCCAAATTGACGAGGTCGCAATTGTGCATATGTTGTGCGAAATAATCAGCATCATGGAAATGAATGATACCTTGATCGTGCGCAGCAACAATATCGTCAGGCAACAAAATACGACGGGTAAGGTCTTTGGATACTTCCCCTGCCATGTAGTCACGCTGAACGCTGTTGACCGTAGGGTTTTTATTGGAATTTTCTTGCTTAACTTCTTCGTTATTACACTCGATAAGCGTCAAAATTTGCGCGTCGGTGGTATTCACCTTTCTAACCAAGGCACGGCTATAACGATAGGTGATATATTTGCGGGCAAGCGCAAAGCAAAGCGTTGCCATCAAACGGTTTTCCACCATATCTTGAATTTCTTCCACGTGAGGAGAACGTCCTAAATTGGCGCATTCTTCCGTTACCACGTCGACAATTGCCTGCAATGCACCCTCGGAAATACGATCTCTTTCCCCAACTTCCTTGTTCGCCTTGCGAAGTGCGGACGCTATCTTGTCTTTATCAAAAATAACTTCCTGTCCACTTCTTTTAATAATTTTCATTTCCTTCATTCTTCCGTACACCCCAATTCTTCTTTATTCTTCATCATATGCCACGGGACATTTTATTGTTTAAACAACAATATCTTGCGCCCGATTTTTATATTTTAACACAATATCTTGTGGCACTCGCTCAAATCGTGCCTTATTATTATACCATATCTTGTGGCAAAGTCAAGCACGCAAACACAAAATATTGTATAGAAAAAACTTATAGTTAAAAACTATGGCAAATAGCAAAATAGGCGTATTTCTCTATATTTCAGCCGATT
>JAZOVQ010000026.1:0-4981 GCA_045658805.1 Candidatus Scatosoma sp.
TTTAATTCCTCTCTAAGTTTAATTTTTTTGCAATTTCTTTTTGTGTACTCGGGAACAAGTGCGCATACCGATAGGTGATATCAATACTCTCGTGTCCTACCCTATCTGCAATCGCTACCGCAGAAAAGCCCATATTAATGAGCAGAGAAACATGGGAATGACGAAGGTCGTGAATCCTTATTCGTTTCACCCCAGACGCGTCACAGCCCCTTGTCATTTCTCGGTGCAGATAACTTTTGGTAATCGGAAACAATCGAGTATCCTCCTCTGCCCAATATAGTGCCTTGATATAATCTTGCATTTCCTCTACAAGAAAATCGGGCATTTTTATATTGCGATTACTTCTTTCTGTTTTTGGATCGGTAATCATATCCTTCCCTTCCAAACGTTGATAGGATTTTGTAATGCGCACAATCCCTTCTGCAAAATCAAAGTCCTTGGGCGTAAGCGCAAGCAATTCCCCCATTCGCAAACCGCACCAGTACAGCATTTCAAATGCGTAATAAGAAATGGGCTTGTCCATAATTTCTTCAACAAACGCCATATATTCTTCCTTTGTCCAAAACAGCATTTCCGCTGTTTTTTCTTTTCCCATATTCCCTGCTTTGGCGGCAGGGTTGCTGGGCAACTCGTAATACCGTACTGCGTGATTAAAAATCGCACTGAGCTGATTATGAATGGTTTTGAGATAAGTCGGCTTAAACGCTTCTCCGTTATCGTCCCTATACCCCATAATTTCCTTTTGCCACGCAATTACGTCCGACGCTTTGATTTCATTGATTTTTTTATCCTTGAAATAAGGTAAAATCTTTTGGTCGATGACGCTGATTTTCATAATCCAAGTACTTCGTTTTAAGCGTTCCTTCAAATCTTCTTTGTAGATTTCAACAAAGCTTCCAAAAGGCATATCCATGCTTCCGTTTTCTTTTAAGAGAAACCTACGCTCCCATTCCAAAGCCTCGCGCCTGGTTTCAAAACCGCGCTTGACTTTCCGTACTTTCTTTCCAGTCCAGTCTTGATAGCGAAAAGAAACGTACCATTTGTTGTTCTTGTCCTTATAAGCCGGCATATAAATTCCTCCTTTTCGTTATTCTGCTTTGCCGTAAAGCTTCTCTTCGTAATATCTGCGGCTAACTCGTCCTGGAATTGTGATATAACCCTTTTTCGCAAGCTCGCCGTTTAATCTTTTAATTAGATTATACGCAAAAGACTTGGAAACACTAAGCTCAATCGCAATCTCTTCTGCCGTTACCATTAACTTCTTTTCCATGCGCTACACCTCCTTATTTTATATAGTTACTTGATTTTTTGTAAGGAAACAAATAAAACCTTTATATCAACAGTTAAACTGTGGTATACTGTGTTTGATTGAGCGGCTTGTAACTCTCTACCCATGCAAGTAAAAACATTCTAACATCAAAACTTGAAGCCTATTTTCATATTTGAAAAAATATTTTTTAATTCAAAACTGAAGCCTCAAGAAACAACTCAAATAAACCTATGAATAGAAGAAAGGATACACTCCTTTTTCTTTGTTGCGACGAGATTATAACATCTAAATAGACAACCTAACTGGCCATTTGAAAAAAAATTTTATATTTTTGTAAATTAATTCTAGCAGCCTAATAACGCACCTAATGCTACATTTAAAAAATATTTTCGACTTTTTTACTATTTTTAGGTACATAAGATATTCAGACGTTCGAAGCCCTCTCCGTTTGCTATTGCTGAAAAAATGAAGAAAGCATACTTGCCGTTGCCATTAAATTCTTTTCCATACGCTACACCTCCTTTATAGATTTTCTTTTTCAAAATAACCACCTCCATTTTTCGACATTTTTAGACAATTTAGAATTACTCTAAAAGAATTATCTAAAATTATTATACACACGATTGACAAAAACGCAATAGAATTGTATAATGTTTCTTGGAGTGATTTAAATTTTACAAAATTGCACAATTTTACATTCTCTAATTTTTTCGGAGCAAAAAAATGCCTAAACTCAATTATTCTAACTACACTTTAAGCGAAGAAGAAAAAGTCTTTAATCTTTGCCAAAATACAAAGGATTTAATTTTAGACCGTTGCCAGTGCAATGTATCCATTGACCAAAAAGAAAAGACCGTAGAAATTTCGGTTGATTCCTCTCTCGCCCAATTATATGAAGAAGGATTAACCACCCTTGAACGTCTCTATCCTCAAGAAATGGATTTTGATGAGGACGAAGAAGATGACGAAGATTTTTCTTCGGAAAAATTACAAAAATTGCAAAAACGCTTCGATATTAGTTATCGTGACGAAATTGAAGAATGGGAAAAAGAACCCAAGCACTATCATCACGAATTTTACGGAAACGCTTTAAGCGGCAGTGCAATCCGCTTTGCGTTAGGCGAAGGGTTGCTTGATTTTTGCTATCACGATTTCAAAAAACACATCCCCAATTTTAGTTTATTATTTGCCTTTCTGTCTGAGGACGCCATCAAATTATTCGCAACAGACGAAGACAATGACGAATTGCCTACTAAAACTGAAAAAATCAAAAATTTAGACGAGTACACGGATTATATGGATTTACGATGGAAACATATAAATGAGCTCGGAAACAGCTTTTTCTACCTTTCCTTATACACCGCTATTTTTACGCCGTTATTTTTAACCGTCAACGAAAAATCGATAGCAAGATACCTGCGCTATCTTCTTTTCCTTCAAAAAGATTTTCAAGAAAAATTAGAATTTTGTTTCGACCCCGAATTTTACCCGTCTGTGCTTGGGCATTTAACTTCGGTAGAACGCTATAAGCTGTATGTTGCAACACACCCTCACGCAACAACTTCCTATGAACGGCGAGAAGATTTTTCTATTATATCCTGCGATGATTCCGATTACTTCCTAAATCGATTAAACGCAGATTTTAATACTTCATCGAGCGAGTACAACGAATTTATAAAAAAATATTTCAAAAACGATCCACCCGACGTGATGTTCAAAATCCCCTATAAATTTTCCGTATCCTATGAGTGTTCCAGTATTTTGGAAATGCTAGAACTTGAATTTTCAAAGATGTTGGAATTAGACGTTAAAATGCGCAAATGCAAACGTTGCAACCGATACTTCATTATGAAAGGCAATTACGACACCAACTATTGCACGCGAATTTTAGACGGACAAACTCGCACCTGCCAAGAGCTTGCATCGCAGGAAAATTACAAAGCGAAAGCAAATGAAAATCCTGCCCTGCAGATATACAGTAAATACTACAAGCGTTACGCAGCGCGCGTGCGTTCCAAACAACTCAAAGAAAAAGAGTTTAAGACTTGGAAATACCAAGCCCTCACTATGCGCGACGAATGTACGGACGGAAACATCACAGCTGAAGAATACGTCGCTTGGCTGGAAGCATATTTCCCAAACCGAAAGCAACGTAATTGATACATAATTTGCATACAAAAAGCCCCTCTTACTTGAACTTTAAGCGTTCAAATAAGAGAGGCTTTTCTCCTATTTTATTGTATCAGGATAATCAAAAGGTATCAAAACGGTATCATTTTCCGTTTTTGGAAACCAAAAATCCGCTGTTTATAAGGCTTTGCGTGATTTCGTTGATTATTCCCACTCAATCGTTCCGCTGGGCTTCGGGGTTAAGTCGTACAATACACGGTTTACGTTTTCCACCTCCGTGGTGATACGTGCCGTGATCTTGTGGAGAACTTCGTAAGGGATTTCTTCAATCGTTGCGGACATTGCATCTACCGTGTTTACCGCACGGATAATTACGGGGTATGCATACGTACGCTTGCCGTCCTTTACGCCTACCGAACGGAATTCGGGTACGGCCGTGAAATATTGCCAAACCTTCGTATCCAAGCCTGCTTTTTCGAATTCTTCACGCAAAATTGCATCCGATTCACGAACCGCTTCCAAACGGTCACGGGTGATTGCACCCAAGCAACGAACACCAAGACCAGGGCCGGGGAATGGTTGACGATATACCATACCATCGGGCAAGCTCAACGCACTACCTACCACGCGAACCTCGTCCTTGTAAAGGAATTTCAAGGGTTCTACCAACTCGAACTGCATATCTTCGGGCAAACCGCCTACGTTGTGGTGTGCCTTTACGCCGTCGCTTTCCAAAATGTCGGGGTAAATCGTACCTTGTGCAAGGAAGGAAATGCCTTCAAGTTTGCTTGCTTCTTCGTCGAATACCTTAATGAATTCGCCGCCGATAATTTTACGCTTTCTTTCGGGTTCTTCCACGCCTGCGAGCAAGCCCAAGAAACGTTCGGTTGCGTCGATATAGATAAGGTTTGCATCCAACTGCTTTTGGAAAACCTCTACAACCTGTTCGCTTTCACCCTTTCTCATCAAGCCGTGATTAACGTGTACGCAAACGAGCTGTTTGCCTACCGCCTTAATCAACAAAGCCGCTACCACGGACGAGTCTACACCGCCCGACAAGGCAAGAAGGACTTTTTTATCCCCTACCTGGGCACGGATCTCCGCAATTTGTTCTGCAATGAATTCGTCAGCGAGGGCTTTCGTGTTGATACGAGCCATCGTTTCGGGACGTACGTTATTTTCCATATTCTTTATCCTCCATTAGTGTTGCATATAGTTAGGTGCTTCCTTGCTGATAGAAATGTCGTGGGGATGGCTTTCTACCAAGCTTGCGTTGGTGATACGAACGAATTCGGAGCTTGTACGGAGTTCTTCAATCGTTGCTTTGCCGCAATAACCCATACCCGCACGCAAACCGCCCTTCATCTGGTAGATAACGTCTGCTACGCTACCACGGTAAGGCACACGGCCTTCAACCCCTTCGGGTACGAATTTCTTTTGACCTTCTTGGAAATATCTATCGTTGCTACCCGCCGCCATTGCACCAAGCGAGCCCATACCTCTATATACCTTGTAACTTCTACCTTGGTAAAGTTCCACTTCACCAGGGCTTTCGAGGGTACCTGCAAGGAGGGAGCCGAC
>JAZOVQ010000027.1:0-3398 GCA_045658805.1 Candidatus Scatosoma sp.
TTTCTTAAAATGGAAAAATTAGTTTTAATCGACGGCAATAGTTTAATGAATCGAGCTTTTTATGCCACTCCTGTGTTCACCACCAAAAGCGGAGTACCAACCAACGGCGTTTTTGGATTTATTAAGCTTTTATTAAAAATAATTTCCGATAAAAAACCGTCTTATTTGGCGGTTGCGTTTGACGTTCACGCGCCGACGTTTCGTCATAAAATGTACGACGATTATAAAGCAGGACGCAAGCCTATGCCCGACGATCTCGCGGTACAAATGCCCATTTTAAAAGACGTCTTAAAATTAATGGGAATAAAAATTTGCGAGCTCCCTGGTTATGAAGCTGACGATATTATCGGCACGCTTTCAAAAAAATTCGACGTGCAGTCCTATATCTATACGGGGGATCGGGATTCCTATCAATTGGTTGACGATAAAACCAACGTATGCTTTACGCGCAAAGGCGTAAGTGATATTTTGGAGCTTTCTACCGCAAACTTTAAGGACGAAATTGGTATTACGCCCGCGCAGGTAATTGATTTAAAAGCGTTAATGGGTGATAAATCGGACAATATTCCTGGCATCGCAGGAGTTGGCGAGAAAACGGCGGTGGGGTTAATTACGCAATACGAAAACCTCGACGGTATTTACGCGAATACCGATAAAATAAGCGGTGCGCTTCACAAAAAAATTGTCGAAGGTAAAGAGGCTGCTTATTTTTCGGCGAAGCTGGCGACCATTGACGTTAACGTTCCTTTGGACGTTTCACTTGCGGAATGCTTAGTAGACATGCCGTTTGATTATACTGTTCGTGAAAAATTTGCCGAATTAGAATTTAAGAGCTTGCTTGATAAAAATATATTCAAAACGGCAGACGAGTCATCGCCCTCAATGGATATTACTGAAAAAGCTTTGCCGATTGCAAGTGAAATTATTGTAGAGCATATAGAAGATGTGCTTCAAACGCTTGAACGCATTTCGGTGAAGGAAATCGCCATTGATTGGCAGGAGGAAGCCCTGCGCATTATGCCAATAACGGCAGATAGCGCAACGGAATACGTATTTCCTATCAAGCTTGGATTACTTGACGTGGGCTTCTTTGATTATCAAATTTCGCCCATTTTACAATATGTTTTCCGTGGTGATAAACGCGTTATCGGATACAACGTTAAAGATTTATTCCATCGTTTATCGCCGTTCGGGATTTTGCCTTGCAAACAGTTTGACGACGTCGCAATTTTAAAATGTTTAGCGGAAGGCTCGGGAAATACGGACGGTTTAAGCTTTTGTTTAAACGCAAACAGCTTGCCTGAAAAAAATAGAGCTTTGGGCTTGCAGGTCTTGCGTGATATTTATTTTGCTCGTTTAAACACCGAGGAAAAGGCGTTATACGAGAAGGTGGAATTGCCTTTAACCGTCGTTTTGTTTGAAATGGAACAACAAGGCGTATGCATTGACACAAAGACCTTGGACGAAATTTCCGATCGTTACAATAAAGAATTAAGCGCTTTGGTTAGTAAAATTTACGAACTTGCAGGGGAAACCTTTAACGTAAACTCCACACAACAGCTTGGTAAAATTCTTTTTGAAAAGTTAAAAATTGGGGACGGAGTTAAGAAAACCAAAGAAAGTAAATCGTATAAGACAACGGCGGAAGAGCTGGAAAAATATGCGGATAGCTCCGAAATTGTACGATATTTGCTTAGATATCGCAAGATACAAAAACTGAATTCAACCTATTTGGAAGGGTTTAAACCGCTTGTAAAAAATGGTAAAGTTCATACAACTTACAATCAAAACAACACGCTGACCGGCCGCTTATCAAGCATGAACCCCAATCTTCAAAATATTCCCATTCGTACAGACGAAGGGCGCGAACTGCGCAAATTGTTTGTTGCGAGTGAGGGGAACGTTTTAATTGACGCCGACTATTCACAAATCGAATTGCGTCTTTTGGCGCATTTCTCGGAGTGCAAAGAACTGATTGACGCTTATAATAGCAATGCGGATATTCACGCAATTACTGCGTCGCAAGTATTTGGTTTACCGCTTGAAGAGGTAACTTCTGATTTGCGCCGCCAGGCAAAAGCTGTTAATTTCGGCATAATTTACGGCATTAGTGCATTTGGTTTATCAAATGATTTGCATATTACGCCCAAAATGGCGCAGGAATATATCTCGCGTTATTATGAAAGCTATTCCAACGTGAAAAGTTATATGGACGGAAACGTGAAAAAGGCAACCGAAGACGGGTACGTAAAAACTTTGCTGGGGCGCAGAAGAGTAATCAATGAATTGAAAGCCTCGAACTATAACGTTAGATCTTTCGGCGAACGCGCCGCAATGAATATGCCTTTGCAAGGTTCGAGCGCTGATATCATTAAAATTGCAATGATTAACGTTAATCGTAAGCTGAAAGCAGGCAAATTTAAAGCCAAACTCGTATTGCAAGTACATGACGAATTGGTAATTGACTGTCCAAAAGAAGAAGAAAAGGCTGTTACGGAACTGTTAAAAAATGAAATGGAAAATGCCGTTTCGCTTTTGGTGCCTTTGACCGTAGACGTAGGAATCGGCAAAAATTGGTTTGAAACAAAATAATGCGTTTCACATTTTAGGTTTCACAAAATACAATTATGAAACAAACTTTGTGAAACATTTATAAAATATTAGTAAGGAGGTGGGTAAAGTTAATGAAAAAGATAGCTATAACCGGTGGAATTGGAAGTGGAAAATCCGCTGCGGCGCAATACATTCAAAATTTAGGTTTCCCTGTTTTTTCCTGCGATGAAATCTATAAGCAGCTTATTGAAGAAAGCGAATATATTGCTTCGGTTGCAAATCTTTTTCCTGAATCCGTCATCAATGGCACGATTGATAAAAAGAAATTGTCGGAAATCGTCTTTTCTGATAGCGCCAAGCGAAATGCGTTAAATAACTTGGCTCACCCCTTAATTATGAAAACGTTGTATCGGCGCATGGAAGCTTGCGGCAAGCCATTTGTCTTTGCGGAAGTTCCGTTATTATTTGAGGGGAATTTTGAAAAAGATTTTGATTTTGTTTTTGTAATTCAACGCAATCTTGATAAAAGGATTTCCTCTGTTAGTTCTCGCGATCATACAAGCGAAGAAAATGTAAAAAAACGAATTGCCGCTCAATTTGATTACACCGACACTTCAAATGAAAAATTACAGAAAGAGAACGTAATTACAATTTTTAATAATTCAAGCAAAGAGGACCTGTTTGAAAAAATTAAAACAGCTTTAAACAAGCTCAAAATGATATAACGTGAAACATATTTCGTGAAACCTTAATAAAAGTATATAATCAGCGACCATTTCCCCATGTCAAAAAATAGGGGACAGGGCGCTGATTTTTCATATAGAGTAGTGTATCTATTGTAGAGA
>JAZOVQ010000028.1:0-7720 GCA_045658805.1 Candidatus Scatosoma sp.
TTTAATATCCTCCGATTGTGTATTTGATTTTGACTGGCGGGTCATACTTTCATTATACACAATCGGAGTTTTTATTTCAAGACTCATCGGTAAACCTCCACCGAACCACGCGACTATCGCGTGGTTTTTCTTTATATCAAATAAGGACCTCTAAACCTTAATTTAGAAGTCCTTAAAATTCTTATTTAAGTTTACGCTTTCATTGCTTCTTCGATAGCAACTGCGCAAGCAACCGTCATACCAACCATGGGGTTGTTACCAGCACCGATCAAGCCCATCATTTCTACGTGAGCGGGAACGGACGAGGAACCTGCGAATTGTGCATCGGAGTGCATTCTACCCATCGTATCCGTCATACCATAGGATGCAGGACCTGCAGCCATGTTATCGGGGTGAAGCGTTCTACCCGTACCGCCACCAGAAGCAACGGAGAAGTATTCTACACCGTTTTCAACACACCACTTCTTGTAGGTGCCTGCAACGGGGTGTTGGAATCTCGTAGGGTTGGTGGAGTTACCAGTGATAGAAACGCCAACCTTTTCAAGCTTCATGATTGCAACGCCTTCGGGTACGGAATCGGAACCATAGCATTTAACTTTTGCTCTGTCGCCGTCGGAGAATGCCTTTTCATATACAACTTCAACCGTTTCGGTTGCATGATCAAACTTCGTTTCAACGAAGGTGAAACCGTTGATTCTTGCAATGATATACGCTGCGTCCTTACCAAGACCGTTAAGGATTACGCGAAGGGGTTGTTTTCTTACTTTGTTTGCGTTCAAAGCAATGGAGATTGCGCCTTCAGCTGCAGCAAAGGATTCGTGACCAGCAAGGAAGCAGAAGCATTCCGTTTCGTCGGAAAGGAGCTTCGCGCCAAGGTTACCGTGGCCAAGACCTACCAAACGGTTTTGTGCAACCGAACCAGGAATACAGAATGCTTGCAGACCGATACCGATTGCAGCTGCTGCGTCGGATGCTTTCTTGCAACCTTTCTTGATTGCAATTGCGGAACCTACTGTGTATGCCCAAACTGCGTTTTCAAAGCAAATAGGTTGTCCTGCGCGAACGATTTTGTCGCAATCAACGCCCTTTGCAAGGCAGATATCTCTACATTCTTCAACCGAAGAAATGCCATATTCTTTCAAAACGTCGTTGATTTTATCAATTCTTCTTTCATAACCTTCAAATAAAGCCATTATTTTGTCCTCCTCTATTATTCCTTACGAGGGTCGATAAACTTAACCGCACCCTGTTCCGCGGAGAATCTGCCGTAGTGGCCCATTGCCTTCGCGTATGCTTCGTTGGGTTCCATACCCTTCTTAATGAAGTCGGTCATTTTGCCGAGGGATACGAATTCGTAACCGATAACTTCGTTGTTAGCGTCCAATGCCAAGCGGGTAACGTAGCCTTCTGCCATTTCGAGGTATCTAACGCCCTTTTCAAGCGTGGAATACATCGTACCAACTTGCGAACGGTGACCCTTACCAAGGTCTTCAAGACCTGCACCGATTACAAGACCGTCATCGGAGAATGCGGATTGGGAACGACCGTATACGATTTGCAAGAACAATTCTCTCATTGCCGTATTGATTGCGTCGCAAACAAGGTCGGTGTTGAGCGCTTCCAAAGGCGTTTTGCCGGGCAAAATTTCAGCAGCCATTGCAGCCGAATGCGTCATACCCGAACAGCCAATCGTTTCTACGAGCGCTTCTTGAATGATACCTTCTTTAATGTTAAGCGAGAGCTTACATGCACCCTGCTGGGGAGCGCACCAACCAATACCGTGCGTGAAACCGCTGATATCTTTGATTTCTTTCGCATGAATCCACTTGCCTTCTTCGGGAATAGCGGCATTTTCATGACGAGCAACGCCTGCGCCTTTCGCAACGCAGTACATCTGTTGAACTTCTGACGAAATTGTCATTATGAATTCCTCCAAACAATTATTTTTTTGTTTTTTTAACGTAAATTTAGACGATATGTCGCAAAACCGCTTCATACCAAATAAAAGTATAACATATTTTTTTGAAAATTTCAAGTGCAGGAAGTTAGTTTTTTCTCTTATTTTTGGAATTTTTTACATTTTTTTTATTTTTCAGCCTTACCGCAGGCAACTTTTGCCCCACCCGCGACCCAAAGCACTTTCTTTTTTAAAGAAACAATAAAAAACGCAGACACACCGCCATGTATCCACGCCTCTTATTTTTTATATTTTGTTTTATATTCTTTGAACGACGCTTTCGCTTTGTGCGCCGCTTAGCGCGCCCGTTTAAAAAAACTCTTCAGGGTTTAATCGTGTTCTCAATTTCTCAATTGCGCGCTTCTCAATACGAGATATATACGACCGCGAAATTTTAAGCACGTTTGCCACCTCTCTTTGCGGTAACGGAATCCCGCCTTTTAACGCATAACGTAAACATAAAATTGTATATTCCCTCTCCGTTAATATTCTTTTGATTTGCTCTAGCAATTTCTCCCTTTGTATAGAGCTTTCAACCTGCCCAAAAACACAATCCTCTTTTTCAAAGAGTAAATCCATCAACGTCAATTCATTCCCGTCTTTATCAAGCCCAACAGGATCGGATAAAGACACAGTGTTTTTATGCTTTTTATTGGCTCGTATCAACATCAAAATTTCATTTTCAATACACCGCGCCGTATAAGTTGCCAATGCAGTGCCATGCCCAGGCTTATACGTCCCTATCGCTTTAATTAACCCAATGCTTCCCACCGAAATCAAATCGTCCGTTTCCGCCGCGCCCGAATATTTTTTAACAATATGCGCAACCAAACGCATATTATGCCGCACTAAAATATCTTTCGCCTCTTTGTCCCCAGCCGCCGCTAACTCTAAATACCTTTCCTCGTCCTCTTTTGAAAGTGGCTTTGGAAAGGAATTTTTTACCCCTATGCTACCCGTAAAAAATACAATTTTGCCTAATAGCGACCAAATAAAGTCAAGAAACAAGCCGCGCCCTCCTTTTCAACTCAATCTTGTAAAGCACGCTTTATCGTATGCCAACGGAAGTTTGTACTATGCCAAAAAAGCAATTTATCCTACGTATTATGTTACACATAGGTATTATGCGTGACATAATATAGGTTTTTAAGGGGTATTATGCGTCACATAATAGCTATGTCAGACATAATTGCCTCGCTTTTAACTGTTTTTAGGCGTAAAACATAAAAAAATCGGCTTGTTGGCCGATTTTTTTCGTAATTCTTCCCTTTTTTACGGGAAAAGTCTAATATTTAAAGGAATTTGAGTTTGTCTGTAAGCCGAGTTCTGTCGTGTACGGTCATTTATCTAGGCTTGCCGTCGCCGACAAGCTCAAGCGATATTAACGGTATTCCGTCGGACGGACAGCCCTATTGACGGAAACCCAATCTTGCAGCGAGTGGGGTTTACATGGCATACTGTGTTACCACAATATCGGTGAGCTCTTACCTCGCCTTTCCATCCTTACCGCAAATGGGCGTCACCCGAAAGTGAAAACTCAAGATAAAAATCAAGCCGTTTGCGGCGGTTTATTTCTGTTGCACTATCCTTAAAGTCGCCTTCACCTGACGTTATCAGGCACCCTGTCCTGTGCTGCTCGGACTTTCCTCATGGCCTTTTGAGCCCCGCGACCGTATAACAAACTCAAATCTTTTTTAATTATACCACTTTTTGAGAAAAAAATCACCTTTTTTCCTTGCTTTTTTAAAGAAAAAATAGTAAAATATAAGGGATTTTTATCCAAATTTTTATGCATTGGATAAAATAGGAGACTTTATGAAAAAAACAAAAATTATCGCCACTTTAGGCCCCTCCACCGAGGACAAAAAAACGTTAATTGAAATGGCTGACGCCGGAATGAATATCGTACGGTTAAACTTTTCGCATGGAACACATTCCGACCACGCAAAAAAAATCAATATCGTGAAGGAAGTTCGAGAAGAAAAGAATATTCCCCTGCCCATTATGTTGGACACTAAAGGTCCCGAATTCCGAATTAAAACCTTTAAAGACGGGAAAATTACCCTTAAAAAGGACGACGTTTTCACCTTTACCACTGAAAACGTTGAGGGAGACCAAACCAAAGTTAGCGTATCTTACGAAGGCATTTGCGAAGATCTCGCGCCAAATGATAAAATTTTATTAAACAATGGCTTAATGGTCTTCCGTGTAACGGAAGTTGCCGCACCCAACGTACACTGCGTTGTTGAAATCGGCGGTGAATTATCCAGCCGCAAATCTATGTTCTTCCCTGACAAAGAATTGCATTTAACGTTTTTATCCGAGCAAGACAAAGCCGACTTGCTTTTTGGGATTGAGCAGGACATTGATTTTGTTGCATTATCCTTTGTTTCTCGCGCGCAGGACGTCCTTGATGCAAAAAACTTCCTTGCGAAACACGGCGGTAGCCATATTGACGTAATCGCAAAGATTGAAAACCGCGCAGGCGTGAACAATTTACTTGAAATTATCGACGTTTGCGACGGCATTATGGTCGCTCGCGGCGATTTAGGGGTAGAAATCCCTTACGTTGAGCTTCCTGATATTCAAAAATATATCATTTCCCAATGCCGTATTCACGGAAAACGCGTTATTACTGCAACGGAAATGTTAGAATCAATGATTCATAACCCTCGCCCGACTCGTGCGGAGATTTCCGACGTTGCTAACGCTGTATATGACGGTACGTCAGCAGTTATGCTCTCGGGTGAAACGGCGGCAGGCGCATATCCAGTACAATCGGTTACGGCTATGGCAAAAATTCTTGAACACGCCGAAGAACACATCGAATATATCCAAACCATTGACAATTTCGAAATTAGAAGCACGTCCGAAGCCTTGTCGCACTCCGCTGCAACGCTCGCAAAAGACTTAAATGCAAAAGCAATTGTCGTTTGCACGAGAACAGGCGGCACAGCGCGCAAAGTTTCGCGTTTCCGTCCCAATATCAACATCATCGGTATCACTACCGACATTCACGCTTATCGAAAATTGGCGCTTAGCTGGGGCGTTTTGCCTGCAATGGCGGAAGAATACACCTCGCTTGATATTCTCTTTTATTTCGCCAAAGAAACGGCTAAAAAGAGTGGTTTGGTAAAGAAAGGCGACACCATTGTTATCACAGGCGGTACGCCCAACGGAAAAAGCGGAAACTCTAACTTAATCAACGTAGAAACTATCTAAATAAACCCAAAAAGAGCCGTAAAAACGGCTCTTTTTTAACCAAATAATTAGAGCCTCAAAGCATACCGCTTCGAGGCTCTTTCCTTATGAATTAATAATTATTCGTCCATTGATCTTCTTCACTATCAGTAACGTTCTCCGTCCAAGTTGCCTTAAAGGTTGCATCCGCATCCGTCGTCCACACATCCGTTGCGCTAATAGGCGTACCATTGTAAGTCCAACCATTGAAGGTATAACCTGTACGCGTAGGCGTAGGAATTTCGCCGATAGCCTTATCGTAAGTTACCGTCATCGTTGCAGCACAAGAACCACCGTCCGCATCCAAGGTAATAGTATACGTTTTAGCCGTCCACTCAGCAACAAGTTCTACGTTACTATCAATCTTCCAAACGTAATTTGCGTCAATAGTTTGGCCATTGTAGGTCCAACGTTTAAAGGTATAACCCGTACGCGTAGGCGTAGCCATTTCGCCGACAGCCGCGTCGTAGGTTACACTGAGCATCGCATCATCACAGTTACCGCCGTTTGCGTTATAGGAAACCAAGTACGTTTTAGCCGTTTCAACAGCATTTACCGTGATATTCGATTGAATGTTGTTAAAATTAACGCCTTCCAAGTTCCAAGCTACGTTGTAACCTGTTTTTGCTACAACATCAGGAATATTCGTAAAGTTATCACCTTGCTTTACATTGAAGCGCTGACTTTCTTGACCTGCTTGCACAAACGTAATGGTGAAATCTTGGCGAGTATCCGTCCATTGAGCCGTCAAGGTAATATCGGCATCCGTCGTCCAAGTGCCATCCGTAATAATCGTTCCTTGCCCGTTTGCCCAACCAGCAAATTCCCAGTAACCATCTCTCGTAGGCGTCGGCAAAGTATATTCCTTGTCATAGGTAACCTGCAAATCATCAACTGCGGCACCACCATTTTCGTCAAACGTAATGGTATAGGATTTAGGCGTAGCTTTTGCGTAAACCGTCATATCAGCCGTGAGGTTTTCAAACGATGCTACTTGCGTACATTCTTCGTCCGAATACCAGTTAGCAGTATCTACGTTATAACCAACTTTATCATTAATTGTAGGCAAATCCGTCAAGGTTTCACCGCTATAAACCGAGCGTACAGAAGTACCATCCGTATTTACAAACGTAACAGTCACTTGATCTATAGCCGACCAAGAAGGCGTCAGTGTAACGTTGCCTGCGATATTCCAAGTATTACCGCTAGTGTACACCGAACCAGCATAGCTCCAGCCCAAGAAATTGTAGCCTTCTTTCTCTAAAACAGCTAACGAATAAGCCGAGCCGTATACCACTTCAATGCTGGTACCGTCAATATCAAACCCGTCCGCATCATACGTAACAACGTACGTATTCGCCGTATACTGCGCCGTAACTGTCATATTCGATTGAATATTGCTGTAATCCGTTTTATCCCATGCAACGCTATAACCAGGGATTTCAATCAATGCGGGCACGTCTTCAGCAGCAACCGATTCACCTTTCTTTACAGTAACACTTTTCGCTTCGGTTCCTTGAACGAAGGTAACGGTGTAAGAAGGTCTTTGGTCCGTCCATTGCGCAACAAGCGTTACGTCCGATGCAATCTTCCAAACGCCGTCCAAAACTGCAACGTCTTCATATGTCCAAGAAACGAATTCCCAATCCGCCAAAACAGGAACGGGGTGCGTTACGTTGCTGTCGTATGCAACTTCTTTCGTTGCAACTTCTACTTCGCCGTTACCAGCATCATAAGTAATTGTATAAGTATTTGCGGTTTCGATAGCGTTAATGGTAATATCTTCTTGGATATTCGTCAAATCAACGCCTTCCAAATCCCAAGCTACGGTATACCCAACCTTTTCGGCAAATGCCGGAATATCTTCTTCGGATAAACCTTCACCCTTCGTCAATTCAATCGTCTTGTCAACTTCACCACTTTGCGTGAAGGTTACGGTAACTTTTTCTTCAACTTCTTCAGGCGACGATTCGTCTTCCTCAGGATCCGATTCTTCTACACTTTCCGAAACTTCCGACGTAACGCTGCTGGTCGATTCCGTAGGATCGCCTCCCCCAAACAAATCACAAGCGCTAAACGTCATTACGCTACATAATGCAAAAACCAATAAAAGTAAAGATTTTTTCATAATGGCTCCCTTTTTTAAATGTTTTTTTGCAATACATAATAACTCTATTATATATGCTTACATATATATTAACATATTTTTCTTAATTCGTCAAGTCCTTCCCGTAAATTCCTTTCAAAAAATTTTTTAGCTGTTAAATACACCTAAATATACGCCAATTTAAACCGACTTTAATCTATTTGCCTATTAAACATCCCAAAAAGGCTCATTTTAAAGAAAAAACTGCTCAAAAGGGATACACAACCTTTCAGCAGCGCCGTATACAAAAGACGCGTTTACTCTGCTTTATAAGAAACATAGAAAAATACAAGAAAAAAGCTCTACTCGAAAGAGTAAAGCTTTTAAGTGAAAAGCGGCGATTACCTATCCTCCCAACGGTTAACCGTAAGTACTTT
>JAZOVQ010000029.1:0-3767 GCA_045658805.1 Candidatus Scatosoma sp.
GGTCATGGCAACTTCTACGCCGTTTACTTTCAAGCCGCCAGTTTCCGCTACAAATGCGAAATCCCAACTTTGGATAGGCAATTCGCCTTCGTCCGCTCTCTTCAAGTACAGCGTATCGTTCAAACCTTTCGCAGCGCCTACCGAGCTGTTTACGTGCAATGCAACAGCGCCGATATCATGCGTGGTGTATTCTACGGGAACGTCGGGTTCTTCTTCGATTACTGCGCCCCAAACCGTACCGTCAAACTTCAAGCTACAATTGTTGTATACAATTTTAGCCGCCGCGTCGTCGTTGTAGAACGTACCCGAAATGGTCAATACGTCACCCGCTTTTGCTTCTACGCCCAAGGCAAAGTATGCATCCGCGCCAGGAGATTTCAATTCAAAGTTGGTCAAGCGTTCGCCGTTGAGCTTAGCGCCTTCGCCTTCAAGCAAGTTAAATCTATAATCCCAGCTGTTTACTTGAGGAATATCGCCGTCTACCGTATAAGCGTATACTACCGATGCGGTACTAGCATTTGCCGCGCCAATTGCATTAATGGTATATACCGTATAATTGATTTCAGGTTTTTCTACGTATACTTCCCAACCAGATCCGTTCCACACGAACGAGGATTCTGCAATTACGTACTTCGTCGTTTTGTCAGCACATACAAACGTACCGCCAATGGTGATAACGTCTCTTGCGTTCAATGCGCCAAACGTTACGAACAAGCCGTCGCCCGTACTCTTCATTGCGGTCATGGCAACTTCTACGCCGTTTACTTTCAAACCGCCTGCTTCCGCTACAAATGCGAAATCCCAACTTTGGATAGGCAATTCGCCTTCGTCCGCTCTCTTCAAGTACAGCGTATCGTTCAAGCCTTTTGCGCCGCCTACCGAGCTGTTTACGTGCAATGCCAACGCGCCGATATCATGCGTGGTGTATTCTACGGGAACGTCGGGAGTGTAAGCACTCCATGCGCTTCCGTTAAATTGTAAAGCGCAGTTGTTAAATACAAGGTTCGCCGATGCCGTATCGTTTACAAAAACCCCGTCGATGGTTAAGATATCCCCCGCTTTTGCTTCTACACCCAAGGCAAGATAGGAATCTCTACCAGGAGATTTCAATTCAAAGTTATTCAAGGTTTCGCCGTTGAGTTTAACGCCTTCGCCTTCCAACAAGGTAAACGGATAATCCCAGCTATTTACTTCAGCAATGTCGCCTTCAATCGTGTACAAATACAACGCCGAGGCCGAACTGGAATCAGTGGCTCCTACCTTGTTAAAGGTATAGGCTGTATACGAAGTTTCCGCTTCAACCTTAACGCTGTCCACAAACGAATTATTGAGCGCAATCCCTGCACCCGCGCAAGCGGTAGAACAGCCGATTGCAAGCAATAACGCCGTCAATTTCACATTCATCTTTTTCATCTATATCCTCCTTATGCTTCTCTAGAGAAGCTTTTATTTTTTGTTAGCCTTAAGGATTAACCCTTAATTTTCACAGTGACAATCTTTTTGGACGCCACGTCGCATTCCGTTACGCAGTTGCCGTCTTCGGTTTCGGCGAGGTTGGTTTGCTTGAAGCATTTTGCCGATTGCAAACGCGCCGTTTCCTGCAAGGGGTTGTACATTCTCACGATAACGTCGTCGGATTTTTCCGCTTTCTTTACCGCCGAGAGAAGCAACGCGCCTTGGGTTTGGAAGTTTACGCCAACCAATGCGTCTTTACCATCGTGGTTCGCTTCCTGCATTGCCGTAAGTTTAGGATAGCTGAAATCGTATCCGTTTTCCAATGCTTCGGCAAAATCATCGTCGAAAGGAATGAGGCAATAGGAATATTCATATTCCCCTTGCATTTGCGCCGCAGGCGTGGGGAAATAGAACCAGTCGCCCATTTCACCAATTGCACGGAGCAAGGTAATGCCCATCGTGTTTTTGCCATCTCTGTACACTTCATATTCGTACAAGCCTTGCGTTGCCACCAACAAGCCTTCCTTTTCGTCCTTACCAACAGCGAAAAGCGTGTTCATACGTTGGCTGTTGTCGGGGTTTTGCCAGCTTTCCGCAGGTTGGATATTACGTTTGATAAGGTCAAACTGTCCTTCCGCGTATACGTGCTTTGCATTGGGATTGCTTTCGAAGGTTGCGCGAAGACGAGTGTCTTTCAAGCCGTTGCATACTTTGGTCTTAAACGAAACTTCTTTCTTGTCCGCATACACCGTAAGCGCCGTCGTCAAACAAATGCCTTCCGCCTTTACGCCAATTTCGTACACCGCTTTGAATGCATCCTTTTCGATAAGCGTAACCGTTGCATTTTCGTCGCTGAGAATTTTCGTTTCGCCATTGGCCTTGAAAATGTATTCGTCACCGCAATCGGGCGTAATTTCAAAACGATTTTGATTTTTATATACAACGCCGTTCTTCTTGTTCAACAAATCGAACGTACCGTCTTTATTGAACTGCAAGCGAACGTATTTGTTTTCGCAATAGCTTTCCGTCGCCGTAAGCGCCGAAGTAAGCTCCGTAGCGCAATCTTTTACGTAGAAGGTCTTTGCCGATAAGCCGTCGGAAATATCCGCTACAAATTCCACCTGCATTTCGTAGGTATCGTATACCACTCTGAACGAGTTGTAAGGAAGCTTGAATTTCTTCACTTTCTTTGCTTCCGTGAAATGCGCATTGATACGGTTGCCCTTTTCATCGAACAATGCAGGCGCTTTAGGTACGGTGCCTTCCGCATATTCAAGCGAAACTTTCACAGCGCCGCTCTTTGCTTTTACATCAGTATTGAATACAACGATACATGCGCCGTCTTGCTTCTTAGTGTTCAGCATTGCCGCTAAATCTTTCTTCAAATCTTGGCTCAAATATGCCGCCGTATCGTACGCTTCCGACAAACGAAGTTTTACCTTGTAATTTACTTCGTCGCAGGAGCAAGAACAAATACTGTCGTGAGGGAAGCTCTTAAGCAATTTCTTTTGTGCAAAATTCAACACGTCGGTATCGTAAGACAAGCCGTTCAGCATAGCCATTACGCTTAAGGGCTCTGCCACCGTTTGCAACATATATTCTGCGCTGTGGCTCAGCACTTTAATGTCGGTGCGTGCGCTTGCCGTGTTAATCAAGGTGAACAGCCCGTTGCCGTTTTGTCCAGCAATTTCCCCTTCGTATAAGAAGAAATCATCCTTGTAAGGCCTAATCTTTTCCACGTACTGTTCAAGCGTCGTGTGGCTTACCTTAAAATCGCACACTTTGTTCGCAAGCTCGATTACTTCGCCGATATTGTCTTGCGCGGGCTGGTGGTCGCAACCGTTAAAGCCCAACAAATAAGGCGTTCTCGAACATTCCGTCAAATCCCCGTGGATACCGTCCAATTTTTCTTTTAATGCCACTTCGTCGGCAGGCAATTCCATACAGTTGTGATACCATTGTACGAACTGCACGCCCACTACCTTACTGCCGTCCGCACCCTGCCAGGTGATTTCTGAAAAGTTTCTAGGCATCTTGAACACTTGGTTATCCGCCGCCGTCAAGGTGATACCTCTGCCGAAGAAAGCGTTGTCGATACCAAATCCGCGAAGGAGCTGGGGCACTTGGGAAATGTTACCGAACGCGTCGGGGAAATAACCGACCATTGCGGGCTTGCCGTACTTTTCACAAACCTGCATACCGTACAAGGCGTTTCTTACGTTGGATTCACCATTGATTAAGTATTCGTCTTGCAAAATGTAAAAAGGTCCGATTTCCCATCTGCCGTCCCCGATAAATTTCTTTACCTTTTC
>JAZOVQ010000030.1:0-38778 GCA_045658805.1 Candidatus Scatosoma sp.
CGACGTATTTACGTCTATCCACATTGAAGAATACGAAACGGAAGCAAGAGATACGAAGCTTGGCCCCGAAGAAATCACGCGCGATATCCCTAACGTAGGCGTCGACGCGTTGAAGGATTTGGACGAAGACGGTATTATCCGTATCGGTGCAGAAATTCAAAGCGGCGACATTTTGGTTGGTAAAGTATCTCCTAAGGGTGAAGCAGAGCTTACGCCCGAAGAAAGATTGCTCCGCGCTATCTTCGGTGAAAAATCGAGAGAAGTTAGAGATACTTCCTTGAAAGTACCTCACGGTGAAGGCGGCGTTGTTGTAGACGTTAAGGTATTCACGAGAGAAAACAAAGACGAACTTGAACCTGGTGTAAACAAGCTTGTACGCGTATACATTGCGCAAAAGCGTAAGATTCAAGTCGGCGATAAGATGGCAGGTCGTCACGGTAACAAGGGCGTTATCTCCCGCGTGCTTTCGCAAGCGGACATGCCTTTCCTTGCTGACGGTACGCCTCTTCAAATCTTGCTTAACCCCCTCGGCGTACCTTCGCGTATGAACATCGGTCAGGTATTGGAAGTGCACTTGGGTTACGTATGTAAACAGCTTGGCTGGAAGATCGCAACCCCCGTATTTGACGGTGCAACCGAGAAAGATCTCGAAACGATGTTCCGTGAAAACAACCTTTTGAACCCCGACGGAAAAGTAGACGGTAAATTCCAAGTATTCGACGGTAGAACGGGTGAAGCATTTGGCAACCGCGTAACCATCGGTGTTCAATATATGATTAAACTTATCCACCTTGTTGACGACAAGATTCACGCACGTGCAATCGGTCCTTACAGTTTGGTAACCCAACAGCCTCTCGGCGGTAAGGCGCAATTCGGTGGTCAACGTTTCGGTGAAATGGAAGTTTGGGCGCTTGAAGCATACGGCGCAGCGCACATCTTGCAAGAAATCCTCACCGTTAAGTCGGACGACATCGTAGGTCGTGTAAAGACGTACGAATCTATCGTTCGCGGTGAAAACATTTCCGAACCTGGTATTCCCGAAGCGTTCAAAGTATTGTTGAAAGAATTGCAAAGTTTGGCTCTTGACGTTAAAGTTCTTACCGAATCGGGCGATGAACTCATCATCCGTGAAGTGGAAGAAGAAGAGGATGCAGCAGATACTGCGGCAAGCCGTAGAGAGAGCCTTAAGGACGAAGAGCTTGAAGAAATCGACTTCAACGTTGACGACGATGAAGATGAAGAAGACGGCTTTGACGTTAAGTCTATCTTCGAAGAAGAAGGCGACGACGAAGACGGTTTCAATATCACCGAAATGGATGACGAGGACGATTTTGACGACGATGACGATTTCGGCTTCGGTAAGCTTTTCGACGATGACGCCGATTTGTTCGGCGATGACGAGTAAGGAGGCATACTATGTACGAATTAAACGATTTCAATTCCATTCAAATCAGCATTGCTTCTCCTGAAAAAATGAGAGAATGGTCGTACGGCGAGGTAACCCAGCCCCAAACCATCAACTACCGTACCCACAAGCCCGAAAAAGACGGTCTTTTCTGCGAAAAGATCTTCGGGCCGATGAAGGATTGGGAATGTCATTGCGGTAAGTATAAAAGAGTTAAATATAAGGGCCACGTATGTGAAAAGTGCGGCGTAGAAATCACCCGTTCCAAGGTTAGAAGAGAAAGAATGGGGCACATTGAGCTCGCTGCTCCCGTTTCGCACATTTGGTATTTCAAAGGCGTTCCTTCCAAAATCGGTTTGCTTTTGAACATGGGTCCCAAGCAGCTTGAACAAGTTATCTATTTCGCTTCCTACGTCGTTCTCGATCCCGGTAGCATTAAAGAACTTGAATACAAGCAAGTTATCACCGATAAGCAACTTCGCGAATATGAAGAAATCTACGGCGACAGCTCGGTTACGGGCTTGAAAGTAGGTATGGGTGCTGAATCGATTAGAGAATTGTTGATGGCAGTAAACCTTGAAGAAGAAAGCGAATCCTGTAAGAAAATCCTTTCGGATTCCGCTAACAACCAAAAGGGTCCTGGTCAAAAGGCAATCAAAGCGATTAAGCGTTTGGAAGTTATCGAATCCTTCAGAAAGAGCGGCAACCGCCCCGAATGGATGATTTTGACGGTACTTCCCGTTATTCCTCCCGATATTCGTCCCATGGTACAGCTCGACGGCGGCAGATTTGCTACGTCCGACCTTAACGATTTGTACCGCCGCGTAATCAACCGTAACAACCGCTTGAAGAAGATGATGGAAATCGGCGCGCCCGATATGATTATCAAAAACGAAAAGCGTATGTTGCAGGAAGCGGTAGACGCGCTTATCGACAACGGTAGAAGAGGCAAAGCGCTCAGCGGTCCCTCCAACCGTGATCTTAAATCCCTTTCGGCGATGCTTAGAGGTAAGCAAGGTCGTTTCCGTCAAAACCTTCTTGGTAAGCGTGTTGACTATTCCGGCCGTTCGGTTATCGTCGTTGGTCCCGAATTGAAGATTTACCAATGCGGTTTGCCTAAAGAAATGGCAATTGAGCTTTTCAAGCCCTTCATTATGAAGAGATTGGTAGAAAGCGGTCAATGCCACAATATTAAGACGGCAAAACGCGCAGTTGAAAAAGCAAAGGATATGGTTTGGAACGTTCTTGAAGACGTTATCAAAGACCATCCCGTACTTTTGAACCGTGCTCCTACGTTGCACCGTTTGTCCATTCAAGCGTTCGAACCCGTATTGATTGAAGGTAGAGCAATTAAAATTTCTCCCCTTGTCTGCGGTCCTTTCAACGCCGACTTCGACGGTGACCAAATGGCAGTTCACCTTCCCTTGAGCGTTGAAGCGCAAGCGGAAGCAAGATTCTTGATGCTCTCCGCAAACAACATTTTGAAGCTTGCGGATGGTAAATCGGTTATGTCGCCTACGCAAGACATGATTATCGGTGCTTACTGTTTGACCATTAAGCGCCGTGAAGAAGGCAAGACGTACGACGAACAAGGCAGACCTTGTGCAGACGGCGAAGTGTACGAAGCGCCTATCTATTCGTCCGAAAACGAAGCAATTTTGGCTTACCAAAACAAGATTGCGCACGAACAGGACGAAATGTACCTTAAGAGAGTGGTAGAACTCCCCGAAGGTATGTTTGAAGATTTGCCTTTGCCTTACACCTGCCCCGTAGAAAACAAGCCTGGCGAAACGCCTATCAAGAGCGCGGAAGTTAAACGTAACGAAAAGACTGGTAAGCTTGAAGTTACTGGTATTATCAAAACGACGATCGGTCGTCTTATCTATAACGAAGGTCTTCCTCAGGATCTCGGCTTCGTTAAGAGAAACACGCCCGAATCCTTCTTGCGTTTGGAACTTGATACCGAATTTATCGGCAACGCAAGAGCAATTGGCAAGAAACACCTTTCTCGTATCGTAGAAGCTTCGTTCAGAACGGGTAAAGCGCCTAAAGCGTCCTACGTCCTCGACGCAATGAAGGAAAGAGGTTATAAATACTCGACCCTCGCCGCATTGACGACGTCCGTATTCGACATGAAGATTCCTGGCGAAAAGCAAGAAATCGTTGAAAACGCTGAAAAAGAAGTTTCCAAGATTGCAAAGAAATATGCAAGAGGTCTCTTGAACGAAGAAGAACGTTACAGCGCAGTTATCGCGCAATGGGATGCTGCAACGGATAAAGTGGCAAGCTTGTTGAAGAAGCAGGGCGAAGAAGATAAGTTCAACCCCATCTGGATGATGGCTGACTCCGGCGCCCGTGGTTCGATCGACCAGATTAAACAGCTTGCAGGTATGCGTGGTCTAATGGTTAACCCTCAAGGTAAAAAGATTGAGGTTCCCGTTAAGTCCTGTTTCCGTAATGGTTTGTCCGTTCTCGAATACTTCATTTCCTCGCACGGTGGCCGTAAAGGTTTGACGGATACCGCATTGAAGACGGCTGACTCTGGTTACCTTACCCGTCGTCTTGTAGACGTATCCCACGAAATTATCGTACGCGAAGACGACTGCTGCGCAGGCAGAAAGCCTCAAGGCATGGTTGTTAGAGCTATTTACGATTCCGTTGGTAAGGAAATCGAAGGCTTGAAGTCGCGTATTCTCGGTAGATTTGCAGCGCAAGACGTATTGCACCCTGAAACCAAAGAAGTATTGGTTGCAACCAACCAATTCATTGATGAAAAGGAAGCAAGCGCAATTTGCGATGCAGGCATCACCGAAATTGCAATCCGTAGCATTTTCGCATGTTCGTCGAGATTTGGCGTATGTGCTAAGTGTTATGGTAAGAACATGGCTACTACGTTGCCCGTACAGGTTGGCGAAGCGGTTGGTACGATCGCAGCACAATCTATCGGTGAACCTGGTACACAGCTTACCATGCGTACTTTCCACACGGGTGGTATCGCAGCAACGGGGGACATCACGCAAGGTCTTCCCCGTGTAGAAGAATTGTTCGAAGTTAGAAAACCGAAGGGTTGCGCAACCATTTGCGAAGTGGAAGGTATCATTTCCATTGACGATTCCGACGGTTCCAAGCATATCAAAGTCCTTGACGAAACCACGAAGGAAGTTAAGAAGGAATACACCCTTCCCTTCAACGCGGAAATCAAGGTTAAAGATGGCGCGAAGGTTGCTCCTGGCGACTTGTTGAACGCAGGTAGCGTATATCCTCAAGATATCTTGCACGTACAAGGTGTTAAGGGCGTACAGGATTATATCCTTGAACAAGTACAATCCGAAAACCGTGCGCAAGGCGTAGAAATCAACGACAAGCACGTTGAAATCATCGTAAGTCAAATGCTTAAGAAGGTACGTATCGAAAACGCAGGCGATACCAACTTGTTGCCTGGCGAACTTGTAGATATGGTAACCTTCCAAGACGAAAGCGCAAAGGCAATGGCAAACGGCGGCAAGCCCGCACTTGCAAAACGTGTCCTTCTCGGTATCACGAAAGCAGCGCTTGCAACCGACAGCTTCTTGTCCGCGGCTTCCTTCCAAGAAACGTCGAGAGTACTCACCGAAGCGGCTATCCGCACGAAGAGAGACTACCTTGTCGGCTTGAAAGAAAACGTTATTATCGGTAAGTTGATTCCTGCTGGTACGGGTACAAAATCCTATAAGAGCGTTACGCCTCAATACATTGGCGGCTACAACGCAGCTCCCGTAGAAGCAGTTGAAGAAGCTACTGAAGAGGTTTCCGAATAAGCTTTCGGCTTAAAAAATTAAAATTTGCACTCTCCGAAATTCCTTTCGGAGGGTGTATTTTTTTACATTATTTACCAAAAATCCCCCACCCATGTACGAGTTTAATTAAAAAGGTGGCAGGCATGTACGCGTTGAAAGTGTGGTGTGAGATAAGGCGGATTGGCAAACGGGGTGTTCACAATTTAGCAAAAAGGCATTGACTTTTAGCGTGGAAAGGAGTATAATGAGGGTATCTAAAAAATAAATTTTATTTTTTAAAAGGCAAAAAGGAGTAGGGGAATGCAAGGTCAAACGGCAAGTGAACAAAATAGCGCGTGGCTGAAAATATGGCTGAAAACGAAGAAAGCGTTTTCGGTATTTTTGCGTATTTTGCGCCGATACGTATGGACGCTTCCGCCCGTTATCGTGTTTATTGCGATGATGTTCACCTTTAAAGCCAACGGTTTATATCCTTTCGGCGGAGACACCATTTCTTGGGGGGATATGGACCAACAAGTTATTCCGTTGATGAGCAATTTAAAAGACGTGCTTATGGGGAAAGAGGGTTTCTTTTTCAGCTTTAGCAACGCTTGCGGAATGAACTTTTTCGGCGTGTTTTTCTTTTACTTATCCAGTCCGTTTTCTTTCCTTGTGGTGTTTGTAGACAAGACGGAAATTGCTTCGTTTATGAACGTAATCGTCTTGTTGAAGATGTGCACGATTGCAGGGACGGCGTCGGCGTATTTTTATCATAAGCATTCGGATAGACCTATCCAAAACGTTGCGTTGTCGGTGCTGTACGCCTTTTCGGGTTACGTAATGATGTATTATCAAAACGTAATTTGGTTAGATTGCGTCTACCTTTTCCCGTTCTTGCTGTGGGGATTAGAACGCTTAAAGGACGGCAAACGCGCGTTGTTTATCGGCGTCTTGACAGCGTTTATGGCGGTTAGCTATTACATTGGCTATATGATCGTAATTTTCCTTTTGCTGTACGCTTTCGTGTATTTGTGCTTGGAGAAAAACAAACGCTTTGCGGCGGATTTTTGCTTGTCCTGTTTCGTAGCGGCATTGTTGTCGGCGGTGGTGTGGCTGCCCTCGTTGGCGCAATTCCTTTCGTCGGGCAGAACGGAATCTATCGTGGATAGCTTACGCAATTCGTCCATGCTTGCCAAATATCAAACGGCATTCCCGACGGTGTTTTCTATTTTGTTTTTATTCCCGTTTGTCTTTTCGGTAAAACGAAAGGAAAATGCGGACGTCAACCTGCGTTTTTACCTTGCGCTTTTGACGTTAATTCCCGTAGTGATTGAACCTATCAACAAAATGTGGCAAACGGGGAATTATATGTGTTTCCCCACGCGTTACGCTTTTATCACCATATTTTTATGTTTGAGTTTGGCGTTCGATAGGCTTGCGCCCTACAAAAACGAAGTATCCGCAGACGGGCAAGAAAGCGGCAAAGCGAAAGTTTCGTTTAAGACGTGGTGGCAGGAAAATTGGAAAAAAGAGGTACCCAGGTACGCGTTGAGCATGGTTTTATTGCTTGCGGCGTGGCTGTATTACAGCTTTTCTACGGGGTACATTGACACGCATAAAGAAACGGTGGACCAATACTCTCATTCCCTTTGGGGGAATGATGCGTCCTATGAAGCCTTGCTCAAGCTGTACGTCGTTGCAGTGCTGGTAGGGGTGTTGTTCTATCTTTTGTATCGTTACAAATGGATTAAACCCGTATGCCTTTGGTTGGGTGTTGCGGTGATGACGCTTTCCGAGCTGTACGTTGCGCCCGTCACGTATATGCTCACGCCTGCGCATAGCACGGATACGTACAGCGCGTTTATGGAGTTGAGCGAGCAAATTGACGACGACAGCTTTTTTAGAGTAAAGACGGACAAGAGTTATTCGTATAGCGGCGGCGATTTTGACGTAACGCACATGAGTGCGATGGGCTATAACGCGCTTGGGCATTTCACTTCGCTCACTTCGTCCAATTACATGACGGCAATCAAGCAATTTGGATACACGTCCTATTGGATGGAAGTAGGTAACAGCGGCGGCACCATTTTGACGGATACCTTGCTTTCAATAAAATACCAAATGTCCAATAAGCAATCTCAAACGGACGTTTTGCAAGGGGAATATTTCAATATAAAACCGACGGGTTGGTATTTGCCTTTGGGTATAGTCACCAAGCAGGACATTATTGCGGAAGCCGAAAGTACCGATTATTCCTATCGCGGGGAATTGCAAAGCATTTTGTATGAAGATTTCTTTGGTGCAAGCGACGGTGTGGCGGTGTACACGCTGGAAGACGAGGAAAACCTCACCCTCGAAAACGTCAAGGTGGAGAAAAAAGGGGATAGCTATCGTTTGAAACCGACGGGAAAAGGTACGGCGAAAATTATCTTCAAGTTTGTGGTGCGTGACAAAACGACGGTGTATTTCAACGCGTTTGATAAAAACGACAACGCTTTGAAACAAAAAATAAATGAAAAATTCTCCGTTGCGGTCAATAGAATGACGAAAAAATCTTCCTATCCCTTGCAAAGGGACAACGGTATTTTGACACTTGGCGAATATGAGCGCACGCTTATGGAAGTGGCAGTCACCGTCAAGGAAGAAATTTCGGTGCGCGATTTTAGCGTAATCGGCATTGACAACGAGAAATTAAAAACGGCGGTTTCCGAAACCAAATCTATTGATTTGCAGGAAGGAAAGAACGAGCTTACGGGGACGTATACCGCCGCGCAAAAGGAATGCGTATTTTTATCCGTACCCTACGATAGCGGTTTAACGCTCACCATTAACGGCGAGGAACAAGAGCTGTACGAGGTTTACGACGGCTTTATCGGTTTCTACGTCAACGCAGGGGTGAATGAAATTGAAATTTCTTTCCTTCCCAGCGGTTTTGCCATAGGTCTGTTGCTTTGCATTTTAGGTGCAGGGTTAGGCGTTTTGGGCTTGGTATTTACAAAGAAGAAAGGTAAAAAATTCACCTTACCGGAAAAGGTGGAAACGGCGTTGTTTTACGCGCTGTTGCTCGTAGGAGTAGCCGTCGTATTCGTCGTGTATGCGTTGCCGCCTATTTTGTGCGCAACATAACCCTTCAAAGAACGCAAACGAGGTTGTTATGAACGAAAAAGAAGAAAAAGTAAGCGTGGCGTCCGAACGCGCCGCGCAAACGAAAAGACAACTGTTTTGGGAAATTTTCCGCTTTTTATTGGTAGGCGGATTGGCAACGCTTGCCGATTATATCGTATTTTGGTTGTTTGACGGCGTATTGTTTCCCTTATTTCCGTGGGCAGGAAGCGCATGGCAGGGTATTTCGTTGGCGCTGTCGACGGCGTTTGGGTTTGTGGTAGGCTTAATCGTCAATTGGCTGCTTTCTATCAGCTTCGTGTTCCGCGAAGTGACGGATAAGGAAAAAGCTTCTTCCAAAAATTCTTTTGTAATCTTCACCATTATCGGCTTAATCGGCTTGGGCTTGACCGAGCTTGGTATCTTTATTTTGGTAACCGTTTTACCCGAAATCACCCTGTTTGGTGCAACGCTCTTTTTAGGAACTTCGTGGCGAAAATGGGTTTCCAAAGTGATAATGACCTGTATCGTTTTGGTGTTTAATTATATCGGCAGAAAAATTTTCATTTTTAAATAAAGCGCAAAAAAACATAAGGAGAAAGAAAATGAAAGGCTTAAAAATTAAAAGATTGGCGGCGTTGTTGGCGGCAGGTATGATGACCTTTAGTATGGCGGCTTGCGACGACGTTCTCGGCGGCTTATTCGGCGGAGCTGGCACAAGTGAGGAAACGCCTCAAGAACAACCCATTATTTTGACGGAAGTTACCAAGGCGAAAAACGTTATTTTGATGATTGGCGACGGCATGGGACCCGAACACATTAAAGTGGGGGCTATTTACAACGAAAAGCCCTTGACGATGGAAGGCTTCCCTTACATGACGAAGGTAAACACGAGTTCGGCGTCCAGCGAAGTAACCGATTCGGCTGCGGCGGCAACGGCGTATGCAACGGGCGTACGCGTTAGCAACGGCGTAATCGGCCGTCGAATGATTGGCGACGAAGATATGGAAACGATTGTCGATATCGCGCATTCGCTTGGCAAACGTACGGGTATTATCGCTACGGAAGAAATTTACGGCGCAACCCCGATGGGCTTTATGGGGCATGCGGATTCGAGAAGCGACTCGGTTGGCTTGGTACAATCGGCTGCGGAGAGCAGTAACGTCAATTTCTTCGCAAGCACGAAAATTAAAGGGCTGTATGCGGATATATTTGAAACGGCTGGCTATGAAAGAATTAGTGTAGTGGACGAAATTTCCGAATCTACGTCCGATAAAATTTATGGTTATTACGGCATTATTGCGCAGGCGGACTCGATGTCTGGGGAAGGCGCAATCAGCTTTGACCGCGTTGTTTACGAAGCGTTGGAATATCTTTCCAAAGACGAAGACGGCTTCTTCTTAATGGCGGAAGGCTCGCATATCGACCACGGCGGTCACAACAACGATATGGAATATATGCTTCGTGAATTGTTAGCGTTTGACCTCGGCGTCAAAGCGGTTTTGGAATGGGCAAAAGACCGTGACGATACGGTGGTTATCGTAACGGCGGATCATGAAACGGGCGGTTTGGAATTGTCGGAAAATTTGACGGCGGAAAACTTATTTGAATTGGATTCGACGGACTATTACGGCTATACCAACTTCACGTGGACTTCTACGGGGCACACCAGCACGGAAGTAAATTGCTATATCAACGGCGCAAATATCGATTTCTCCAAGTACACCTACGGCACTAACGAGCGTATTTGCAACACCGACGTGTTTGAAATCATGAAAGCCTTGATGGTTGACTAATAGGCGAAAAACACAGATAAAAACAACGGGGACGGAGTATTTTTCCGTTCCTGTTTTTTTGGCTAAATCCCTTGAAAATAAAGGGATTGCGCCTTATAAACCGCGGACGGGAAAAATTTTTTTAAACTTTTTTTAAAAAAGGTATTGAAATTTTTAAATTTTGGGGTTATAATATAATCGTCGAACGAGAAAAGACGTTCCGTTTCGACGTTGAAAACAACTACAAGATGTGTTAAACTCCTTTTTTGATGTGGGGAGGGTCGTAGAGGGTTACGGCCCTTCCTTTATTTTGCGTAAAGAGTTCGCGTAAAAGTTTGGCGGAATTTTTGTGGCAAGGCTATCCGAAAACGCCATATTTTCTTAAAAGAAAAAAAGCAAGAAAAAGCCAAAAAAAAAGCATAGAAAGGCTTGACAAAACGGCGCGGGTTTGCTATAATGATATACGTGAGTAATGGAAGGGGCGTCACGTGGAGTCGTGCACGCCCTTTTTCGGGGAAATACAGGAAACGTTACGCTGGACGGGAGGAGCATTATGACAGGACGTATTCATTCCTTTGAATCCTTCGGTACGGTGGACGGACCGGGTATTCGGTTTGTGGTATTTTTGCAGGGTTGTCCCTTGCGTTGTTTATATTGTCACAACCCCGACACTTGGGCGGCAGGCGGTCAGGAATACACTTCCGACGACGTAGTTTCCCGCGTGCTTCGCTATCGCAATTATTATGGAGACCAAGGAGGCGCAACCGTAACGGGGGGCGAGCCCTTGCTTCAAATTGATTTCGTTATTGAATTGTTCACAAAATTAAAAGAGCAGGGCATTCGTACCTGCGTAGACACTTCGGGGATTACGTTTAACCCCGACAGCGAACAAAGCGTAGAAAAACACAAGAAACTGTTGGCTGTGACCGATTTGGTTATGCTGGACATTAAGCATATCGACGAGGAAGCTTGTAAAAAATTGACGGGACAAAGCAACGCGCATACGTTGGCTTTTGCAAAATTTTTAAGCGACAACGGTACGCCCATTTGGATTAGACAAGTGTTGGTGCCTGGGTATACCGATTCGGACGAAAGCTTACAGCGCACGAAAGATTTTATCGACGGCTTAAAGACGGTGGAAAAGGTGGAGGTTTTGCCTTACCACACGTTGGGTACGGTGAAATATGAAAAGCTTGGCATGGAATATCCTTTGAAGGACGTACAACCCCCGACAAAGGAACGCGTTGCCAATGCAAAACGCATATTAAAGGTGTAATATGGGCGATATTATCGGCATTAAAGATTACAAATCGAAATTACAAGGGCTTTGCTGTGTAGAAGTAAGCGGCGAAGATTGCGCAAACTGTTTGACGTTGATGCCTATCCTGCAAGAAATTTGCGGTGCAAGAGACGACGTGAAACTGGTGCATGTCGAAGCGGATTTTTCTACGGCGGCGTTAATGGAAGAATGGGAAGTGTTGCGCGTACCTACCATTTTACTTATGGACGACGGGGAAATTTTTGCTCGTTGCGCAGGCTTCCAGCCCGAGGAAATTCTCGAAATTTGGATTGATTCCAAAATTGAGGAACGCAAAGCGTTGAAGAAATAATCGTTTGCGTTTTAGACGAGAGGAAAGCGTGTATAAATAAAGGTGGGTTAATCAGGTAGGTTGACCGCCGAAACAAAATTGGCAACAACGTTGAAAAACGTGTAACATAAAAAAGACAAAAAAATTATTATTTATTAGGAGTAATGATATGATGCAATACAAAGGTTGGGAAGGATTTGTCCCCGGTAAATGGTGCAATGACGAAGTAGACGTACGTGATTTCATTCAGCGCAACTATACGCCGTATGAGGGCGACGCAAGTTTCCTTGCGCCTGCAACGGAAGCTACGAAAAAGCTTTGGGATATCGTTTGCGATTTGTCCAAGAAGGAACGTGAAGCAGGCGGCGTTTTGAACGCTGACACGAAAGTTGTTTCCACGCTCACTTCGCACGGTGCAGGCTATCTCGATAAAGATTTGGAAAAAATTGTAGGTTTGCAAACGGACGAACCTTTCAAGCGTTCTTTGCAACCCTTCGGCGGTATCCGTATTTCCGAAAGCGCATTGAATATTTATGGTTATGAAATTGATCCTTCCGTAAGAGAAATCTTCTCGAAGTATCGTAAAACCCACAACGAAGGCGTATTTGATGCTTATACGCCCGAAATGAGAGCGGCTCGTTCCGCACACATTCTCACCGGTTTGCCCGATGGCTACGGCAGAGGCAGAATCGTAGGCGACTATCGTCGTGTAGCTTTGTACGGTGTGGATTACCTCATTCAAAGAAAAGAAGAAGACAAGCTTGGCATGAGCGGTGACATGACGCCCGATAAGGTACGTGACCGTGAAGAAGTGTCCGAACAAATTAAAGCACTCAAGGCTTTGAAAGAAATGGCAGCATTGTATGGTTGCGACATTTCCAAGCCCGCTGAAACGGCGCAAGAAGCTGTACAGGCATTGTACTTCGGTTACCTTGGCGCAGTTAAAGATCAAAACGGCGCTGCAATGTCCATTGGTAGAAACAGCACCTTCCTCGATATTTATATCGAACGTGACCTCAAGAAAGGTCTTATCACGGAAGAACAAGCACAAGAATTTATCGACCATTTCGTTATGAAGCTTCGTATCGTGAAGTTCATGAGAACGAAAGAATATAACGAATTGTTCTCCGGTGACCCCACGTGGGTAACGGAAGTTATCGGCGGTATGGGCGTAGACGGCAGATCTTTGGTAACGAAGAGCTCCTTCCGTATTCTCCACACCCTCGACAACCTCGGTCCTGCACCCGAACCCAACCTCACCGTACTTTGGTCCAAGAAATTGCCCATCGCGTTCAAGAGATACTGTGCGGAAATTTCCATTCGTACCTCTTCCATTCAATACGAAAGCGACGATTTGATGCGTCCTGAAATGGGTGACGACTACTGTATTGCTTGCTGCGTAAGCTGTATGAAAGTTGGTAAGGATATGCAGTTCTTCGGCGCAAGAGCAAACCTTGCAAAATGTTTGTTGTACGCTATCAACGGCGGTAAGGACGAACTTTTGAAGGACAAGAAGACGGGCAAGCCCATGCAGGTTTCCCCCGAATTTATGCCTATCACCAGCAACGACGCGCTTGATTTCAACGAAGTATGCGCTAAGTTCGATACGATGATGACGTGGCTTGCAGAACTCTACGTAAATACGTTGAACGTAATCCACTATATGCACGATAAGTATTGCTACGAATCGTTGGAAATGGCATTGCACGATACGAAAGTACGTCGTTTCTTCGCAACGGGTATCGCAGGTCTTTCCTGCGCGGCTGACTCTTTGGCAGCTATCAAGTATGCAAAAGTATATCCCATCCGTAACGAAGACGGTATCGTAGTTGACTTCCGTATCGAAGGCGACTTCCCTAAATATGGTAACAACGACGATAGAGCAGACGAACTTGCAGTATGGCTTTTGAAGACGTTTATGAAGAAGGTTAAGAGCCACTACACCTATCGTGACAGCGTTCCCACGACGTCCATTTTGACGATTACGTCTAACGTTGTATACGGTAAGAAGACGGGTAACACGCCCGACGGTAGAAGAGGTGGTACGCCTCTCGCTCCTGGTGCTAACCCTATGCACGGTAGAGATTCGAACGGTGCTTTGGCTTCCCTTGAATCGGTTGCTAAACTTCCTTACGAATATTCGAGAGACGGTATTTCCAACACCTTCTCTATCATGCCTGCATCCCTTGGTAAGGATGACTAATAAAATATTGCTTAAATCTTTCGCTTGCCCATTTCTTGGGCAGGCGGAAAAGAAAAATAAAGTTAAAAGGAGATAAATAGTATGTCGAACAGAGTAGATAATTTGGTTAACATGTTGGACGGTTACGTTGGCGACGGCGGACATCACCTCAACGTAAACGTATTTGATCGTGAAACTCTTTTGGACGCGCAAGCGCATCCTGAAAAGTATCCTCAGCTCACCATCCGCGTTTCTGGTTATGCAGTAAACTTCATTAAGCTTACGAAGGAACAACAGGATGACGTTATTTCCAGAACCATTCACGAATCGATGTAATTTTTCCATCGTTTCAGCGTACGGAAATAAGTAAGTTTGTATCGGAAAACTGCCGCTTTTTAACGGCAGTTTTTTGATAAAGATAACGATAAGGACTTTTATGAAGAATACCATTATGAGAAAAATAGGTTTTGCGCTTGCCTTGCTTTTTTGCTTTTCCATAGGCGGTTGCCAAATGGTTGACGGTAACAGCAGTAACAGCGCAGAGGAAAGCGTATCGTCTGAAAACAATTCCCAAAGCGACGAAAACAACGACAATAACGAAAGTGAGGAAGATACGGCCGATCGCTCGGATAACAATTCTTCCGAGGTTAAAGAAGAGGATGAGGCGGATTTAAGCGTGCATTTCCTCTATTTAGGCAACCAATCGTCGGGGGATTCCACGTTGATTAAGGTAGGGGATACCGAAGTGCTTATCGACGCTGGTTCTACGCGCGGATCGGCGGATACCGTAGTTGGGTATCTTGACGATTATTGCGAGGACGGCGTGTTGGAATACGTTATTGCAACGCACGCGGACCAGGATCACATTTCGGCTTTCGTGGGCGATGAAGCAATGTTCGACGGCGTATTTGAGCTGTTCCGTTGCGAGACGATTATCGACTTCCCGAAAACAACCAAAAATACGAATATCTACAAGGAATACGTTGCGCTTCGCGATAAACAAGTGGCGGCAGGCGCTGTGCATTATACGGCTTTGGAATGCTGGAACAACGAAAACGGCGCACAAAGAACGTACGAGCTTGGCAACGATATTACCTTGCAAATTTTATATCAAAAATATTATGAAGAGTCCACTACAAACGAAAACAATAATTCCGTTTGCGTGTTGCTTTCGCATGGGGACGACCATTACTTATTCACAGGGGATTTGGAGACGAGCGGTGAAAAATCCTTGCTTGAAAACAACACTTTGCCCCAATGCAAGGTATTTAAAGCAGGACACCACGGCAGTAACACTTCCAATACAGCGGAATTGATGGCGGTTATTCAACCCGAAATTGTTGTTGCAAACTGTGTGGCGGGCGACCAATACGCTTTCCCTCACCAGGAATTTATTGACAACGTAGCGCCTTATACGTCGCAAGTATATATACCTGCGGCCATTTGGGATGGAGGATTGAAGAAATTAAACGGCAATATCGTCGTATCCTCGAAGAAGGGCGCAATTACGGTGGAATGCACCAATAACAACACTTTGTTCAAAGATACGCCCTGGTTTGCGGCCAATAGACAATTGCCTGCACAATGGCAATAATACAAAGGTATGGATATTTTTTCGAGAACGGAAAACTTAATCGGTGCGGAAGGGCTTGCGAAGCTTCGTAACGCGCGCGTGGCGGTATTTGGTATCGGCGGCGTAGGCGGTTACGTATGCGAAGCGCTTGCAAGAAGCGGCGTAGGCGCTTTGGATTTAATTGATAAAGACGTAGTTTCTACAAGCAATATCAATCGTCAAATTATCGCGCTGCAATCGACGGTAGGCAGACCGAAAACGGAAGTTATGGCGGAGCGTATCAAGGATATCAATCCGTCCATTTCCGTATGCGTGCATAACGTATTTTACTTGCCTGAAACGGCGGAGCAGTTTGATTTTTCCAATTACGATTACGTAGTGGACGCCATTGACACCGTCAGCGGAAAAATTGCTTTGGCGGAGCAAGCGCAACGCGCAAAAACACCGTTCATCTCGTCCATGGGTACGGGCAATAAGCTTAATCCCACTGCGTTTGAGGTGAGCGATATCGCAAAAACGTCCGTTTGTCCGTTAGCGAGAGTGATGCGCCGTGAGTTGAAAAAACGTGGTATTGAACACGTGAAAGTGGTCTATTCGAAAGAGGAACCCGTGAAGAGCGGCGAGGTGGACGGTGAAACGGGAAAATCCGTTCCTGCCAGCATTGCATTTGTGCCGTCGGTGGCTGGCTTGATTATTGCAAGCGAAGTGATAAAGGATATTATAAATAAGTAAAATTAAGTGGAGGAATACCGTGGGAGAAACGAAAGCAAGGGAACGTATAGGCAGTCGTTTAGGCTTTATCCTGTTGAGCGCAGGTTGCGCAATTGGTATCGGTAACGTTTGGAAATTCCCGTATATCGTCGGGCAATACGGCGGCGGAATTTTCGTATTAATTTATTTACTCTTTTTGGCAATTATGGGCATTCCCATTATGACGATGGAATTTTCCATGGGGCGCGCCAGCCGAAAGAGTCCTGCGCTGTTGTATCAGCAGCTTGAAAAGCCAAAACAAAAATGGCATGCGCACGGCTATGCGGCGTGGATTGGTAATATTCTTTTGATGATGTTCTACGCCGTTGTTGCAGGCTGGATGCTTTATTATTTTAAGGCGACGGCGTTTGGCGATTTAAAGGGCTTGGACACTACGGAAGTAGGCGCATTTTTCAGCGAAAACGTTTTAGGTAACGCTTGGTCGATGCTTCTTTGTTCGGGCATTGTTGTTGTCGCAGGCTTTGCGGTTTGCGCATTCGGCGTTAAAAACGGCTTGGAAAAGGTAACCAAAGTAATGATGATTGCGTTGATTATCTTGATGATGGCAATTGCTATCTATTGCTGTACTTTGGAGGGCGCAAGCGAGGGCTTGAAATTTTATCTTATCCCCGATTTAGATAGAATGAAGGAAGCAGGGCTTGGAAATATTATCGTTGCGGCGATGAATCAAGCGTTCTTCACGTTGAGCTTGGGTATCGGCGCAATGGCAATTTTCGGTAGCTATATCGGAAAGGAACGTTCGTTGCTTGGCGAAGCGGTAAACGTAGCGGTATTGGACACTTTCGTGGCGTTTACGTCGGGTTTAATCGTTTTCCCTGCGTGTTTTGCATTCAACACCAACGTGGATGCAGGTCCCAACTTAATTTTTGTTACGTTGCCTAACATTTTCAACAATATGCCCATGGGACAATTCTGGGGCAGTTTGTTCTTTGTGTTTATGCTGTTTGCGGCATTCTCTACCGTGCTTGGCGTATTCGAGTTGATTATTGCCTGCACCTGCGACGTTTTTGGTTGGAGCCGTGTAAAAGCGTGCATTATTGACTGTTTGATTATGCTTGTGCTTGTGTTGCCTTGTATTTTGGGCTTCAACGTGCTTGCAGATTTCGCGCCTGCGGGCAAAGGAATTATGGACTGGGAAGATTTCCTTGTCAGCAACGTATTGTTGCCGCTTGGCTCGCTTGTGATGGTGCTGTTTTGTACGACAAAAAAGGGCTGGGGCTGGAAAAATTTCACCGAGGAAGCCAATGCAGGCAAGGGTATGAAGGTAAAAAATTGGATGCGTTTCTATTGCACGTTCATTTTGCCTATCATAATCGTAGTTTTATTTGTTGTCGGAATTTTACAATCTTTTGGCGTAATTTAAGAAAAAGCGAAAAGAAACCACCGTTGCGTTTGCAACGGTGGTTTTATATTGTGAATTATGCATACATATAGGCGCCGATTGCGGAATTGGCAACAGTGATAGCAAGGCCGATGATAGATAAAATTAAGCCCGCTAAAGCCAAATTTTGCGAAGTAGTGTTTTTGCTTTTGATGCCCATGACAATTCCAATAATAGAAACGGGATATCCAATAAGGGGGAGTAACCAACAAATGAGGCTGAGGATGCCCAAAATTAATGACGAGATAGCTTTATTATCGTGTTGCATATATTTCTCCTATTATTTATTTTCTATGATATGTAAATTCTCCAATGGTAACCGTATCTTTATCGGTGAAAGAAAATTTGTATTCCATTTGGTTTCCATTAGAAAGCGTAAAGATAATCAAATTATCCTCAATTTCATACTCGAAAGAATAAACTGACGAGTTTGTTTGGGATATCATAGAGAGGGAACCTGTATTATTTTCGCGAAATACATATCTATTCATACCATAGAGAGAAGAGCCTAAATATACTTTGTATTCCCATGTGCCGATGATATCTTGCGCTGGGTTAGAGCAGCCAGCTAAAGCGAATGTCAAAACGCATAGGATGGCTATAAGGGTGTGAAAAAATCTTTTACGGTGCATAATATACCTCCAATTAATATTTTTGTCATGACATAGTGCATTTGCGGTGTTGGTTTTAATTTGCAAACAGCCTGTATAAAAGAATGCATTAAAAAACAGGGGGAGAAGCTTTGTGTTTCCTAATTGTGCGGAGAAACCGTTTAATGAAGATGTCCTGATTGTTTAGCAACATAAGTGGTGTTTTTGGTTGTTTGCGAAAAATGTAAAGTGCCGCCCAAACAAAACTCACAACGCAGTACGACAATGTGTCGTATTTATATTATATATGACAATTTGTCGTTTGTCAAGTATATTTACGACAATTTGTAGTAAAATAAAGGTATGAAAAAGATTGGAAGTATTATAAGAGAATTACGCAGGGAAATGGATTGCACGCAAAATAAGCTTGCAGACCTTTTGGGGGTTACGCAGGATAGTATTTCGCTTTGGGAAAACGATAGACGAATTCCCGATACGCAGTATATCGTGCAAATGGCGCGCTTTTTTGACGTTTCTACCGATTATATGTTGGGGATAACTGACGAATATAAAAGTGTGCGCTTTGGAGCTAAAGATCAGGGACAAACGACGTTGTCGGTGGACGAGCAAAAGCTTATCGAGCGTTATCGTGAAATGTCTGCAAAGGAAAAAGCGTTGTTGACGCAGTATATCGATTTGTTGAAATAAGAAGAAACCACCGTTGTGTTTGCAACGGTGGTTTTATATATTTTTTTAATTTGAAGTACCCAGGTACGGGGTTATTCCGCTGGTTTTACTTCTTTAATATCATAAGGCGTGCTTTGATATACAAAATAATTCAACCAGTTAGAGAATAACAAATGCGCATGTCCACGCCAAGAAACGATGGGGGGCTGACTGTCGTCGTTGTCGGGAAAATAATTGACGGGCATTTTGATAGGCTTGCCTTGCGATAAATCACGCAAGTATTCGTTTTTCAAAGTATCCGCGTCGTATTCCGAATGTCCCGTTATGAAAATTTGTCTGCCATTTTTGGTGGTAACAGCGTACACGCCCGTTTCTTTAGAGGAAGCAAGAATACGCAGTTCCCACACCTTTTCGATATCTTCTCTATCCACGGTGGTGTGACGGGATTGGGGTACCATAAACACGTCGTCAAAGCCACGGAACAAAATGGAATTTTTGTATTCTACCGTATGGGGGAATACGCCAAACATTTTTTCAGGCACTTCGCGTTTTTGGATACCGTAATGATAATAAAGCCCAGCCTGCGCACCCCAGCAAACGTGGAAAGTGCTTTGCACGTGCGATTTACTCCATTCCATAATTTCGCAAAGTTCCTGCCAATATTCCACTTCTTCAAAGGGGAGATGTTCTACGGGCGCGCCCGTGATAATCATACCGTCAAAATTGCGGTCCTTGACGTCGTTAAAAGTTTTATAAAAAGCAAGCAAATGGTCCTGCGTAACGTTTTTTGATTGATGGGAAGAGGTATGGATAAGCTCCATTTCCACCTGCAACGGCGAGTTGCCGAGAAGGCGCGCAAACTGCGTTTCCGTTTCAATTTTTTTAGGCATAAGGTTAAGAATGAGAATTTTCAACGGACGGATATCTTGCGTCATTGCGCGCGTTTCCGTCATAACAAAGATATTCTCGCTCTCCAACGTTTTCACAGCAGGTAAATTGTTGGGAATTTTAATAGGCATACAAAACCTCACCCCCAAAAGCAGGGGGATTTTTTTTATAATTAAAGGGTATCGAGTGCTTGTTGGATATCGCCGATCAAATCGAGATAATTTTCCAAACCGCAGGAAAGGCGAACCAAATCGCCGGGAACGCCAGCCGCAATCAATTCGTCGTCGTTCATTTGTCTATGCGTTGCGCTTGCAGGGTGCAAACAGCAGCTTCTTGCGTCCGCAACGTGCGTTTCAATCGCGATAATTTGCAACGCTTTCATAAACTTTTCAGCTGCTTTTCTTCCGCCTTTTACGCCAAAGCTAACAACGCCGCAGGTGCCTTTCGGCATATACTTTTCAGCCAAGCTATGATATTTGTTCGATTGCAAGCCAGGATAGTTAACCCAGCCGATTTTATCGTTGTTTTCCAAGAATTCCGCTACTTTTTGCGCATTCAAGCAATGTCTTTCCATACGCACGTGCAAGCTTTCCAAGCCCAAGTTAAGGTAGAACGCGCTTTGAGGGGATTGCGTACAGCCAAAATCACGCATCAATTGCGCGGTTGCTTTGGTGATAAACGCGCCTGCGTTGCCAAATTTGGTTGCGTACGTAATGCCGTGATAGCTATCGTCGGGGGTGCAAAGCCCAGGGAATTTATCGGCGTGCGCCATCCAATCGAACTTGCCGGAATCAACGATACAACCGCCAACCGCTACGCCGTGACCGTCCATATATTTGGTGGTGGAGTGGGTAACGATATCCGCGCCAAACTCAAAGGGGCGGCAGTTAACGGGAGTTGCAAAGGTATTGTCAATGATAAGGGGAACGCCGTGTGCGTGCGCCACTTTTGCAAACTTTTCAATATCCAAAACAGTCAAAGCAGGGTTTGCGATAGTTTCACCGAAGACGGCTTTGGTGTTGGGCCTAAACGCCGCGTGCAATTCTTCTTCCGAGCAATCGGGGTTTACGAAAGTAAACTCGATACCCATACGTTTCATGGTAACGGCGAAAAGGTTATAGGTACCGCCGTAAATGCTGGACGAGGAAACAACGTGGTCGCCTGCGCTTGCGATATTGAAAACCGCAAAGAAAGACGCCGCTTGGCCAGACGAAAGCAACATAGCCGCCGAGCCGCCTTCCAATTCACAAATCTTTGCCGCAACGGTGTCGCAGGTCGGGTTTTGCAAACGGGAATAGAAATAGCCGCTGGCTTCCAAATCGAACAGCTTGCCCATATCTTCGCTGGTTGCATATTTAAAGGTCGTGCTTTGCACGATAGGAATTTGACGAGGTTCGCCGTTGCCAGGCGTATAACCGCCTTGAACGCACGTAGTTTCAATTCTGCGTTGATTTTCTTTCATAGCACTTCTCCTAAAGCGCGTATTGTCACGTTCCGCCGCGCGTGTACGGACGGGCGCTTGCATTATGCGCGCGTATTTTCAATAAAATTCAACAATCATTATACCATAGCCTGTCGAATTTCGTCAAGTGTTTTTATTGTTTTGTCTGCCGTAGACGGATAAAAACCGAATATTGAAGCAAAATAGTAAAAAAGAAGGAGCGAAAAGGGCATGAAAAGTAAAAAGAAATGGATATCCTGCGCGGCGATAGCTGTGGCGGCGGTAATCGTTTGCGCCGCCTGCAAAGACCAAACGAACGGAGAACTGTTTGAGGACGTAATTTCGCGTAGCGATTACACTTCCGTTTACAGCGCAATCGGCGACAAAGTGACAATTGACTTGGTGTATGAAAAAGAGGGCAGGGCATACGCAAACGTCGACGGGAAAGAATACGAGCTGGGTATGGATTTCTTATCTATGGCAATGGTGTACAACACTCGCCCTGTCGGCGCGTATGCAACGGCAACCGAAGTGTATAACGAGTGGTGGCGGCTGTTTATGCAACGCTGGAATTTGCTTGCGCCCGAAGTGCCGCTCTATTCCAATCAATATTACGATATTTACAACGCCAAAATCGACCAGTTGAAAACTAGTCCGTTTTGGAGCGTGACGGACGCCATTGTAGGCGCAAAAGTGGTCAAGGGCGATAACGCCGTTATTTTGGGGAACAATACCGAGTTATCGGGCGCGTTCCGAAATTCCTCTTTTGGGAAATCGGCGCCTGGGGCGGCGGACCTTGCTATTGAAACGTTGACGTCGGGTTATTCGACGGTGGTGACAGAGCAAAGCGGTGCGTTTGCTTGGGCAGGGGACGAAATTTTACGCTCACACGAGGAAACGGAAAATGCGGACGGAAGCAAGACGTATACCATGCGCATTGCCGAGGATTTACGCTTTTCGGACGGTTCGCCTATCAAAGCGGAAAATTATCTTACCGCCCTGCTTGTCGGCAGCGGTAAAGTGATGCGCGAAGCAGGCGGCGGCGAAGCGGCAGGGCTTACTTTGCAGGGCTACGAGGCGTTCAACGCCTATACGGGCGAGGGTGCGCCCATTGCGTTTTCGGGCGTTCGACTTTTGGACGAATATACCTTTTCGGTGACAGTTAAGCCTGAATTTTCCGATTATTATTACGCTATCGAATACGGAGCGTTTACTCCTGTCCCGACGGCGTTGTATCTTGGAAATTATAAGATAAAAGACGACGGGCAGGGTGCGTATATCGAGCAGGAATTTTATCAAAAAACGGATAGAAATGGGGTGCAGGGGTATACCATGTCCGAGGTTATTGCAAAAAATCTTGCGGAAGTAAGCGCCGCCGCATTTCCGTATTCGGGGCCTTATTACGTTGAAAATTATGATGCGGCAACGCGTACGGCAAATTTGAAACGCAACCCTTTTTATAAAGGCGATCATAGAGGCAAGGCGAGTATTGATAAAATTTCCTATGTGAAGATTATTTATGAAACGCAGCTTGACCAATTGAAGAAAGGCAGAGTGGACGTGCTTGCGTCGGTGACGGGCGGCGAGGAAACCAAAGCGGCGCTCGCCGTAGTGGATAACGTCAATTTCAAGGAAACCCATTACGATAGAGCAGGGTATGGGAAATTGGCATTCCGATGTGATTTTGGCCCGACGCAGTTTGCCGAGGTGCGTCGCGCGGTAATGCATACCATTGACCGTGATGATTTTGCGCAAACGTTTACGGGGGGCTACGGTAGCGTAGTGCATGCGCCCTATTACGTCGGCTCGGAAGCCTATCTTGCCGTTAAGGACCGTTTGCAGTTGAATAAATACGAATATAGCGTGGAAAAAGCCAAAGCGGAGCTTACGCAAGGCGGCTGGGTTTATAACGCCGAGGGGAAAGCATACGACGAAAGCGCAGGCGGCGTGCGTTATAAAAAGTTAACGGGTTTTGAACGCAGTTACAACAACCTTGCTTTTGCGTCAACGGACAATAAATATAAAACGGTGAAAGTGAACGGGGAATATTATATGCCGCTCGTTATCAACTGGATGGGCACGCAACCCAACCTCGTCACCGACCAATTGATTACGGCATGGCAAAACAACGCCAACGCCACTTCGAGGATAGGTATGTATATCACCTACGCTTCGGGGGATATGAATACGGCGTTGTATGGCGAATACAGCCAAATGCCTGCTTACGGCTTTACGAGGGCGAGATACGGCGCGGTCAACTTCGCTACGGGCTTTACGGGCGCGGCGTACGATCAGTCGTTTGCGTGGACGTTGGATAGGGCAATGTACGACAATTATAGCACGAACTATTTGATGGACGAAGCGGATTTTTTAAGCAATTATAACGTGTAATATCCAAAATGGGGCAGGCAGGTATGCGTTGAATATAAAAAACGGCAAAAAATAAGCGAAAAAAATAAGCGGAAAAATAAGCAAGAAACGCTTTTTGATACGGGGAGGGAATTATGGCAAAATATATTTTAAAACGCTTGTTTTATATGTTGACGGTATTGTTGCTTTTATCCTTCCTCGTGTTTGCCGTATACAATATGTTACCCGTGGATAAGGCGGCGGATATGGCAATGCAGGAGATTGCTGCAAACAAGCATTTAAATTATGCCGAGCGGTATTTATATTGGCAACGCCGCTACGGTTTAGACGGCAATTTATTGACGAGATATTTACGGTGGATGGGGCTTGCGCCTTTTTACGACGGCGGGTTTAAAGGGTTGTTGCAAGGGCAATTCGGCTCGTCAATCGTCTACGGAAAACCTGTGCTTGAGGTGATAAAAACGCCGCTTTTGAATACGGTAATCCTCAATCTTTTCGCTACCGTTTTGGCGCTATCTATCACTCTGCCGTTGGGGATATTTTGTGCGGTGCGCAAAGGGAGTAAGCGTGATTTGGCTGTGCAAACGGGTACGATTATCGGGTACAGTATGCCCGTTTTTATTACGGCAATTTTATTCATTTGGCTGTTTGCCGTCAAGTTAGACCTCTTTCCTGTGTCGGGAATGTCCTCGGTTGGGAAAGAATATACAGGCTTTCGGGCGGTGTTGGATCGGCTGTACCATTTCGCTTTGCCCTTGCTCGTTATGACCTTTTGTTCTCTGGGCGGCATGACAAGATACGTGCGCGCGGCAATGATTGACGCATTGTCGCTGGATTGCGTTCGTACAGCGCGCGCAAAGGGACTTCGCGAGCGGTTGGTGGTGCGCAGCCATGCTTGGCGTAATGCCTTAATCCCAATCGTCGCGCTCATTATCGGTTGGTTTTTGGGGATATTTTCAGGCTCAATTATGATAGAGAATATTTTTGGTATCAACGGTGTGGGGAAGGTGTATTTTGACGCGTTGACAGCAAACGATAACGAAGTGGCGTTGGCAATGCAAATGTTTTATATTTTCGTGGCGCTTTTAGGCAATTTGCTCGTCGATCTTGCTTATGGTTTGGTCGATCCGAGGATACGTGTAAACAAGTAGGCAAGGAGAAAAGTCGATGGAAGAAAAGGAGCGTAAGCCGAAAAGGGAAAATTTCATAAAAAGGGCATATCGGTATACCATGTCTGCGTTGAAACGCTGTTTTCAATGGGTAAAACGTATGTTTTTCGGCGGTAGCAAGCATTTGTCGGACAACCTTTCGGGGGTGGAAAGTCCTACAAAATTATACGTAGAGGGCTTTTTTAGAAGAAAATCGGCGGTGGTAGCGGCGGCGTTTTTGCTGTTGTTGTTTTTGTTTGTCTTTATCGCGCCTGCCTTCGTTTCGTTGGACGTCAATTATACCGACCCCCTGCAACAAAACGTACCGCCTACCTATTCCCTGCGCGCCATGCCTAAACGCTTACAAAAAGGAGTGGCGGAAACAAACGGCTTTGCCGATTTTACCGTCGGCGTATCGTCGGAGGGGGAGCTTTTTCTTTGGGGAAATACCAAGGATAGATTGAAGAAAACCGACTTGAAAGAGGTGCCCAACCAAGTAAAACAAGAGGGCGCGGCGGTAGCAGCGGCAGGGAAAGACCACGTTATTTGCGTTACAAAAAAAGGGAATATCGTAGGCTGGGGGGACAATAGCTGCGGCCAGTACGGGACGGAAGAAAAGCTAAACGCAATTGCCATGCCGCAAAATCTTGCTTTGGGGATTTCACCGTCGGAAATAGCACAGCTCGTATGCGGTTATCAAGCGACGGCGCTGGTAATGAAATCGGGCAAAGCGTACGTATGGGGGAATATCAACGCCGTACGAAATCTTGCGGATTTGCAAACGGAAACGGACGTTAAAAAGGCGGCGTTTTCCAATTCTTCGGCAATTTTTTTAAAAACGGACGGCAGTGTTTTTACAGGTCAAGAGAATATGTTTACGTCGTGCGTAAGCCTAAAAAACGGCAGGCAAAATTCACTCAACGCGTACATGGTGGGCAGAAAAGCGGTGGATATTGCCGCAAACAACAAGTGTATCGCCTTGCTTTTAGAGGACGGAGATTTGGTGGTTTCGGGCGCTTTTGAAAACGGCGAGGATAAACTGCCTGCTTTAGCGGACGGGGAGAAAATGCTTGCAATCAGCGGCGGCACGCGGCATTTTGTCGGAGTGACGGACAAAGGGAATGCCTATGCGTGGGGGGACAACGCCTACGGTCAAAGCGACAATGCTAATTTACAGCAATACGCAGGTAAAATTGCCAAGGTGTACGCAGGCGCGTTGCAAACGTATGCAGTGGACGGAGCGGGTAATTTGTTGACGTCGATAGGCTTAAAGGGATATTTAATGGGTACGGACGGACGAGGCCGCGACGTGTTTGCGCGTATCGTCTACGGCGGCAAAATGACCATGACGGTGGGCGCGGTGGCGGTAATTATTTCGTCGATTATTGCCATTATCGTTGGCTGTTTGTCGGGGTATTTCGGCGGTTGGGTGGACACTCTTTTGATGCGCTTGACGGAAATTTTCTCGTCCATTCCCTTTTTACCCTTTGCAATGCTCCTATCCCAAATAATCAAAAACTACAACGTGTCCGAGGGAATGCGGATTTTTATCATTATGCTCATTTTAGGCGCGTTGTCGTGGACGGGGTTGGCGCGCATGATCCGCGGTCAAGTGTTGGCGGAGAGGGAAAAGGAATTTGTCGTAGCGGCAAAAGCGATGGGGGTAAAGGAAGGAAAAATTGCCTTCAAGCACATTTTGCCCAACATAGTTTCCGTTATTCTCGTTAGTATGACTTTGGATTTTGCCAGCTGTCTATTGACGGAATCGGCGCTCTCTTATCTCGGCTTCGGCGTACAGCAGCCGCAACCGACGTGGGGGAATATGCTCAGCGGCGCAAACAGCAGTACGGTTATTCAATTTTATTGGTGGCAATGGTTGTTCCCCGCGCTGTTTTTATCCTTGGCAACGGTGTCTATCAACTTGATAGGGGACGCTCTGCGTGACGTGTTTGACCCCAAAAGCCGCGCAAGCGGAAAATGATAGGCGAAAACGATAAGCGGAAAATACAAAACGGAAAGGAGAAAAAATGTCACTGTTAGACGTACGCAATTTACAGGTACACTTTAACACGCGGAAAGGGCTGGTGCGCGCGGTCAACGGCGTATCCTTTACGCTGGACGAGGGCAAAACGCTGGCAATCGTCGGCGAGTCAGGTTCGGGTAAAAGCATTTCGTCAATGAGTATTTTGCGGTTGTTAGACGAAAACGGCTATATCGCAGGGGGCGAAATTCTCTTTCAAGAAAAAGGGGAAACGCAGGACCTTGCCGCCCTGCCGCCCGAATCGCTTTATGCCATTAGGGGCAACAAAATTTCTATCATTTTCCAAGAGCCAATGACGGCGCTAAACCCTGTATTTACGGTAAAACGCCAGCTTTCCGAGCCCTTTTTAATTCACCAAAAAATGTCGAAAAAGCAAGCGGCGGCGGAGGCGTTAAAAATGCTTTCATCCGTACGTATCCCCAATCCCGAACGGGTGTTAAGGGAGTATCCGCACCGTTTATCGGGGGGAATGCGCCAACGGGTAATGATTGCGATGGCGCTTGCTTGCCGCCCTAAAATTTTAATTGCGGACGAACCGACGACGGCGTTGGACGTTACCATTCAGGCGCAAATTTTACGGCTTATGTCCGATTTGCAAAAAGAGAACGGCACCGCTATTTTGTTTATCACGCACGATTTAGGCGTGGTCAACGAGGTGGCGGACGACGTGGCGGTGATGTATTGCGGTCAAATTGTCGAAAGCGCGCCCAAAGCGAAAATTTTTACGCAAGGGGGAGTAGGACACCCGTACACCGAGGGGTTGCTTGCGTCTACGCCGAGGCTGGACGGGCGGAGAAAAATTGAGCCGATCACGGGGAATGTACCGCACCCGTTGCGGCTGCCCAAGGGCTGTAAATTTGCGCCGCGCTGTAAATATTGCACGCAAAAATGCATCGAGGAAGAGCCTGCGTTAGCGGCCGTTGAAGAGGGGCACAGCGTTCGGTGTTTTTATCCCAATAAGGAGGAGAGAAAAAGTGCAGGACACGCAAAACTTATTGTCGATTATCCGTCTTAAAAAATATTTTCCAATGCCTAAAAGCCACCTGCTACAACGTTCGCGCCCCGTACTTCGCGCCAACGAAAGCATTACGTTTGATATACAAAAAGGCGAAACGTTTGGGCTGGTGGGGGAAAGCGGCTGCGGAAAATCGACGTTTGGCAGGACGGTGTTACAGCTCTATCCCCCGACGTCGGGGGAAACGTTATATTTCGGGGAAACCATTGAAAATTTCTCGCCGAAATACGTAAGGGAAATGCTAAAAAACGCCGCGCGGTATTATCGCGCGGAACAAGCCGTTAAAAGCGAGAATGAGGAAAAGGACGAGACGGCTGCGCGTATTTTCGGTGGTTTGCTTGCGTTGCCCTACGAACAATTTATGGCAGGCGTACGCCTTTTAAAAAGCTTGTATTTGTGCAAAAATAACCAGTCAACGCGTACATGGTGCCCTGAAATGGAGAAAAGAGAGGGAATTTTAACGGCGTTGGAGAAATTGAAAGCGCCCTATCAAAACGAGGAGCGTTTTCAAAAGCTGGAAAAGGAAAAAAGGGAGGGAATTGACCTCTCCAAGCTTACGCCGAGCGAACTTCGCCGGCTGCGAAAGGATTTGCAAATTATCTTTCAAGACCCCTATTCTTCCTTAAATCCGCGCATGACGGTGGGGCAGATCATTGAAGAGGGCGTGTTGACGCATAAATATTATAAAAAGGGCAGCGTGGCGCTAAAAAAATATATCCAAGACGTAATGAAACGCTGTGGATTGCAGGAATATATGCTACACCGTTATCCTCACCAATTTTCAGGCGGACAGCGGCAACGGGTATGCATTGCGCGCGCTCTCGCTGTCAAACCGAAATTTGTCGTTTGTGATGAATGCGTTTCGGCGTTAGACGTGTCCATTCAATCGCAAATCCTCAACCTTTTAACGGAGTTAAAAGAGAAAGAGGAACTCACCTATCTTTTCATTTCGCACGATTTATCGGTGGTGCGGTATATCTCCGATCGAATAGGCGTAATGTATCTTGGGGAAATTGTCGAGCTAGGCGGCGCGGAGGAGGTGTTTTCCAATCCACGCCACCCTTATACGATTGCGCTAATCAGCGCCATACCCACCATAGAGGAAGAGGGGGAAAGAAAGGAAAAAATTTTATTGGAAGGGAATATGCCCAGCCCTGTTTCTCCGCCGAGCGGCTGTAAATTCCACACTCGTTGTTTTATGGCGCAGGAATGCTGTCAACGCGTACCTGCCCCCATCGTAGAGGTGGAAAAGGGGCATTTTGTCGCCTGTCATTTTGCGCAAAAAAGTACCGAGGAAAAGAGGACTTTGGCAACGAAAAACAAAGCAAAATCCAATGAAAGGGAGAAGGAGTAACGGAGTGAAACGCCAAAGCAGAAGCGTTCCGCTCTGTTTTTCTTGTTTTGAAAGGTGTTAAAAGGGCAAAATATTGTGTAAAATAAACAAAAAAATGCAAATAACTCTATCCATGTGTTGACAAAACCTCGAAAAAAGTATTATAATAGTGAACGTATAAGGTTTATCCTTATACGCAAACGGGCAAAACCCCGTACATTCATTTCATTTTGGAGGATAAAATGGTACCCCTATCAATAGTAATCGTAGTGCTCATCTTGCTTTCAGGGTTTTTCTCTGGGACGGAAACGGCGTTTTCTTGCGCGAACAAAATTAAATTAAAAACGATGGCCGCGCAGGGCAAAAAGAACGCGAAAGCCGTATATAAAATGGCAGACGAAAAATACGATAAGCTTATCACTGCGATTCTTGTTGGCAACAACATTGTAAACTTGACAGCTTCGGCGCTCGGCACAATTTTATTTGCTGGGTTAATTCAAGACAAGGCGTACGCAACGACGGTTTCCACGGCAGTTTTGACCATTGCCGTATTGTTATTTGGCGAAATCACGCCCAAATATATCGCAAGCGTATACCCTGAAAAAATGTGCTTTTTCTTCTATCCTTTAATGCAGCTTTTCTATTGGATTTTAATCCCCATTTGCGTTATTTTCGACGCATTTAAAGCTTTGCTTATCAAGGTATTCAAGCTGAAAAAGGAAGAAACGGTGACGGATGAGGAATTGATGTCGCTGGTAGACGAAGCGGAAGAATTGGGCACGCTGAAAGAAGACGAATCCGAGCTTGTTCGTTCGGCTTTGGAATTTGACGATTTGAAGGTAGAGGACATTCTCGTGCCTCGTGTAGACGTTATCGCAATAGACGCCGAATCGACAATGGACGAAATCCGCGCCGCGTTTGAAAATTCGGGTTATTCCCGTTTGCCTGTCTATCGTGAAACGATAGACAACGTTATCGGTTTCGTACACGAAAGAGATTTCTTTTCGGGTTATTTAAACGGCGAAAAGGACGTTACGCGTTTGGTACAAGAAATAGTATTCACCACCGAGCATACCCGCATTTCCACCCTTTTGAAACAGCTTCAAAAGCAAAAAATGCACATGGCGGCGGTGTCTGATGAATACGGCGGTTTGGTTGGTATCGTAACGTTAGAGGACATTTTGGAAGAACTCGTCGGCGAAATTTGGGACGAACACGACCGCGAAGAAGTACATTACGGCGAAATTGCCGAAGGGGAATATTGGATTGACGGCAAATGCGCCCTCAGTGACATTTTCGAGGTGTACGAAATTGAGGACGAGGAAGAAAATTTCGAATCCAACACAATCGGCGGTTGGGTAACGGAAATCTACGGCGGAATCCCGCCCATCGGCGAATTACTCCGCTTTAAATGCCTTGAAATTAAAGTGTTGAAATCCAACAAACAAAAGGTATTGAAAGTGCGTTCGCGCAAGCTTTCCGAAGAGGAAATGGAAGCGGACGAAGAATAAGTGAACAATAAGAAAATTATAACAGTGAGGTAAAGACAATGGCAACGATTTTGGTAACGGGCGGTTGCGGCTATATTGGTTCGCATACCGTATTGGAGCTTTTAAATAAAAACTATAACGTAGTTGTTGTAGACAATTTCAGCAATTCCAGCTTTGAAAGCTTGCGCCGTGTGCAAAAAATTACGGGCAAGGAAGTGACCTTCTACGAAGCGGATATCCGTGACGTGGAAATGATGGAAAAGATTTTCTGCGCCCATAAATTTGACGCGGTTATCCATTTTGCGGCGTTCAAAGCGGTGGGTGAAAGTTGTAAATTGCCTTTGAAATATTATGAAAACAACATTAGCGGCACCGTTTCGTTGTTGCAAATTATGGATAGACACAACGTGAAGAAAATTATCTTCTCGTCCTCGGCAACGGTGTACGGCGATCCCGAACGTTTGCCTTTGGACGAAAATTGCCGTCTTTCCACGACCAACCCTTACGGCAGCACCAAATTGATGATGGAAATGATTATGCAGGACCTTCACAAAGCGGATAAGGAATGGAATATTATTTTGCTTCGTTATTTCAACCCCGTTGGCGCACACGAAAGCGGCTTGATCGGCGAAGATCCGAAAGGTATCCCCAACAACTTGATGCCTTTTGTTGCGCAGGTTGCAAGCGGTAAGCTTTCCTGTATAAACGTTTTCGGTAACGATTACGATACTCCCGATGGTACGGGCGTACGCGATTATATTCACGTAGTAGACCTTGCGCATGGGCATATTGCGGCAATTGAACAATGCAATGAAAGCGGCGTACATATCTACAACCTTGGTACGGGTAGAGGGTATAGCGTTATGGATATGATCCACGCTTTTGAAAAGGCGTGCGGTAAGACTTTGCCCTACAAAATCTGCGACCGTCGTCCCGGTGACATTGCGGCTTGTTACGCATGCCCCGATAAAGCGGAAAAGGAATTGAAATGGGTTGCGAAAAACGGCATTGAAGAAATGTGCGCTTCGCAATGGAAATGGCAAAGCGGTAACCCTAGAGGGTACGAGGCGTAAGCGGTGGTACAACCGGACGAGATTATTCGTTCCAAGCGCAAGTCGCTGTCCATATCAATCGACGGAATGGGGCGGCTGATTGTGCGCGCGCCGAGATCGTTTAGCGAGGAGCGTATCTTTGCCTTTTTAGCGGAAAAAGAGCGCTGGATTGTAAGCAAACAAGCCGAAAGGAAGGGGGCAGGTATTCAATTACCGCCTGAAAACCTGCACGGCTATGCCTTATTGTTGCTTGGCGAAAAATATACCATTTCCCTGTACGACGGACAAAAAATCGGGTTGGATTCCGAGCGAAAAATTTTGTTTTTACCTATGGTAAACACAGAATCGCGTTTAAAAAAATGGCTAAAAGAAAACGCCCTTCGTATCACCGAAAAGGTGACGGAAGAACGGGCGAAGCAAATGGGCGTTACTTACCGCTCGGTAGCCATATCGCCTGCGCGCACTCGTTGGGGCGTGTGTACGCACGACAACGCCTTGCGCTATTCCTACCGCCTGCTCTACGTCCCTAAAGACGTGTTGGATTACGTGGTAGTACACGAGTTGGCGCATACCAAACACAAAGACCATTCCAAGCGGTTTTGGGCGGAAGTGGAAGCGTACGTACCCGATTGGAAAATAAAACGCAAATGGTTGAAAACGCACGGCGGATTGATGCAATTATTTTGATACCGTCAGTAAAACGGAAAAGGGAGTTTAAAAAGCCCTGTATTTGCGGTATAAATATACGAAGGAACTTTTGCTTTCGGCATAGCCGAAGGTGATTGAGGAGAATATGTTAGAACTCAAAGATATCTGTTACCAAGTAAAAGACGAGCTTGGTGAAAAACAAATTTTAAAGAACGTCAACTTAACGTTAGACGAACGTTTCGTGGCGTTTACGGGCCCCAATGGCGGTGGTAAATCGACGCTTGCCAAAGTAATTGCGGGCATTTTAAAGCCGACGTCGGGCAGAATTTATTTGGATGGGCAGGACGTAACCGACCTGTCTATTACCGAACGCGCGAAGCTGGGGATTTCCTACGCTTTCCAACAGCCCGTTCGTTTTAAAGGCTTGACGGTACGTGACTTAATCAATATTGCGGCGGGAAAAACCATTAAGGTTTCGGACGCTTGCGCATACCTTTCCGAAGTTGGTATGTGTGCGAGGGATTATATCGACCGTGAAGTAAACGCGTCCCTTTCAGGCGGCGAGCTGAAGCGTATCGAAATTGCCACCATTTTAGCACGCAGCACCAAGCTTTCCATTTTCGACGAGCCCGAAGCAGGGATTGACCTTTGGAGCTTTGGTAACCTTATCAAAGTGTTTGAAAATATGCACGAAAAGACCAAGGGGAATATTTTAATTATTTCCCACCAAGAACGCATTTTAAATATCGCTGACCGTATCGTAGTTATTGCCGACGGGCAGGTACGCGAAGAAGGCGAGAAAAACAAAGTGCTGCCCAAGTTGTTGGGTACGGACGCTTGCCGCGTTTTGACGGACAAGTTATAAGCGGAGGACGGACGTATGGATGCAATTGAAAAGGATTTATTGTTAAAAATTGCCGATTTGCACGGCGTACCTGAAGGCGCGTATAACATTCGCGGTAACGGCGAAGCGTTGGGCAGAAACACGACGGCAAATATTGATATCGTCACAAAAACGGACGGTAAACAGGGCATTGATATCATTATCAAGCCAGGCACGAAAAACGAAAGTATGCATATCCCCGTTATCATTAGCAAAGCGGGCTTGCAAGAAGTGGTTTACAATGATTTTTATATCGGCGAGGATGCAGACGTAGTGATTGTGGCAGGTTGCGGCATTCATAACTGCGGCGGCGTGGATATGACTTCCCGTCACGACGGCGTGCACACCTTCTACGTTGGCAAAAACGCCAAGGTAAAATACGTGGAAAAGCATTATGGCGGCGGCGACGGTTTGGGCAGCAACGTAATGAACCCCGAAACGGTGGTGTATTTGGACGAAAACGCCTATATGGAAATGGAAACCACGCAAATCAAGGGTATTGATTCGACCAATCGTTTGACGAAAGCGGAATTGAAAGCAGGCGCAAACTTTATCGTTAAGGAAAAGCTGTACACCCACGGCAAACAAACGGCGGATACCGATTTTGTAGTGGAAATGAACGGTGCTGGCTGTAAAGCGGACATTATGTCGAGATCTGTTGCGGCGGACGATTCCAAGCAAAATTTCGTTTCGACGATGAACGGCAATGCGCCTTGTTACGGGCATACGGAATGCGATGCAATCATTATGGACAATGCGTCGGTAAAAGCGGCGCCCTGCCTTTCGGCAAACCACGTAGACGCGGAGTTGATTCACGAAGCGGCAATCGGGAAAATCGCAGGCGAACAGCTTATTAAGCTGATGACGCTTGGCTTGACGGAAAAGGAAGCGGAAGAGCAAATTATCAAAGGCTTCCTGCATTAATTTCCGCAATTAAAATGAAAAATTATAGTATTAAGGAGATAGATAACAATGAGCGAATTGGCTTACAAAAGAACCAACGTATACGAAGTAGCGGACGAAAAACTCATGAAAGAGATTTTCGATTACGCAGAAGGTTACAAGGATTTCATTGACAAAGGAAAGACTGAACGCGAAGCTTGCTCCTACGTAGTGGAAGCGGCAAAAGCGCAAGGCTACAAGCCCTTTGAATTTGGTATGCAGTTAAAGGCTGGGGACAAAATTTATTATGATAACCGCGGCAAGAACGTATACTTGATTAAAATTGGTACGGCAGACGTTGCAAAAGACGGTATCCGTATCATTGCATCGCATATCGACAGCCCGAGATTGGACTTGAAGCAAGTGCCTTTGTACGAAAGCGACAACATTGCTTTTGCAAAAACGCATTATTACGGCGGTATTAGAAAATATCAATGGGCGGCAATCCCTCTTGCTTTGCACGGCGCGGTTGCGCTTGCGGACGGCAGTGTTTTGGACGTAGTAATCGGTGAAGACGAAAGCGATCCCGTTTTCTATATCAGCGATTTGTTGCCTCACTTGGCAGCGAAGCAAAACGCAAAGCCTCTCGGCGAAGGTATCGAGGGCGAACAGCTTAACATTTGGTTTGGCAACGTTCCTTATACGGCGGCAAAAGACGATAAGGATAAGACGGTTAAGGAAAACGTACTCAAAATCCTCAACGAAAAATACGGCATTAAGGAAGAAGATTTCCTTTGCGCAGAACTTTCGCTTGTGCCTTCCTTTAAGGCAAAGGATATCGGTTTTGACCGCGCGCTTATCGGTGCGTACGGCCACGATGATAGAGTATGCTCCTACCCTGCATACACCGCGCTTTTCGACACGCCTTCCGACGAACATACCGTTATGGTAATTCTTGCGGACAAGGAAGAAATCGGCAGCGAAGGTACGACGGGTATGCAATGTAAACTTTTCACCGATTTGATTGACGAAATTGCGGCTTCCTTCCATACGACGTCGGCGGCAGTACGCGCACATTCGATGTGCCTTTCCGCAGACGTAAACGCGGGTTTTGATCCCAACTTCCCCGAAGTTTGTGAAAAATTGAACTCCGCTTATCTTTCCCACGGCGCAGGTATCACCAAGTTCACGGGCGCAAGAGGTAAGAGCGGCTCTAACGACGCCAATGCGGAATTTGTCGGCTACCTTCGTAAATTGTTTGCGGACAACGGCGTAATTTGGCAAACGGGCGAAATGGGTAAAGTAGACGTTGGCGGCGGCGGTACGGTTGCAAAATATATTGCAAACATGAATATCGACACCATTGATATCGGCGTTCCCGTAATTTCGATGCACTCGCCTTATGAAATGATTTCCAAGGCAGACTTGTACGAAGCGTACTTGGCATTCTGCGCGTTCATTAAATAAGTAAAAGCGCAGTGTAAAAGGGTATAAAACTGTAAAAAGGGTATACCGTGTACGAGATGAAATAAAAAAACGTTCCTTGTTGCAAGGAACGTTTTTTATTTGTTTGTCAGTTTATTGCACGATAAATCCGTCGTCCGTTTTGATAATATCCGAGGAATAATACGCCGCCATAGCCTTGTTTAAATATTCCATATCCTTCTTTGCGAAACATTCTAAAGAGGAATGCATTGCCAATTGCGAAATACCGATATCTGCGCCAAGCACGCCTACGTGACGGATAAAAGATTTTCCAAGGGTAGAGCCGCTGGGTTCGCCCGAACGGTTAAAGAAATGCTGGTAAGGGATATCGGCGTTAGACAACAGCGTTTTTACAACGGCTGCCGACATTGCATCTGTGATATACGCTTGATTTGCGTGCATTTTAATAACTACGCCTTCGCCCAAAACGGTAATGTTGGACGGGTCGGACTTTTCAGGATGATTGGGGTGGGTTGCGTGCGCGTTATCCAACGATAAAAGGAAGGAGGATGCCAACGCTTTATAATATTCGTTATCGTCAAAACGCAAAGCGTACGCGATACGGCGTAAAACGTTTTGCGCAAAATCGCTTTCCGCGCCCTCTACGGAAAGGCTGCCAATTTCTTCATGGCAAAGCCCTGCTGCAACGCAAACGCCGTTGCTTTCGCTGTGGGCAAGCAAGCCTTGCACGATAGCGTATACGCTGGTCAAATTGTCGATGCGAGGGGAAGCCAAAAATTCGTTTTCAACCCCAAAGGAATAGGGCATGTCCGCGTTAACGAGGAAAAGATCGTGTGCGATAACGTTTTCGCCAGCCACTTTTTCCAAGAAAGCTTGCATATCCTCACATTCGTTTGCAAAGCCGATAATGGGTTGCAAATCCGTTTGAGGATTGACGGCAAACCCTTCGTTTACCCCACGGTTTTGGTGAATGGCGAGGGAGGGGATGGTCACTTTAAAGGGAGCAACGACGTTTTGCACCACCAATTTAGCACCCTCTTGTTTAATAACCCTGCCGGCAACCTTTAAAGGTCTGTCAAAATAGGTATAGGAAATGCCGCCGCCGTAGCGTTCGACGTTCAAGGTCGCATACGCGCCTTTTTTTATAACGGCGTTTTCCTTAATTTTCAAAGCGGTGAAATCGGTATGCGCGGTGGCAATTTTATAACAAAAATTATCCAACGAACCGACGGTAAAAGCGAGGAAGCAACAACCGTTTCTTTCCACGTAATATTTTCCGCCCTCGCAAATATTCCAATCTTCCGTTTCGGACAGCGGTTCAAACCCGTTTTCGATAAGGATAGCCTTCACGTTTTCGCAAACGTGGTATTGCGTGGGGGAGTTTTTTAAAAATTCAATAAAATTATCAAGCATAATTTCCGTCCTTTTGTTCACTGCCAAGCGTACGCGCAAAGCAAAGAGCAATAACATTGTAGCACTTTTTTTGGCGTTTGACAAGCCTTTGACGAAAAAAAGATTGTAAATATTATCAAAATTTCACACAGCAATATCCTATTTAACACAAATAAAGTTTACAATAAAACAAAATAGGGGGATAGCGGTGGATTGCTGTCGAAAAACAGAGTAAAAAAGTTACCGCAAAGCCTTATAAACTACGCGCGCGCCCATTAAAATATTTGACATTTGCTATGCAAATCATATATAATACATAGAAGTGAAAATGATGAAAAGAGAAAGGGCGTTGCGCCCAATAACGAGAGGTGAAAAGAGTTATGGCATGTAAACAAAAGATAAGCAAAAAAGAACAATATCTTGATAATATGTTCAACTTGTTGAGAAAGAGAGATCGTATCGAATGTTCGATTAAGAAAACACATTTCAACCCCACCGAGCTTCGTTTGATCAGCGAAGTACTTGCGGCGAAAAAAGAGGGCAGACGTCTTATTTCGACCCAGCTTGCAACCTTGCTTGGGGTTACTCGTTCGGCAATTTCTCAAATTGTAAACAATTTGGAAAAAGCAGGCGTTGTACAGCGTGTGGCCGACGACGTGGATAGAAAAATTGCTTACATCGAGGTTACGGACACGATGCTTGAAACCTACCGCGACGATATCAACGTTTGCGCGGATTTCATTGGCAACCTCGTGGACGATTTCGGCGAAGCGAGATTTAACGAAATGTGCGATATGTTCAACGAATTTATGGACCTTATCGTAAAACATAGAGAGGAATGCCATAAGAAAAAGGCAGCAAAGAAAAAGGCGGGTAAATAAACGTACACTCGGCGCAATTGCGCAAGGTACATACGAAGCGAGGCAATAAGCCCGCTTCCTTTTTACCCTTACTTTGGTTAAGCAGTAAAGTATTATACAGTAAAAAAACGAAAACATAGCAGGGAGCAAAACACAATGTTACAGCTGATTGACATCAAAAAGGATTATCAAACGGCAGGCGAAGCGGTGCAAGCGTTGAAAGGCATAAACTTGCGTTTCCGCGCAAACGAATTCGTCTCCATTTTAGGACCTTCGGGCTGTGGTAAAACCACTCTTTTAAATATCGTGGGCGGTTTGGACCAGTACACTTCGGGGGATCTTGTTATTTGCGGAAAATCCACAAAGGATTATAAGGATAGGGATTGGGACGTATACCGCAATCACAGAATCGGTTTCGTTTTCCAATCGTACAACCTTATTCCTCACCAAACGGTGCTGGGCAACGTTGAAATTGCATTGACGATTGCGGGTATCTCTAAATCGGAACGTAAAAAACGCGCCGAGGAAGCTTTGGTGAAGGTAGGGCTGGGCAACGAATTACATAAACGTCCCAACCAACTTTCGGGCGGTCAAATGCAACGTGTCGCTATCGCGCGTGCGCTTGTAAACAACCCCGAAATTTTGCTTGCCGACGAGCCTACGGGCGCTTTGGATACCGAAACCAGCGTGCAAATTATGGAGCTGATCCGTGAAATTGCAGGCGAACGCTTGGTTATCATGGTTACGCACAACCCCGAACTTGCCGAACGTTATTCTTCTCGTATCGTATGCTTGAAGGACGGGCTTGTCGTATCGGACAGCAATCCTTATCACGGCGAAGCGACGGAAGAGTCTGACGAGGTAGAAACGGTTGCAACGGAATGCCCGTCCGAGGTAATCGTTGCGCAAACGAAAGCGGAAATTAATGCGGCTGTCAAAGCAGCGTTGAAAGAGGAAAAAGCGGCGAAGAAAGCGCAAAAGAAAGCCATTGAAAAGGCGTCGATGTCCTTTAAAACGTCGCTTGGATTAAGCGCGAGAAATTTAGCAATGAAAAAAGGTCGTACCTTAATCACTTCGTT
>JAZOVQ010000031.1:0-6491 GCA_045658805.1 Candidatus Scatosoma sp.
ACGCTATTATGTGGAGGGGGTTACGGGGGGCGCTGTCAAAGGGTAAGTAAAAAACGCAGGATATACGTCGAAATACTGCGTTAAGCTTGCGTTTCTCCTTGCTCGTGTAGCTTGTGTACACTCCCGTCGGGGAAGCCGCGCTTGCCTTGTCTTTCTCGTATCTGCTGCGTTTTTCTCGTTAACGATATGCCGAGAGGAAACACTGCGTTAAGCTTGCGTTTCTCCTTGCTCTACAACAAACGAAAGAATAAATAAGACCACTCTTAAAAGAGTGGTCAAAATTTTCATTTCCCGTTTTTGATTACGAGTTTTTCAAGCAAGGCAACCAAGGCATACATGGCGGCGGCGAGGACGCAAAGAATAAACACTGCGCTCATAACGAGGTCCAGCTTAAACACTTGGCCGCCGTAGACGATAAGATACCCAATGCCTGCTTTCGAAACAATGTATTCGCCCATAATCGAGCCTATCCACGCCATACCGACGTTGATTTTCAGCATAGAAATAAAATTGGGCAGGGAAGAGGGGATGACAAGTTTGGTTAAAATTTGCAATTTGCTTGCGCCCATGGATTTGAGCAAAAGCAATTTGTTTTCGTCGGTTGCCATAAAGCCGTTTAACATATTCAATATAGCAACAATTAGCCCAATTAAAACGGTCATAAAAACGATGGCTTTACTACCCGTGCCGCACCAAATAATGATAAGCGGACCAAGGGCAATTTTCGGCAGGGCGTTCAGTACGACGATATAAGGCTCGGAGATGCGCCGCAGGGCTTCGCTCCACCACAGCAACAGGGCGATGGAATACCCCAAGGCAACGGCGAGGGCAAAACCTGCCAGCGTTTCCCAAAGCGTAGTGCCTACGTGTAAAAATAGCGAACCGCTTTTATATAATTCGGCTATGGTTTTTACAATCCGCGAGGGGGAACTGGTGATAAAAGGGTTTATCCATTCAAACTGCGCCGACGCTTCCCAAATGCCGAGGAAAATGACGAGAACAGCCAATCGAACGGCGTTGACTATCCAACTTTTCTTTTTGACGTAGCGTAAGTAGAGTAAATGCTCGCGAGAGTACGTTTCGGTGTTTTTCATGTGTTCAGCTCCTTCCAAAGTATTTCAAACCAGCGCGAAAATTCTTTGTTTTCTCTACGTTTTAACGGTTCGCTTTCAGGAAAGGCTATCGTATGCTTTGCGACGACCTTGGCAGGGCGGCGGGAAAGCACGAAAATTTCGTCGGCTACCGAGATGGCTTCGCTGATATCGTGCGTAATCAACAAAGCGGTCTTTTTTTCGTTGCGTATAATTTTATAAACATCGTCGCAAACGGAGATACGCGTTTGGAAATCCAGAGCCGAAAAAGGTTCATCAAGCAAAAGAATATCGGGGTTTACGGCGAGGGTGCGGATGAGCGCGGCGCGTTGCCGCATACCGCCCGAAAGGGAAGAGGGGTAATTTTTTAAAAATTGTTTCAATCCATATTTTTCCGCCAAACCCAACGCGTGTTCTCTGTTTTCTTGCGTATCGGCGCGTTTAATTTCAAGCGGTAAAAAGATATTTTTCTCAATCGTTCTCCACGGGAACAATTCGTCCTTTTGCAACATATATCCAAACGAACTGTTTAGCGGCGTAATCACTTTGCCTTTTGTGGGTGACAGCAAGCCGGCAGCCAAGGAAAGGAGAGTAGTTTTTCCGCAACCAGACGGTCCGATGATGGCAACGAACGCGCCTTCGGCTACGGAAAAACTGACGTCTTGCAGGGCAACCGTTTCTCCTTGTTTGCTATGGTAGTGCATCGAAACGTCTTCGAAACGTAAAACTTCTTTCATTTGCGTTTATCCTTCTTGTGTTTTTGTGTTTATTATTTTTCGTATACTTCTTTATATACTTTGTCGGCCGAGGAGTTATCGACAAGCTCGGTCATTTTTGCGCGCTTGGGCAGTTCGCCGGCATTGTCAATGATATCCTGTAAACGCTCAAAACTGTCCTCGGTCATGCTCAAGTTTGTTCTCCATGCGTCGATATTTTTATATCGTTCAACGGATGCGGCAATCGATTGTTCGGATACTCCTTCAAAATATGCAGTGAGGTAGGGGGCGACGGTGGCGGCAGGGGTTTCATTGACGTATTTCACTGCCTTGGTAACGGCGCGTAAAAAGCCCTCCGCCGTTTTTTCATTTTCCGTCAACCAAGAATTTTTTGCAATAAAGCAGGTGTAGGGTACTTCCCCCGAAGCTTCGCCGACGGAAGCCACTACGTAGCCTTTCCCGGCCGCTTCATATTCGTACGCCGTAGGATCAAACATGGTACAATAATCCGCAGTACCAGCTTCAAACGCGCTGACCATCAAATTGAACGCCACGTCGTAATTCAACGTTAAATCTGTGCCGTCGCTTAAACCGTAGTTGTTTAATACGTATTCAAAAGTCATTGCAGGCACGCCGCCTTTTCGTCCTGCCAAAATCTCTTTTCCCTTTAAGTTTTCCCATTTAAAATCGGGCTCGGGGACGCGCGAAACCAGGAAAGAGCCGTCACGCTTGGTCAATTGCCCAAACACGGTGGGGACGTCCGTACTTCCGCCAAGCAAAACGTACAAGGCGGCTTCAGGTCCACAAAATCCGACGTCGGAATCCCCCGATAATACGGCGGACATAACGTTATCCGCGCCACCGCCATTGGTGAGTTCAATTTTAATACTTTCCTCATTAAAATATCCCAACGAATCGGCGAGATACAAGGGCGCGTAGAAAACGGAATGGGTAACTTCGTTTACCTTTACCGTTTTTATTTCTTCGCCGTCCTGTGTGCAGGCGCAAACGGGGAGTAGGGTGAGGCATGCAGCCAAAAGGGCGCTGATAGATTTACGAAAATTGTTCATGGTTATCATTTCTCCGATAAAAAATTTGGAATAATATATTATATGAGAGGGCATTAATAATTGACAATCGAGTTTTAAAGTATTATAATAGATAGGCTAACGCCCTTTTTTAGGGCGGGTTTTCGAGTGTCGCGTTGGCGGCATCGGGGGAAATAATAGACGAAATAAGACAAAAAGACAAAAGTGGAGTCGTGTAACAATATGGAAATGCAAAAGACGTACAATCCCAAAGATTTTGAAGACAGAATTTATGCCGATTGGGAACAATCGGGATATTTCCGCGCGGAGGTAGACGCAAACAAGGTGCCTTTCACCATTATGATGCCGCCCCCCAACATTACGGGGCAGTTGCACATGGGGCACGCTATGGACGCAACGATGCAAGATACCCTCATTCGTTTTAAAAGAATGCAGGGCTATGCTGCTTTGTGGCTTCCCGGCTGCGACCACGCGTCCATTGCTACGGAAGTTAAAATCGTAGAAAAAATGAAAGAGGACGGTTTTACCAAGGCTGATCTTGGCAGAGACGGCTTCTTGAAGCGCGCTTGGGAATGGAAGGAGCAGTACGGCAACCGTATTATGCTCCAACAACGCAAAATGGGTACTTCGTGCGACTGGTCCCGTCAAGCGTTCACGATGGACGATAGATGTTCCAAGGCTGTTCGCGAAGTGTTTGTAAACCTTTACGAAAAAGGACTTATTTATCAAGGGGATAGGATTATCAACTGGTGTCCTTGCTGTAAGACGGCGCTTTCGGACGCGGAAGTGGAATATGCGGAAGAAGGCGGACATTTCTGGCACCTTAGCTATCCTGCGGCTGACGGTTCAACGTCGGTTATCGTTGCAACTACTCGTCCCGAAACGATGCTCGGCGATACGGCTGTTGCGGTACATCCCGATGATGAAAGATATAAGGCGCTTGTTGGCAAAACCTTGAAATTGCCTTTGACGGATAGAGAAATTCCCGTGGTCGCGGACGAATATGTAGATCCTGCTTTCGGTACGGGTTGCGTAAAAATTACGCCTGCGCACGATCCTAACGACTTTGAAGTTGGTAAGCGTCACAACTTGCCCGTTATCCGCGTAATGAACGACGACGGCTCTATGAACGAGCTTGCAGGCGCATACCTAGGGCTTGATAGATATGAAGCAAGAAAGCGCATCGTTGCCGATTTGGAAAAGCTTGGCAACCTTGTGAAAATTGAAGCACACAACCATAACGTAGGGCACTGTTACCGTTGCCATTCGACGGTAGAACCTATCGTTTCCAAACAATGGTTTGTAAAAATGGAACCCTTGGCAAAACCTGCAATTCAAGCGGTTATGAAGAACAAGGTAAAATTTGTTCCCGAACGCTTCTCGAAGATTTATTACAATTGGATGGAAAACGTACGCGATTGGTGTATTTCCCGTCAACTTTGGTGGGGGCACCGTATTCCCGTATGGTATTGTAAGGATTGCGGCAAAGTAATTTGCGTGAAAGAGGACCCCAATGGCTGTCCCGATTGCGGCAGTAAGAACATTCACCAAGACGAAGACGTTTTGGATACCTGGTTCTCGTCCGCGCTTTGGCCTTTCTCCACGCTTGGCTATCCCGAAGAAACAGAAGATTATAAATATTTCTATCCCACCGACGTTTTGGTTACGGGCTACGATATTATCTTCTTCTGGGTTGCGAGAATGATTTTCTCGGGTATCGAACATACGGGTAAAGTGCCTTTCCGTGACGTTCTCATTCACGGTATCGTTCGTGCCGAACAGGGTAGAAAAATGAGTAAATCGCTCGGTAACGGTATTGATCCGTTGGGCGTAATTGAAAATTACGGTGCAGACTCCTTGCGCTTGTCTTTGCTTACGGGCGTTGCGCCTGGTAACGACACTCGTTATTCGGATGCGAAGGTAGAATCCTGCCGTAACTTCATTAACAAGCTTTGGAACGCAGCTCGTTTCGTGCTTATGAACACCGAAGGTAAGAAGATTTCGGATATTTCCGAAGTAAAACTTGCGCCTGCGGATAAGTGGATTATTTCCAAATTGCAAAACTGCATTAGAGAAGTGACGACCAACCTCGGTAAATACGAGCTTGGTGTTGCAAGCGATCTTGTAACCGGTTTTGTTTGGGATGATTTCTGCGATTGGTATATCGAGCTTTCCAAGCCTGCGCTTTACGGCGAAGACGAAGGCAGAAAGGCGGACGCGCTTTCCGTGCTTTGCTTTGTTTTGGAAAATGCATTGAAATTGTTGCATCCCTTCATTCCTTTCGTTACCGAAGAAATTTATGCGAACTTGCCCAACACGCAGGGTAGCATCATGATGGCGGAATTCCCTAGATACAACGCGAAGCTTGCTTATAAGAAGGAAGCAAAGGCGTTTGAAGGGGTTATGGAAATTATCAAAGCGGTAAGAGCGATGAAGAAGGATGCGGAATGTCCTCCTTCCAAGAAAGTAGAATTGAATATTGTTACCGAAAGCAAACGTTTGTTGCAGCTTAATAAGGATTGTATTATGAAGCTCTCGGGCGCAAGTGCGTTGCATTTTGTAAACAGCGCGGCGGATGTAAACGGCAAAACCGTTTCCGCAGTTACCGAAATTGCGCAAATCTACGTACCTTTGGGCGAACTTGTTGATATTGAAAAGGAAAAAGCTCGTTTGGCAGCGGAAATTGAACGTATCAATGGGGAAATTGCGCGTGCGGAAGGTAAACTTTCCAACGAAAAATTCGTAAGCAAAGCACCTAAAAAGCTTGTAGACGAAGAACGTGAAAAGGTAAAGAAATATAAAGATATGAAAGAAAAATGCGAAGCACAGCTTGCGGGCTTGTAATTCGCTAAAAAAAGGGGAGAGGTTGCGAAAAAAAGGCGCAGGCTCGTCCTTTTTTCACTAAAGAGCACCCTCAATAAAATTTTTTTTGAAAAAAGTTCGTTCAAACGTTTGACAAATGGGGGAATAAATGCTAAAATGATAACGTTGCGATGTTGGGTGGACTATGCCCTTTTGCAAATTATGCAATAAAATCCGACCTGTCGGACAAGCATCGGCAACTCAAATTTGCTTTCTTTGAAATTGCGATAAGGGCAATTTCGAGGGAAATATATTCCAAAATTTTACAAGGAGGTCAAAAATATGCCTACTATCAATCAGCTCATTAAAAAGGGTAGAGAACGTATCACGTACAAATCCAAGAGTCCTATTTTGGATAACTGCCCTCAAAAGCGCGGTGTATGTTTGTCCGTAACCACGACTTCTCCTAAGAAGCCTAACTCCGCTATGCGTAAGATCGCACGTGTACGTCTTACGAACAAGCAAGAAGGTACGGTCTACATTCCCGGTGAAGGTCACAACCTTCAGGAGCACAGCTCCGTTTTGATCAGAGGCGGCCGTGTTAAGGACTTGCCCGGTGTACGTTATCATATCGTACGTGGTGCACTTGACACCGCAGGTGTTGCTAAGCGTAAGCAGTCCCGTTCGAAGTACGGTGCAAAGCGCCCTAAATAATTAACGGGTAACGCAAAGTAACAAAATCGAAAAGTATTTACTTTTCACCGAGCGTCGGTCGCTCGTTAATCTCCCGAAAGTCGGTTGCGTTTTAAGACTCTGAAACCAAAACGCAAAAG
>JAZOVQ010000032.1:0-52360 GCA_045658805.1 Candidatus Scatosoma sp.
CGTATACGAATCCGAAGTGTACCAACCTTTAAAGGTTGCCCCTTCTTTCGTCGCATCTTTCAAAACGATTTCACCGTCCGTTACGTAATACACGATAGGATTGGTCGAATCGTTTACCCCACCGTTTAAATGATAGGTAACGGAATAACGAATGGGAGAGGTATATCCGTAAAATTGCATATCTTGCACTACGTTTTCCGCTTGAGATTCGCTTTCCCAACCGCTGAACGCGTAACCGTCAGGCAACGCAGGCGCATCCTTCAAAACGAAAGGCGTTTTGTATTTAAGATATTCCACTTCGCCGTACAATTCGCCGTTTAAATAATAGGAAATGGCATACATACGGTCTTTATCCGCCCATATTTCCCCTTCCAAAACATAGCAAATATTTTTGCTAATGGTATATTTCGTCGCGCCGTTCAAAAGGTAAAGACCTTCCTTTACGGTAATCTCTATCGTATCGCCAAGCGAAGCAATGTAATCGTTATGCAATTTCAATTCCAGCATGCCGTTGTTTACGAAAAGGATAATAGGAAGTTTGTATTTGTCGTCCGCCGTCGAAGGGAACGTAGAGAATACGTACGAGCTGGTGTCCGTCGTTTCGTTAATCTCTTTCACGCTCTTGCCGTTTACCAATATGTATTCCTGCAAATACATATATTCTTCTTTATCAAGAATACCATAATCAATATTATTAGGCAAAACGTCCTCACCGAAGCTCAAACGGGCATAGGTAAGCTCACTCGCGTCCCCCGTCGCAGACCAACCGTTTAACGTAACGTTTGCGCTGACGTCCTCTTCCACAATTTCAATGGTTTCCCATACGGTAAAGGTTCTATCTTCCGTCATTTCGTATCTCGTGCCTGCATTGTTGAAATAGAGCCCTGCTTTCGCCGTAATTTCTACTTTATCGCCAAGCATTGCTACGTATTCGCTATGCATTTTAATTTCAATTATTCCGTTATTGACAAACAAAATGATAGGCATTTTGTAATTGTCCATCGTGGACGGGAATACGGTATACGTCCAATCTTTTGCGCCAAGGCTTTCGTCCGTATTGATTTCCTTAACCGTTTTTCCGTTTACGGCAATATAATCTTGCACATAGGTATACCCAGGGTTGTCGATTAAACCATAGGCAATGTCGTTGATAAGCACCCCTTCCCCGAAGCCGAGGTAGGTTACTTTCAATTCGTTTTGCGAAATCCAATCGCGCGCGTATGCGCGATCGGTAACGTCTACGCTACCGTCCGCCTTCGCCGTGTGGGTAGGCATCGCCAAAGCGCAAAGCGCTAAAGCGAATACCGCTGCCGTTATACCAAGTAATTTTTTAATTGCTTTCATATAATTCCTCTCAAGCCTTATGCTTTCATACCGCTTATAGATACGCCTTCAATCAACAACTTCTGCGAAACGCCGAACAATACAAGGGAAGGAATGCACATCAATACACCCATTGCCATTTGTTTGTTTTCTCTAAACAGCGGATTGAGCGACGCTTTATAGAAGCCAAGCGCCAACGTCCATTTTTCTTCCGAATTCGACAAATAAATCAAGGACGAAGAATAATCGTTCCAAACGCCCAAGAAAGTGTTTACGCTGATAAGCGCCGCGATAGGCAAACAGCTGGGAAGCACAATGCTGAACAAACATCTCAATTCGTTTGCACCGTCCATACGCGCGCTTTCAAGCGTCGAATTGGGTATCCCCTTAATAAATTGCATAATAAGGAAAATGTTTAATGCGCCGCCGCCGAAAAATGCGGGAATAATCAAAGGGTTTAAGGTGCCGTCTAACCAACCCCATTCCGAATACATTAAGTATAACGGAATACGCAAGGTAATACTGGGGAGCATCGTGGATGCCATCGTTACGCCGAAGATAAGCGCTTTAAATTTAAAATGTACCTTCGCAAAACCGTAGGCGCATAAAAACGCCGAGCCGATTGTGCCGATAATGTTAAAGAATACCACCGTCAATGTATTGCCACCCCATTGCAAGAACGAGGAGAAATACGTTTCGTCATAATAGTTTTCAAACGCCAAGCCCTCAGGCAAAAGCGTGGGGAAATTGTAAATTTCGTCCTCCGTCATAAAGCTTCTAACAAGCATAACGAAGAAAGGAAACATTAATACGACAACTATCAACGAAATGAGGGTTATGGTGATTGTGTTTTTAATTCTCGCGCGTTGCGTCTTAGTTAAAGTCTTCGCCATAATACACCCACTTGCTCGTTTTAAACACGAGCGCCGACAATACGGCAATAATCAAGAAAAGAACCCAAGACAATGCCGATGCGTATCCCATTTGACCAAAACGGCCAAATGCCTGTTCGTAAATATACAACACGAAGAAATTCAACGTTCTATCGTTCAACGGTGTGTTGAACAAATACGCAAGGTCGAAAATCTGGAACGTACCGATAATGTTCGTAATCAACGTATAAAAAATGGTAGGCGAACACATCGGTATGGTAATTTTTAACAACTTTTGTACGCCGCTTGCCCCTTCGAGGTCAGCCGATTCGTACAAGGTTTTAGGGATATTTTTCAATTGCGACAACCACAAAATCATACCGCTTCCGATACCGAACAATCCCATGAAAATAAACGATTGGAACGCCGTTTCATTGGTTTCGAAGAAGGTATAGTTGGGCAACCCAATTTGCTTAAACACCAAATTGAGATACCCAATTTCCGACGTGGTAATGGTACGCCACAACAACCCGTTTACTACCGTAGGGACAACGACGGGCGCGTAGCAAAGTACGCGCGCCAATTTAATCCCACGGATCTCCGCATTCAGCAAAAATGCCAACGAGAAAGACAGCACCATCGTCAAAGGAATGGCAACGATCGTATATCTAAACGTCGACCACAATGACGAGAAGAACTCCGTCTTTTGCGTAGTAAACATCGTTATATAATTTTGAAATCCAAAGTTGGAGGCTTCCCCGAAAATATCAATATCGTGGAAGCTGTCGTACAACGATTTAAACATGGGGACAAACGTAAAAATGGCAAGCCCCAAAATAACCGGCATAACGAACAGCATTCCCAGATATTCTTTTCTAATGTGCCGTCCAAGCTTTTTTATCTTTTCATTCATGCTTTTACCCAAAATCCCGATTGCAATCGGGTTTTATCTTAATATTTTGCTCTAATGTTTGCAATTGCATTTTGATAAGGTTGAATGCTTGCCTTCAAATCTTGATAACCGCTCGTCTTGTATCCTTCGGGATAGTTGCGGCCAACGATAACCTGTGCCATTGCGCCGGAAAGGCTATCCAAAAGCAAGGACGCGTCGTCTGCTTCAAAGTCTTGGAAAATGGTCAAGGAGAAGTCCTTTTCAGGTGCGGAAATAAATGCCGCGTGGTTCAAATCTGCATCAAGGTACGTCGTCCAGGAAGCGTCGTTTGCAAGGCTCTTTCTTACAGGAATAATACTACCCGTTTCCGCGCCCACTTTTTGACCTTCTTCGGATACGATATACTTCAAGAAGTCGAATGCGTAATATTCGTTGCTCTTATTTTCGGTGTTCAAAGGCGATTCGCTAACGCGCGTCTTTGCCGCGTTGGTAATTGCATAACCGCTGCAGCCTACCCCTACTGCGTCAAGAGGCAAGGGAAGGAAGTCGATATCGTAATTTGCGCCCATAGGAAGTCCGGGAACCATGGGACGAACGTCGATTCTCATAGCCGCCGACAAGGTCGTGAAGGAAGCCGAGCTCTTCTTTGCAGATTCAGCAATATAGCCTTTTTCAATCAAGTTGAAAATTTCGCCGTATGCCGCAACGTTCTTATCGGAAAGGAAATCTACCGCGCCGTTTTCAACAAATTCACCGCCGTAGTGTTTTACAAACGAACAGTAAACTGCGTTGAAGTCCATTCTTGCGTCAACTGCTACGGAGTTTTCACGGATACCCAAATCGGGATTTTCGTTGTTCTTCATAGCCGTTACCAAACGTTCGCAGGTTGCCATGAATTTATCATAATCCCAACCATCTTTCAAACCATCGATTTCTGCATCGGTGAAGCCTGCTGCTCTAAACATAACTTTGTTGATAACGATAACGCACTTGTTATAGTCTCTAGGCATAAAGTAAATACCGCTATCTTGCGAATTTTTATGCGTTGCGTTTATAATTTCCGCATAAAAATCGTTCAAATTGATAGAAGAATCCGCATCAATCATAGGTTTCAAATCAACGAACGCGCCTGCATCCGACCAAGGACCGTGCTTTTCACCCGTCGTCCACATAATGTCGGGCATTTGCTTCGCGCTTTGCACGTAGGACATCATCGTTTGCGTGTAATCGCTGGTGAAGTTTTTAATGTTGATTTGCACTTTGTCGTTCTTTGCTTCGTACGCCGTTTTCCATTTGCCCATCAAAGTACCTTCGGAAGCGTCCGTACCGCTGATAGATACGGTAATTTCAATTTTTTTGTTGTCGCCGCCTTGTTCACCGCTGTCACCCGTATTATTACAGCCAACAAGCGCACAAACGGAAAGCATAGCCGTCATTGCCAAAGAAATAATTTTCTTCATCGTCTTTTTCATCTTTACTTTTCTCCTTTATTATTGAACTTGAATTTTTTGTGCACGGAAATCCACCGTGATCGTCACCATACCGTTAGCCACCGTGTATTCGTCCGCCGATAACAATTTACCGTTGCAATACACTTTAGGCGATGCGTTGCTCGTAGGGATATTCATCGTGCATTTCATACCGTCCGTAATCCCTCTTACGCTTTCTAAAATTACGTAATCTTTACCAATTTCCAAATCGTAACGTACGTTGTTGTACATTAAGTTTTCCATACGCCAGAAGGACAAATCTTTAGGCAGTTGCGGCGTTACCGACAACGTTTTTACCGACGTGCTTTCCAAATTGAAGAACCCGAATGGTACAACCGAATATACAATAGAGTTTTCCAAAAATTCGCTATCCAACCCAAGGCTGCCTGCAATGCCCATACCCTGCAAAGGAATCCCTACTTCGTTGTTATAATAGCCGCGGTAGAATTGCGCGCCGCCGTAACCGTTGGACGTGGAATATTCGTATACTTTCAAATACCAATCACGAATACCAATCAAACGCTCGTATGCGTCTTCTGCCCCTCTCGTTTGCAATCTCGCCATCATATCGTAATAGCTGGTGAACAAGATTGCGCCGCCGTCTTGACAGGAAGCGCCGTAAAGCTTGCTTGCTTCCGTATAATGTCCCGCCGTATATTGTTCGCTGTTTTTCACCGTCGTTGTACGAGGTGCAAATTCATAATCGTAAATACCGCAGTTGAGATATGCGTTAGGATCGCCTCCGTAGCCCGTAGCGTTGTCCCCTTCCACAGTGCGATCGCCGCTAATCCATGCAACTACCTTTTCGCCCTGTTCCGCCGTCGCCATACCTGCCGCTACCACCATGTTATTGAAAATGGTTGAGCCGTAATCCACTACGTTGCCGTGCTTGTTAAAGCCTTCGATAAATCTACCCTTTTCGGTATCGAAGAAGCCCGTTTTGTTGGCTTTATCCACAGGCTTTTGCACTTCGGACGCCACTTTGTTTGCCATCGTTTGCAAAGTGTTTATGGTGAAATCGTATTCCATATTTCCGCCGTCCGTCAATTTAATTACGGGCGCATCCTGCGTTATGCCTTCCGCTGCCGCCGCCTGTTCCAAATACACCAAGTTTTGCAAGGTTTGATAATACAATACTTGAGCATACAAAGATTTCGGCGATAAGGACAATACGTCCCAATAGCTGCTGGCAATGGTTTCCGCCGTGCCGTCCGCCATTACGCCGCCGTTATGTCCAACAAAGTTGGACAAATCCACTAAACCGCTTTCACCGTCAAGGTTGTACGTCATAAACATTGCAATTTTACGACAGCGGTTGAGGGTATCTTCCAAAACCTGCTTATCCCCAGTGAATTCGTAATAAAGCTTTCCCGCTTCCACGAGGTTGAAACCATTGTCAATTTGACGGGAATCGTAGTTACCGCGAACGCAGTTCAAATTCACTTCCCCAGTCAACGTCTTGCCTTCTTTGGCTTTTACGGAAATTTTCAACGCCGTTACGTTGTTATCCGTACCCCAATTGCTATGTAAGTACATGGGCATATAAATGTGGTTTGCATACGTTGCCGTAATGGGTACCGTACGCGCCGTATAATCGGATTGCTTTACGGTGTACCATTCGTTAGAGCCCTGCACTTGCCAGGAAACGTATATGTCGTCCACGTCGTTTTCGGTAAAGTTACCGTCTACGCACCAACGAATATCCATTTCCAAATAAGGAGCTTCGCTTGTGTGGATACCATAATTGCCCATATCGCGGCTAAAGGAAATATAGCTGCTTTCCGAAAGTTGGTTTGACCACAAACCGTCCCCTATTTTCGAGGAGAGCAGAGTGCCGTCCGCTTCCACTTCCCAATTTTCCGTATCGTCCGCTTTATAACCGTTAAATTCCCAATCGTGATAATTCGCACCGCCGTAGTTAGGGAAAGGCCAACCCATACCAAACTGATTGCTAGGCGAAACGTCCACTTGTTCCAAGGACGCCATTGCCGACCAGCAATACCCATAATCGTCTACGGGCGCCGAATATAACCATTGTTTCAAAGTGGAGAAGCTGTCCTCGCGGAAGTTGGTCGTCGTACTGTCAAACCACACCAAACTCATTGTTTCCCAAGCTTTCCACGCCGTACCGCCGTCGCCGAGCTGCATTGCGTTGATTGCCGTTTCTTCTTCCGAACGGGAATGACGCGTGTAGAAATCGTTTAAGAACGTATCCAATTTCTCGTCCGAGCTGTAAAAATACAGCTTATTCGCCGATTGTTTTTTGTATAAATAACCGTTCGTGACTTCCGTCGTCGTGCCGCTCGTAGTACAACCCGTAAACAAGACGAGCAACGCACAAGCCGTAGCTGTTAAAGAACTTCTTTTTTTCATGCTCGTTTACTCCTTTTCGTTAATACCAAGCCGCACGCAGCCAAAATTGCAAAACTGCCGATAGAAGATAACGCCGAGGCGCACCCCGTTGCTGCGACAACAGGCTCCGTTTGCTGTAAATCAAAAACAATTTGAAGGTGCTCAAAATCCACTTCGTTTTCCGCTTTTACCGTAACCAAAACGTAATTGTACCCTGCTTCCAACGTTTCAAACTGCGGTTCAATAACGACGGTCGCGTCTACGCTGTTGGCTTGTATAGTAAGATTGTCAAAGCTAAACGTATCCTTGTCGAAAATGGTGACAAGATTGTTGTCTTTGGTAATTTTTTGCCCGTTGTAATAAGCGGTGAACCCTGTTTCGTTGGGTTCGCTTTCCGTAATTTTGCTAAACGTTTTGCTTGCAGGATCATATACCCACGATACCGTTTCTTTCAATTCTACCCCGCTGGGGAATTTCAAGCCTTCGTAAAACGTAAAGGTGAACGGCTGATTAAAATCCTCAATTCTCGAGCCGGGGATACCGCCGTTAAAATCGATATTCATGCTGTTGTTTACGCCAAGTTCGCCCACTTGAATCATACAAGCAAGAAAGCCAAACTGCTGCCATTCGCGTACCGTTTTTCCGTTGAACGCAATGCAATCGTTCATGCTATCCAACACCCCGCTTTCGTCCAAGCTGTCAATGATTGCAGGCGTCATGTTGGGCGTGTCGCGCTTACTGAACGTTTTTAACGCCGTTGCGCCCGCCGCCAAGTGCTTATAATTGACGTGGGTAATGTCCTTATTAAAAAATACTTGGAAGGACGCCGTTTCGTACGAACTGTATGTGAACGGAGGCGCAATAGCAATGCTTTCTACACTGTCCCATACGTATTCTTGCGATTGTTCCGCTGCAGCCGTTGCCGTTTCCGCATTTGAAACCGCCGTCGCTTTGCCTGCGCCGAAAATACAAAGCGCGCAAGCCAAAGCAGTACACCAGATTTTCCATCTACGTTTTTTCATCGTTTTCGTTCCTTTTTTCTTTTAGTCGTTGTGGATTGCTCCACCACTTTTGCCGTCTAAAATTGTCCCTAAAACTATATTTTCGACAAAAGCTTTTACAGGCTATTCTATTCCTTGTACCTATATTATACCTTATAATATAGGGGTATTCCACCCAATACTCCCACTGATTTGTTTCAAAAAATAAAAAATATACCGCAAAATCCTCTCAAAGTGACTTTGCGGTATTCTTTTTAATGCTTTTCTTTCGGAGTTATCCCAAACACTTCTTTATACGCACGGTAGAAAGTGGACTGCCCGTTAAAGCCGCATTCGAACGCGAGATTAATGATAGACGTATGCTCGCCGCGCTCGCGGTACAGTTCCTGAAATTTGTATACGCGCAAACGGTTTAGATAACGGCGGAAGCTTTCACCCATGTAATAATTGAAGATCTGCGAACAATATTCCTTGGTGTACCCCAGCGTTTCCGCAATGCGTTTTACCGTTATGTCCTCGCGGTAATTTTTTTCCAAATAATTTAAGATATCTAAAATAACCGATTCGTTATTCTTCTTGTGGCGCGCCACCGTACCATAAGCGGATTTTATCATTAAGAACAAGCGGTTTGCATTCACGAAAATGTCGTACGCGTCCTCGACGTAACAATCTTTACGATAACGGCTTTTCCATTCCCTAATAAACGAGAAAATTTCGGCGTTCTTTTCCTTATCGCGCATCATACGAGGGAAATGCTGTTGCTCAAATAGCTTTTGGAAACAATCGAAATACCAAAGGCTGACAACCAAAACAAACCCCTCTACCCCTTTATCGTCGCTAAAGGAATGCGGTTCAAAGGTGTCTATGTACAAAATATCCCCTGCCTCGGCAACGACCTTTTCCCCTGCGATTGTGGCGTGCTGTACCCCTTGGGTGACAAACAAAAATTCTACGTTTTTATGAAAATGCGGGTGGCAGGCAATTTCGTGTACCAGCCCTGCAATGGACGGCTCGTTCGCTTCGACAAAATAACAATATTTGTCCACGTCGGCATGCTTTTCATAGTATTCCATATCGTCTTCCTCCTTGAAGAGTATGTTTCAATAAGTAAGTTTATTATAAAATATTTTTTTGCGATTGTCAATATCTTTTTTATAATTATTTTTCACCATATTTATCCACGGGTCCGCAAAAATGCATAAAGGACGGCAAAAAACCGTCCTTTCACAAATGTATCATTTTATAAATTTTTACATTATTGCACTGCAATGCTTACGTTACCGAAATCTACCGTAATGGTAACCGTCTTAGAAGCTTTGTCTACGGTATAGCCTTCCGTTACGAGCTTGTTATTGATATACACTTTCGGTGCGTTGCCTGCATAAGAAAGCGTCACTTCAAGTTTCGCCGTTCTATCCGCAGCGCCGTCCGCAAGTTCTTCCACGTTGCATACAACCACAAAATTGTTTGCAATTGCAATGTCGTACGAGAAGCCTACGTAACGTACTTGTTCCATCTTCCACGTGCCGATTGCATCGGGAAGGTTGGGTGCTACCTGCATTACAACGCCGTCCGCATCGTAATAGGTGTTCATACCGAAGAATACGTTGGGAACGCTTGCGTAAAGAATTGAGTTTTCGACAAATTCAGCATCCAAACCAAGCGCGCCTTCTTCCCCTCTGCCCTGCAACGTACCGTTGTGAGTTTCATAATAAGGAAGGAAGAATTCTTTTGCATTCGTTCTGCCCGAAGCTACAAACGCCGCTTTTACGTCCGCGAACCATGCCATAACTTCTTCCAATCTTGCAAATGCATTTTCCGCGCCGTATACTTGCGCTCTTGCAAGAATATCATAATAGGTTATGAACAAAATTGCGCCGCCGTTTTGACAGGATACGCCGTATTCCGACGCCGCATAAGCCCAGCAATATTGCTTGCCCACGTCTTCCGTGTTGGTCTTGGGTGCAAATACGTATTCATACAAATCGTCAATGCTTGCAATCCAATTTAATACTTGTTCTTTTTGTTCCGCCGTTGCTACACCGCTTTCCAAAATCATCAAATTCAACGCAACTGCGCCAAAGTCGATTTGCGTGTCGCCGTAATAGCCCTCGATAAATCTACCAGCCGTCTTGGTTTCGCCGTTTACCGTAACGGTAAAGGTCTTGAAGTAGCCCGTTTTAGCACTTTCGTTCAAGGGAGCGGATACAGCCGATTTAACGTTTTCCGCCAACGCGCGAAGCGTGGTTGCATTGTACGCATACGCAAGGTTGCTGCCCGTCATCGTCAATTTTACGGAAGGCGCTGCCACTTGTACGTTGTTGTTTGCCAACGCTTCTTCCAAGTACGCCATGTTTTGCAATGCCTTGTAATACAAAGCGTTTACGTACGAGGAGTTAGGCGCAAGGGAAATAATATCCCAATAGGTGCTGATAAACGAAGTTGCAAGGCCCTGCGCCGAGCCGTTGTGGCCTACGAGGTTTGCAAGGTTAATCAAACCGTTGTCCGACATATATTGCGTCAAGAACATCAACGCCTTTCTATAATTGTTGATATTTTCTTGCAAGAATACCAAATCGCCCGTGTTTTCAAAATGCTGTTTACCTGCGCTAATGAAGGACGTGTTGCTGTCGATCATACGCGTGTCATAGGCACCGCGTACGAAATCGAGATAGGAGAACAGCGTGAAGTTACCCGTAATTCTGATACGCAAGCCCGTAATTTTACCCGTCCAGCTTGCATGTTCAAATACGGGAACGTACAAACGTACGATATTTTTGGTTTGCGTGAAATCAATTTCCGTCGTTGCCCACGTCGAAAGAGGCAAGGATACGTAACTGCCGTTACCCGATCTAAAATCGAGATAAATTTCGCTGATAGAACCAGACGCCAACACCCATTCCAAACCGATTTCTACAAAAGGCGCATGCGCCGCTTGCAATACGCCGTTGTATTGGGCGCGACTGTCTTCCAACGAATAGGTAATATAGGTGGAATTTTGCGCATGACCAAGGAAATAGCCATTGGCATCGGTGTTATTTACGCCGCAGTCAACCGTTGCGCCTTCAAACGCGCCGTCGCCGTTCACAGCCCAGTCTACGTCACATGCCCCCCAGTTACCTGTTGCACCAGCATCAATTGCGAGGATAGCGCTGTTTTTTCTACCGTTTGCAAATTCCCAACCATCCGAAAGAAAAGGATCGCTGGTGGTTGCACGGCTACCCACGTAGGTAGGCGAGTTCCAACCTTGACCGAAAAAGGAATTCCCTTCCCAAACGTAACCGTATTTGTCAACTTTTGCGGTTTCGATATCCCCTCTAAGCTGATCGTCGTTACCATTGAGGTGCAAGCTGTCCATGAACAAAATGCTTTCCGCTTCCCAATCCTTCCAAGAAGTGGAAGCGTTGCCCACTACGGTGTCCGTAATGTAATCGCCCGTTGCTTCAAAATCTTTATAATAATATATAAATCTATCTGCGTATTCGGAGAAGAATGCGTTTACTTCCGCATTGTCGCTGAGCATCAAGAAATTGTCCGAAGATTCGTTGACAAACTTATAAACGCCGTCCGAAAGCAATACAGCATCCGTTACGTAGCTTGCCAAAATATCTCTTTGGTATGCCGAGTAAGGCGAATATTGTACGCGGCCTTCCCACATAATTTCGTAGGGATATTTCACCTCGTCATACGTTTCGCTGATATCCGTGTACGCGCTATACGCTACGTCGTTGATATTTCTAACCTGCGAAATCGTTTCCGTGAACACTTTTTCAACCGTGCTGCCATTCGTTACTTCTACGTAAGGCTTTGCGGTATAGTTGAGGGTGTACGAACTTGCTTTCAAATTTACAATTGCTACGTTGTATACGATATAATCGCCGTCTTCATAGCTATTGGTACATTCTACGTACGCCGTTTTAGAAGAGTTTTCACGGTTGACTTGCATCATCAACTTGTAAGAAGCTCCGTTTTCCGTCAATCTATCCAAGTATGCTTTTGCCACTCTTGCCGTGAAACGGATACCGCTGGAATCCTTATTCATACGGATAGAAGCGCCTTCAACCATTTGGAAGTTTACTTCGGGAACAACCGTTTCAAAACCGCCGTTTGAAACGAAATCGTTTACGGAAGGATCCTTCACGAAATTAGCCTCTTCGTTCAATACGTACATAACGCCGTTGTTTTCAATATAATAGCCAGGCAATACGGTAATTTTCAAACCGTCTGCTTGAATCATCGCCCAGTAGTTATCGTGCATACGTACTTCCATCGAACCCGCGTTAACAAGGGTTACGAAAGGCTTTTGATAAATCGCAGCCGCCGTCGAAGGGAATTGCAACCATTCCCAACCGCTGGTGTTGGTGTTCTTGTTGATATCCGACATCTTCACGCCGTTGATTGCGATCATATTTTCGATGTAATAATACTTCGCAACGTCCATCACTTGATAATCCAACTGAGGGAAGCCTGCGTATTTGATATCGAAATAGGTAAGCTTTTTATTCGACAAGGGCTGCCAACGGGAAGCCGTAACAGTGCTTGCGTCGATAACCGTAGGTTCTACAAATACGTTAGACGAATTTTTAACCGCCTTGAAAGGTTCTCTGTTGATATAACCGTTCAGCATCAAGCCTTCGTTTACCGAAATTTCCAAAGCGCCGTATTCCGCAATGATAGAATCGTACAAGTTCTTATGGATACGAAGCTCAATTTTCCCCGTACCATTAACGTATGTAAGGACGGGCTTTTGATATTTTGCGTCCGCCGTTTGAGGGAAGATTTCCCACGTCCAACCGCTTACGCTGATGTTTTTATTGATCTCGTAAATGGACGTACCGTTCAAAAGAATGCTCTTTAAAACGTCTTCGCTTACTGCCGAGCCGCTATAATCGTCCTTTACGTTAAAGCCTTCGAAATGCACGTATGCATAATAGAGCTGCGATGCGCCAGGATACATATTCCACGTATCAACGGTAATAGGCGCTGCGTCGTCAACGTACATCAACTCGAAAGCCACTTCTTCCGCCACTCTGTATCCGTTCAAGGTGAAGCCCTGACAAACGGACAATACTACGTAGCCGTCCTCTACCAACAATGCGTTGGTCAAGTTTTTATGAAGACGAAGCTGAATTCTGCCATTGGTGTCTTTAATGTAACCGATAACGGGCTTTTTATATTGAGGCAAGCTTGCTTCGTTTTGAGGGAAAGTATCCCAAACCCAATCGGTTGCGTCTCTCGTGTTGTTGATTTCGTAAAGCGAAATACCGTTCAACATAATGTTTTTAAATACGTAATCGCTGTTTGCGTTCCCTTCGTAATCGTCCTTCGTAGTGAAACCCTTAAAGCCTACGTACATATAATCCATCGTGGAGCTGCCGTCATAAGAACCGCGCCAATCAATGGTGGGTACGCTTGCCGCATCCTTCAACTCGCCGTCACGCAAGGAATAGCTGGTTTCCTTATCAATGGTATATCCGTTTACAGTAAAGCCGTTGGCTACCGTAATCATGAAATATCCATCTCTTTCCGTCATTGCCGCGGTAAAGTTTTTATGGATACGAATTTCGATATACTTATTGCTGGACGCCGTACCGCCAATGTAGCTGATAACGGGCTTTCTATAAGAAGCCATATCCGTTTGAGGGAAAATATCCCAAGACCAACTGCTCGTGTCCGTACTCTTGTTGATATCGTGAATGGACGTGCCGTTGATATAAACGTTACGGAATACGTAGTCGTCCGCCGCCGGCTCGTCGTAATTCACCTTCGTATTGAAGCCGTCGAAATAGATATATACGTAATCAAGCGTGGTCGTAGCAGAGCTGACAACCCATTTCATACTAACACTCGACGTCGTTTCCGCTTTCGCATCTACCGTATCGTTGTTTACGGCGATTAAACCGAAACAGCATACGCTAAAAATAAGCACGAAAAGAGAAAGCAACATTTTCTTCATCGTAGATAATACTTTCATTGTTTTACCTCCTCCCTTAATCAAAGAAACCGTCTTCAAGCGTATTATCGCCTGCGCCGATACTTGCCGTGATGACGTCCGCTTCTTCAAAGCTTATCATCAAAATGATAGGTTCTGCATAATTTTTCTTCATGCCGTTTACCTCCTAAGTGAGTTTAACTTTATATTTCCTCAGTATCATTATATCATTTATAAGTCAACAAAAACCACCAAGAAATCAAGCATATTTGTTTCAAAAAATAAAATATTTGATGAAAATTACTTCCTAATTTATTATAATAGGTATCAATCTATAAAAAAACGGCATTGTCACTTTTTTTTGTTATAACAGCAAAAAACACCGCCATAGCCGCGACGGTGTTCTATGTTTTTGGCTATGTCACAGAGAATGGTTGATTTTAGCAAAAATTTATTTTTTGCGATTTGACGAGGAAAATACAAGAAAGACAAGTGGTTTGCGAGGGCGCATACCCCCTGCGGTCTGTAAGCGAGCAAAGCACGCCGTATTTCACAGTATTTTTCCGTCAAAAATCAACCAGGTGAAGTGACAGAGCCTAAACAAAAAAGGCGAGAAGCTTACCTGCTCCGCGCCCTTTGTGTTCATTTCTTTACGCCACCACGCTGTAATCGTCTGTAAAGACAATGGATACCGACATTTCCCTGCCGTCACGCTCTATCGTGAACGTCACTTCTTCGCCGCCGTCCACCGAAAGCATTGCTTCCGACACTACGTAATTTCTCGTCACCGCCAGCGTTTGTCCGCCAACCGTCACCGTTTTCAGGATATCCCCCACTTGGAGTTTCCCTTCGCCAAGACTGCCTGCCGAAACCATCGCCACCGTAATTTGTTGTTCAATTCGCACCAAACCTATTTCCTCGTCGTATACCGAATAACTATCCGTTGCCAACGTGGAAATGCCTATCAACATACGGCGCATACGCAAATTTTCACCGCCGTCGCAATTTTCCATAAGATTTTCCACTACGTTTTTAATGGTATAGGCAGGAATGGCATACCCAAAGGCGTTGACTTCGCCCGAATCGTCACCTGCGTTGACCATACCAATCAGTTTACCCTGCGCGTTGAACACGCCGCCGCCCGAATTGCCATGGTTGAGCGCCGCGTCCGTTCGCAATACGCGCACCGATTGCGTGCTTGCGTTGATAATGGTAGGGTCTATCGTTGCCAAATCAATTTGTTCACTGTCCAAGCTGATTACGCCTTTCGTTACTGCTGTGCCTTGACCGTTGGCGTTGCCCACTGCGTACACCGTTTGCCCAACCGTTACGTTGGGGCTTGCGTCCATTTCCACCGCAAACAAACGGCTTGCCGTTTTGATAATTTCGCTATTGCTTACACGTAATACCGCCACGTCGTACGTCGCGCTGCCGCCAAGCACTTCCGCCTCGATTTCTCTATCCGAAACCGTGAGCGTTTCATCCGTCGTTTCGCCGTTGTACCAGTGCGAACCGTATAAATATACCCCTACGCGCTTCGCAAACCCTGCCATGCTATCGCTATCGTAAATTACGTGGAAATTGGTGACGATATACGCGTCGCCGTTCTCTTGATTAAGGCTGTAAAACCAGCCGCTCCCCTGCGAATACCCTTCCGTCACTTCCGTGCTTGCCATCGGACCAAAACCCGTCGTCGTTTGATAATCGTGATAGGACACAATTTGCACGCACGAGGATATAAGCTGTTGCGTTATGTATTCTTCAGGATCCTCGCTTTCGCCCGTACCTAAATATTCTTTTAAAAATCCCAAAAACGTACCGTCGTAGCCGTTGGCAACCGCCGCCGCGTACACTTCTTCAATGTCCAACGATTCGCCGTCCTGTCCGTCCTTGCCGTTTAGCCCGTTCGCGCCGTTTTGACCGTTTGTACCGTCCTGTCCGTCAACGCCGTCTTGTCCGTCTTTACCCTTGACTACGCCAAGGTTTTGTTCGGTGCCGTCCGTATATTCCAACACCAACTCCCCTCGCTCGTTGAGCGTGGCATTTTCAATGCCCACCGCCGATTTACCGCAACCGACAAACGATGCCGCGCTAAACCCAAAAGCCAATAATAATGCTATCATTTTTTTGCTTTTCATAATTCTTTTTCCTCGCAATTTCTGCTTTCGCCAACAGTATAGCACATTTTTTTCTACACTTCAAGACCAAAACGGGAAATTTTGCATTTTTCACCAATCTTTTATCTTTCCCGCAAAATTTTTCCTGTTTTCCCAAGCTTTCCCACTTTTTTATAGCAATTCACGCAAAAAAAATAGGAGCAAAACACGCTTGTTTCACTCCAACTTTTTATATTCAACGCGTACATGGGTACGCCATTTTACTCATCGCCCGATGCGAGCATCGCTTCTCTATCCGCTATTGCAAGCGCTTCCACCATCGAATCAATATCCCCCATAACGAAAGCATCCAAATTATATTGGCTAAGCCCGATACGGTGATCGGTTACACGGCTTTGCGGAAAATTGTAGGTGCGGATTCGTTCGCTTCTATCCCCCGTTCCCACCATACTACGGCGGTTTTCTTCACGCGCTTTGGCGTTTTGTCCGTTATAAAAATCATACACGCGCGAACGCAAAACTTTAAAGGCGCGCTCCTTGTTTTTCAACTGCGAACGCTCGTCTTGGCAGGTTACCACTATCCCCGTCGGGAAGTGCGTGATACGCACCGCCGAAGCCACTTTGTTAACGTTTTGTCCGCCGGCGCCGCCCGAATGGAAAATGTCGATACGAATATCCTTATCGCTAATTTCCACTTCCACTTCTTCCGCTTCGGGAAGTACGGCAACGGTAGCCGCCGAGGTGTGGATTCTGCCTTGCGTTTCCGTTGCAGGAACACGCTGTACGCGATGTACGCCACTTTCATATTTCAAAAGCTTGTACGCACCTGCGCCCGTCACGTTGTAAACGGCTTCCTTAACCCCGCCAAGCTCGGTTGCGCTGACGTCAATTTCTTCCACGCGCAAACGATGCGCCGCGCAATAATTTTGATACATACGGCACAAAACGCCTGCAAACAACGCCGCTTCTTCGCCGCCCGTACCCGCGCGGATTTCTAAAATGCAGCCTCTTTCGTCGTTTTTATCCTTGGGCAAAAGCAAAATTTTCAACTCGGTCAACAGCCCTGCAAGCTTTTCCTTGCAATCGTACCCCTCGTCCAAAAGCATCTTTTTCATTTCGGAATCCGTTTCCGTTTCCGCCAGCTCGAAAGCATCCTGCATTTGGCGTTCCGTTTCCAAATATTCGTTGTATTTTTCCACCGTTTCAGTCAGGTCCGATTGCTCCTTGGAATACTTCTGCCAAGTACCCATGTCCGCGATCACGGTCGAATCCGCCAACTTTTCGGATAAAAATTCGTAACGGATTTTGATATCCGCCAGCTTCTTTAACATACCCTTTTTCTCCTTATGCTTTGATAAGAAAATTCCGACCGTCCGCATTGTCTACGGACGGTCAAATATGGTTTACATAACAATTTTTACGTATCTTTCTACGCCGTTGAAGTCTTGAACGATCATCGAATAAGCATTGCCTTTGAACAGCTTGACAACTTCCGCAGCCTCGCCTTCGCCCACTTCCATAATCACCATACCGCCACGGGTAAGATATTTAGAAGCGTTTGCCGCGATATTGCGATAGAAATCCAAACCGTCTGCGCCGCCGTCCAATGCCAGCTTGGGCTCATAATCCTTCACTTCGCGTTGCAACCCTGCAATATCCGCCGAGGGAATGTAAGGCGGATTGCTTACGATAATATCAAATCTGCCACGGATACGAGAGAACAAATCCGATTGAATAAACAATACGTCCGCTTCGTTGGCTTCGGCATTTTCCCTTGCCACGTTCAAAGCGTCCTCACTGATATCCACCGCCGTCACTTTGCATTTGCGGTTGCTCTTTTCCAATTCCTTATACGCCGCAATAGCAATAGCGCCGCTGCCCGTACAAAGGTCAAGAATGCTGTTTCCTTCTTCCGCCGCCGCAACGACCATCATCGCCAAATCTTCCGTTTCAGGGCGAGGGATAAGCACTCTTTCGTCTACTTTGATTTTATAACCGCAAAAATCGGTGTCGCCAATGATATACCAAAGCGGTCTGCCCGTCAAACGTTGATCCGCAATCTTAATAATGGCTTTCGCTTCGGATGCCTTAATAATTTTCTCTTCCGTCGCAACTGCGCTCTTAGGAATATTCAACGTCAAAGCAAAAATCCATTCGGCATCCTCTTCGTCAATGCCATTGTCCGCAAAACGCTTTTTGGTGTTTTTGAGCAACGCGCTCATCTTACCAGCCGTTGCGAAAATGCGTTCGGGAATGGTAGGATCGTTATCCATCGCCAAAACCGTTTTGAAAGCAACGATAGCGCATTCGATCATGCCGTCTTCAGGCTCACGCGTGGTCAGCTTTTGCAACAACAACCCAGGAATTTTAAAGATAAAGAAAAGCGGATTTTTCGTCTTAGACAAAAAGCGCAACACTTCGTAGGACACGCCCGCAACCACGGGAAGCATCAAAATTTTCAAGCCGAAACGGATAAGCCCGTTAAACTTGCCGTCTTGAATGTACAACCAATTCGCCGCCGCAAAATTAACAAGCGAAAAGACGAGAATGCTGACAATCATAACCAAGAAAAGGAAGGTCGTGCCGCATCTATCGTGTACACGGGAACAACCGCGTACGTTTTCCACCGTCAATTCCTTGCCCTTTTCAAAACAAGTAATCGTCTTATGCTCCGCGCCGTGGCACATAAACACTCTTCGCAGAGAAGGTATCAACGAAATCAATAAAATGTAGACAACGAATATCGCAAGACGAACGCCGCCTTCGATAAGGTTAAACCAAACGCCGTCCAGTCCTTTATCGTCCATTTTAAAAGGCAAAAAGCCCGTTACAAATTGAGGTAATAAAATAAAAATTACCAAGGCAAGCACAACGCCGAGGAGTACGGAAATAAAATTAAAAAATCCGCTCAGATCGACCTTGTGTTTTTCTTTCAACCATTGCTCCGCTTTGGTCGGGGTTTCGTCGTCCTCGATAGCAACGTCGGCGCTTCGCATAAGCACACGATTGCCGTCCACCAAGGAAGTTGCAAAATTAACCACCCCTCTCACGAACGGAAGTTTAGCAAACTTACTGCGTTTTTCGGGTGGCGTAATGCGTTCGGATTCCACTTGGATATCCCCTTGCGGATCGCGCACAGCCGTTGCCATAGCGCGTTTGCCACGCATCATAATCCCTTCCATTACCGCTTGACCGCCAATGTAGGTGCAAGTTCTCTTTTCTTTTTTAGCCATTATCCTTTTCTCCGCTTTTTTACATATATTATATATAATCGGATTTTGTATTTTTGAAACACGCGCGCGCCTCCGCACACGATTTTATTATTGTAAAGTTTTGTCTACGCATCAAATGCGAGCAAGACAAGGAGCGCGAGGAAAGCCCGAAAGAGCGTACTTGGGGTACGTGACTGAGGGTTACCGCCGCCCATCTTTCCTCTATCTCCCTTCTACGCGTCAAATACGAGCAGTTCAAGGCGTAGCGAGCACCTCGATGGGAGTGTACTGGGGGGGTACGTGACTGAGGGTTACCGCCGCCTATCTTTCCTCTATCTCCCTTCTACGCGTCAAATACGAGCAGTTCAAGGCGTAGCGAGCACCTCGATGGGAGTGTACTGGGGGGTACGTGACTGAGGGTTACCGCCGCCCATCTTTCCTCTATCTCCCTTCTACGCGTCAAATACGAGCAAGACAAGGAGCGCGAGGAAAGCCCGAAGGAGCGTACTTGGGGTACGTGACTGAGGATTACCGCAACGCGACGCCGTATTGCGAAGTATTTCATGCGTAGAATATTATGAAAAAAGGGCTTTAAGCTAAACTTAAAGCCCGACCGTTTCTACCAATTATAAGCCGTATCTCTTCTTGAACTTATCGACACGTCCACCGGTATCAACTAACTTCTGCTTGCCCGTGAAGAAGGGATGGCAATTGCTGCAAATATCCACTTTCAAAACTTCGCAATCTTTCGTCGTGCCGGTTTTGAAGGTAGCTCCACAAGCGCAAGTAACGGTTACTTCGTGATATTTGGGATGTATATCAGCTTTCATTATTTTCACCTCGCTGTTATTTTTCTTTATCATGCTTTCCAATTATACCGCTTTTTTTTATCCTCGTCAACTATTTTTAACGCGAATTTGTAAAAAATACTTGCAAATTTCATGAAAATGAATTATACTTAATTTGTTCGAAAAACTCAACAAAGGCATTTCGCCCGTTTTTCGATTGATTTTAAGGAGAATTTCCCCCTATGAAAGTGTGGCAACTCGGCTATCCCCACAACATTCAACACGTCACTGCGCCCGATTTAAAATTGAGCGAGGATAAAGTGAAGGTCAAAGTGACCAAAGCACTCCTCACCGAATCGGACGTGGCTGTTTATACGGGCGCAATTAAGGTAAAGGCGCCCTTTATCCCTGGTCGCTTTGCAATAGGTCAAGTAACCGAAGCAGGCAAGGATTCCTTTGTTAGAAAGGGCGAACGTGTGTATCTTGCAGGCGTAACTGAGGACGAATGCGCCCCCGACGGCTTGCGTATCGCAGGCGAAACCACCGACGGTTTTTATCGTGATTTCGTGTTGGCTGGCGTGGACGACGTATACCCCCTGCCCTCTTCCGTTTCGGACGAAGCGGCATTCCTTATCGATGCAATTGCCATGGCGGAACACGTTATTGACGAAATGCACATCGACGTAGGTCAGCACGTTATCGTGCTCGGCGGCGGTTTGTACGGCAATATTTTATGCCAAATTCTCATTTATCATAGAGCTGTACCCATTCTTGCGGACAACAATGCCGAACGTTTGGCACGCGCAAAGCGCAGCGGTATCTATTACACCTTCCCCAACGACGATACGTTGAAGAACAACATTTTAAAAGTGACGGGCGGCAAGCTTGCGGACGCTGCGGTTTACCTTGCGTTCTCTAACCGTTGCGAACCCTCCGTATTGTTCCCCCTCGTTAAACGTGACGCGTACGTTTCTTTCTGCGCGCCCACCTGCAAAACCTTAAACGTCAACCTCGAATACGCTATGAAAAATAACGTAACCATCAAGGGTATCACGGAAAATAGAGAATTCGTTTCCACCGCTATCAACCTCTTGGCAAACAAAGCGGTAAACTTCTCCGAATTCCCCTTCCGTTCGTACAGAGAGGAAGACCTGCCCGAATTGCTTAAAAAATATGCGGAAATCACGTGCGCGGGCGCAAACTTACCCGAACAGTTTGACGTTATCAAATTCATTTTCTAAGGCTACGCCAACGATATTGCGCTCTTTTCCACGAGCGCAATTCTTTTATAAATTTATAAAAAATAGGTAATGGGAGCTTTTGCTCCTCACGAGGTAAATTATGGCAAAATATATCATTGCATCGGATATTCACGGCTCGTATGCATGGCTTGAACGCCTGCTTTCCGTTTTCCAAGAAGAGGAAGCGGACAAGCTTATTTTACTTGGCGATTTGCTCTATCACGGCCCCAGAAACGATTTCCCTGACGAATACGCACCTAAAAAAGTATTCGCCGCCCTCAACGCTATCAAGAACAAACTGCTTTGCGTGCGCGGCAACTGCGACAGTGAAGTGGATCAAATGGTATTGGAATTCCCTATGATGGCCGATTATGCGGTAATGCCCGAGGGAGATAGAACGCTGTTTTTAACGCATGGGCATTTGTACAATATGGAAAAGCCACCCCTTTTGAAAAAGGGTGACGTGCTGTTCAACGGACACTTCCACGCGCCGCAAAATTATGAAATGGAAAACGGTGCAATCTACGTCAACTGCGGTTCCGTTTCCTTACCGAAAGAGGGCACTCCCCATTCGTATATCCTTTTCGATAACGGCGTTTTGTATTTCAAAGACCTTGAAACGGGCGGCATTTTCGATTGCCTCACTTTATAATTTTAACATTCAACCTTAAAACGAGGAAAATATGAAAAAAGCATTGATTATTATTGATATGCAAAAGGATTTTGTGGACGGCGCACTCGCCAACCCCGACGCGCAACAAATTATCCCCGGCATTGTAGCGGAAATTTTGCAATTTGAGGGTACCGTGTACGCGACGAAAGATACGCACGGCGAAAATTATATGCAATCCGCCGAGGGTAAAAAATTGCCCGTACCCCATTGTATCAAAGGCACGGACGGACACGAAATTGACAAACAAATCCAAACGGCGCTGGATAAAAAATCGGCTATCCTTTTGGAAAAGCCCACTTTTGGTATGCTGGATTGGAGCGCCTTGCAAGGGTATAGCGAAATCACCCTCGTCGGCACCTGCACGGACATTTGCGTAGTGAGCAATGCGTTAATTTTAAAAGCGACCTATCCCGATTCGGCAATTAAAGTTATCCCCTCGCTTTGCGCAGGCACCACCAAAGCCAACCACGATGCGGCCATTGCCGTTATGCGTTGCTGCCAAGTGGAAATTGTAGAATAAAAACAACTCCTTAATTGCGGGTACCCGCATATATAGAAAAGAAATTTTTAGAGCGACACCTGTTTTGCGATAGGGGAAGCTCTATTTTTTTTGCCTTTTTTTCGACAAAATCCCCCTCTTTTTTTCCAAAAAAAACGTATGCGGTTTCCGAGATATGCGGTTAGCCGCATTTGCGCCGTTTTTTCCTTTTTCGACACGCAAATTTTGTCCTATGCGCCCTTGGGCATATTTCCCCCACATTTTCACTGCAAAGAAAAAACGAGGCGCGCCGCCCCGTTTGATTATCGTTTTGAAAAAGTGCATCCGCAAAAATTTTGTCGATATAAGCCGTACTGGTCGGAAAGCTCCAATGAACGATAATATCCGCCCTGCTTCTTAAAATCGGTATATAAATAATTCAACGCATACATGCCCCCCAGGTTTTCGCCGATTTCGTTTAACCAATCGGCATTTTTATGCGGACTTAACGTCAACGTTGTTGCAAAAAAAGCAAAGCCGTTTTCTTTGGCAACCTGCGCCGTTTTTTCCAGCCGCAGTTTGTAGCAAACGTAACAGCGCTTGCCGCGTTCGGGCTCTTGCTCCAAACCCGACACCGCCTCAAAAAATTTCTCCGCTTCGTGATCGCAATCGAGAAAATCCGCCCAGCCCGTTTCCTGCAAAAAGCGAATTTGCTCCGCTTTACGCTTTGCATATTCCTCCTCGTTGTCAATGTTGGGGTTATAATAGAGCACGGTTATCTGAAAATGCTCCTTCAAACGCTCCAAACACAAAGACGAACAAGGCGCGCAACAGCTGTGCAAAAGCAGCCTTTCGCCTTTGGGAATGTTTTTCAATTGTTCCTGCATCATGCGTTCGTAATTCCGTTTCATACCCATATTATATACCTTTCCGCGGTAATTGTCAATCTTTGTCAAGCCCGTCGCGCGGGTTATTTTTCACAAAGCAACCCTAAAGGGTTGACAAAATTTAAAAATGAATTATAATAAAAGCATGAAATTATTAATTCCCGTAGCGTCGGGCTTAGAACAAATTACAAAACGCCAGCTTTTCAACCTCGGTTTTGAGAAAGCACCTGCGGACAATGGGCGCATTGAAGTGGACGGCGATTGGCAAGACGTAGCCAAGCTGAACGTCTTTTTGCGTAGCGGCGAGCGAGTGTTGATTCGCTTGTCCGTTTTTCATGCCGTCACCTTTGACGAGCTGTACGAAGGATTTTATTCCATTCCTTGGGAAAACTGGCTTACTGCCGATTCGCAAATTTTAATGGACGGCAAAAGCGTACAAAGTGTTTTGGCTGCCATAAAAGCGGCAGGCGGCGTTGCTAAAAAGGCTATCATTTGCCGTTTGGCGGATAAAATTAAAATGGGCAGAAAGACTTTTGCGGAAACGGGCGCGCGGTCGATTGTCGGATTTTCTATTTTTAAAGACGAAGTGACGGTCACGCTTGACACGACGGGCGACGGACTGCACAAGCGCGGGTATCGCTCCTTAGCATACAGCGCGCCGTTAAAGGAAACGCTGGCGGCAGGCTTGATTGATTCCACTTTCTATAACCCCGACAAGGACCCCGAAAAGCCCTTTGCGGACGTATTTTGCGGCAGCGGCACTTTGCCCATTGAAGCGGCAATGAAAGCCCTGCATATCGCCCCTGGCGTAAAACGTAATTTCGATTTTGAAAATTGGGCGTGCGCGCCAAACGGCGTACTGCGCCAAGCTAAAGAAGAGGCGAGGGATTTGGAAAAGCGCAACTTGCCTTTGGAAATTTACGCAAGCGATATCTCGTCGCAAGCCATTTCCATTGCTTCCTATCACGCTAAACGCGCAGGCGTTGAAAAATATATCCGCTTTTCGGTTGCCGACGCAACGAAGTTTGCCTGCGATAAAAAATATGGAGTATTGCTTTCCAATCCTCCTTACGGCGAACGCTTGTCCGATGCCAAAGACGTACAAAAATTAATGTCGGCTTTTGGAAAAACTTTCCGCGCTTTACCCGATTGGAATGCCTATATTTTAACGTCCTTGCCCGATTTTGAACGACACTTCGGCAAGACTGCGGACAAGAAGAAAAAGCTGTTCAACGCGAACCTGGTATGCGGATTTTATTCCTATTTTGGTAAACCGCCGAAAATTGACAACGAAAAACTGCGTTAAAAGACAAACGCGTGGGTATATATAGGTATACAAAAAATACTTTCTCCGCATGCTTTGCGGAAACGAGGTTGTTATGTTAGATTATACAAAAGCGGCCATCAAGCAAACGATTGACGATTTTAAGAAAATTGATTATTGGCGCAACATTATCACGCAAGTGTTGTACCTTGCTTATTTGGTATACGCCATTATCTTTTCCGCTATGGCAGGCACAAGGTTGCTGTGGGTGAACGCCGCGCTGTTTGTGCTTTCGTCCACTTATTTCGCATTCTTTTTATACGTTACTACGCTGACGCCTGCACAAAAACTCCACCCTACGGTGAAGCGCACCTTTAAATATTGCAAACGGTTTTTAAAGCTGTACACCCTCGGCATTATGCTGTACGGTTTGTGCTTGACCACGACGCATATCACTCCCCTCTCCGTTATTTTGACGGCATTTATGATTGTGGGCTGGGTATTGGAAATTTTATTCGACGTCGTGTTGCAATTTTTTATCAACCGCGCACATTTTATCCTTGAGGGAATGGAAGCGGATTATGAAAACATAACCAAACCCGTGCGCTCGGTGGGCAATTTCTTCAAAAAAATGGCGGGCCGCGAAGTGGAAGAAGAAAAGCCCAAATCGAAAAATCGTATCATTTTAGACCAAAAAGTGGCGGACGCTAAACAAGAACGCGCGGATAAAAAACGCGAAGAAAAATTTTTAAAAAAAGAAAAGAAAATCCTTGAAAAAATGCGTAAGCTCGACGAGAAAAAACGCCGTCACCAAGAAAAGAACGGCGCTTCCGAAAACGAACCCCTCTTCGACGAGGAAGTGAGCGCATCCGAGGATAAAAAATAAACTTTTCACCCTATCGGCATAGCTGATTTACGAGAATTTTTATCAAAATTCCCACCTGATTTTTACCAAAGAATAAGAGATTTTGTTATGAACTTTTTAAAGAAAATGCGCATTTTAAACAGCAACTCGCTCAAGCTATTGGCGGCGTTGCTTATGGCGGTAGACCATATCGGAATGGTTTGGTTCCCCTTTGATTTTTTGCCTTGGCGAGCCATCGGGCGGCTGTCCATGCCCCTTTTCGCGTTTGCCATCGCCGAAGGCTGCCGATATACCCGCAATAAAATTAAGCATTTCTTTATGTTGTTTATCCTTGGCACGTTGTGTCAAATCGTCTATATAATTTTCGACCCTTCTATCATGTATTTTGGCATTTTGTTCACTTTCTCTTTCTCTATTTTGTGTATCTATGCCTTGCAAAATTTCAAGCAATGCCTGTTTGATAAAACTGTAAAAATAGCGGATAAATGGCTGTCGGGCTTGTTGTTTGTCCTCACCGTTTTCTTCGTTTATGCGTTTTGTTATTTTTTCCAAGTGGATTATGGTTTTTGGGGCTGTATGTTGCCTGTCTTTATCTCTATTTTCGATTTTCATCGCATACCTGTCCCCGACAAAATTAAAAAATTGGACGTTTTGCCCTTAAAAGTTTTATGCGCGGCAATAGGGGTAACGTTCCTCGTTCTCTTCAACAAAAGCGTATTAAGCGTCGTTTCCCCCTACGCCTTTTTGTCTATACCTATCCTATTGCTATACAACGGCAAGCGCGGTAAACGCAGCATGAAATATTTTTTCTATATCTTCTATCCCCTGCATTTGGGGCTTATACAAGGCGCGTACATCGTTTATCATTGGATACAAGTCAGTTAACAAAAATACATATGAAAAGCCGAACGGAAAATTCCGTTCGGCTCTTTTTTATAAGCTTTGCAAAAGTCCCTCTATTCCTCGCATAATATCCTTGTACGCCGCCTGAAAATCGCGGGTGTACCAAGGGTCGGCAACGTTGCCGCTATCCCCTGCAAACGCCAATAATTTTTGGCATTTTTCAGCGTTTTTTACACCTAAAATTCCTTTGGCGCGGCGCAGGTTTGAATCGTCCATACACAAAAACAAATCAAACGCTTCTCCGTCCGCAGCAGTCAAAACGCACGCACGTTTCCCCTCGCAGGAAATCCCCTTTTCCGCAAGCAATTTTTTTACGGGGGGATAGACGGGATTGCCAATTCCGTTCCAAACTTCCTCGTCCGAAACGGCGCAAGAAGCAATCTTAAATTCCTCTTCCCTGCCCAATTTTCTCACGGCGTCTTTCATTAAAAACTCCGCCATGGGCGATCGGCAAATGTTGCCGTGACAAACAAACATAATTTTATGCATTTTCGTTTATTTCGTCCTTATTTTCTTGTTTTTCTTGCGTTGCGGGCGCTTTCGACGGACACGCGCCGCCGCAAGCCGAAGCGCCGGGACAGCCGCTGCAACCGCAACAACCGCCGCCTTTGCCCGTTTTCTTTTTCCAAATTTGCATAGCGATATATCCAACGACCACCGCGGCCGCCGCGCTTACAATTATCCAATCAATTAAAGTCATTTTTCTACCGTTTATTTAAGAAATTTCTTTTGTTTTTTATCGGCGTATTTGTTATACAACACGATACCAACGGCAACCGCAACCGCCAAAATCGCCCAAATAGCAGCGGGCCAAACAAATTCCCCTACCGTGTACACGATACACGAAGCCAGATAGGAAGTGGCAACCCAGAACAAAATCGTCCAACGGAAAGTGCCTTTTTTCACTTCGCCTTTCGCCGCCGCCACCGCCGCGAAGCAAGGAATTGTCGTCATGTTAAAGATAATAAACGCAATCAATGCAGGGACGGTGATACCCGTTTCTTGAATGAGAAGTACAATTTCTTCCACTCCCTCGCCCGAGCCTTCAAAGCCTGCCATAATGCAGGTTGCCAATGCCGAGAAGGTAGCAATTACGTTTTCTTTTGCAATTAAGCCAGTGACCGCCGCAACAACGAATACCCAGCCCCAAGTGGTACCCAACTGCACGCCAAAGCCAAGCGGCGTGAAAAGCGGTTGCACCAATTGTCCAACGGACGCCAAAATGGATTGATCAATGCCGTCGACCATTTTCCAATTCCAACCGAAATTGGAGAGGAACCAAATAATAATACACGACACCAAAATAATGGTGAACGCCTTTTCAATATAATGCTTAAATTTATCCCAAAGGTGCAAGCCTAAATTTTTCAATCTCGGCATACGATACGCAGGCAGCTCCATAATAAACGGCTGCGTATCCCCACGCATCGTCGTCGAACGCATCACCAGCAGGGAAATAAACGCAATTACAATCCCCGCAACGTACATCGAATAGGTGATAATATCCGCATTGCTAAGCCCCGTCACCATAGCGATACCGCCTGCAATCGCCGTCAAAATAGGCAATTTTGCACCGCAAGAAAAGAAAGGAATAACACGAAGCGTTGCCATACGTTCACGTTCTTCCGCAAGCGTACGCGTATTCATAATGGCAGGCACCGAACAGCCAAAGCCCATAATCATTGGCATAAACGCTCTGCCCGAAACGCCGAAACGGCGGAAAATTCTATCCAAAATGAACGCCACACGCGCCATATAACCGCTGTCTTCCAAAATAGAAAGGAACAAAAATAATACGATAATTTGCGGTACGAAAGACAATACGCTTGCAATCCCCGACCAAACGCCGTCGCAAACCAAGCCAACAATTGCAGGGCTCGCGCCAAGCGCCGTAACTCCCGTTTCCAGCCAGCCGCCTATGGACGAAGTTAATAAATCCATCGCATAAAACAACATCGCGCCAGGAGAATTGATACCTTCCGCCGAACATAAAATACTGCCAAACGCGCTTTCACTCATACCCTCGCACCATGCGCCAAGCGGCGAAATGATACTGCCAAGATATAAGAAATTTTCCGAAAACGTCAAATGGAATACCGCAAACAAAATAAGCAGGAAAATGGGAATGCTCGCCCAACGATTGGTCAGCACTTTATCCACTTTATCCGATTTTGTCAGCTCGCCAGGGTGCTTAATGCACACCCTTTGAATGGCGATAGAAAGCTTGGAAACGATATATTTATATCTTGCGTCCGCAATTTCCGCTTCGGTATCGTAACCGAAAATAGAATCCTTCGAAGCGTTAATTTTAACAAAAGCGTTGACCGCTTCCGCTTCAACGGGGTGCGCTTGCACTTCCAATTCGTCCTTTTCTACCAATTTTACGGCGTGGAATAGGGGGGACTGCACTCCTTTTAATTCCAAGGCTTTTTCAGCATTGGACACCGCTTTGCCGATAGCGGATTCCTTTAAAACGGAGCTGCCTTGGCGTTTTCTCGCCGCCGCTTCCTCCGCGCGTTCCATCAATTCGGCAATCCCGTTTTCACGAAGCGCCGAAATTTTCACTACGGGCAAGCCAATGTTCTTTTCAATCAGCTTTTCGTCCACTCTGTCACCGCTTTTTTCCAGCACGTCCGCCATGTTCAGGGCAATAACAATGGGCACGTCAAGCTCCATAAGCTGTGTGGTAAGGTATAAATTTCGCTCCAAATTGGTCACGTCCACGATATTGATAACACAATCGGGTTTCTCGTCCAATATGTAATTTCTCGCCACCACTTCTTCAGGCGTATATGGGGAAAGGGAATAAATCCCAGGCAAATCGACTACGCTGATAGGCTCTTTGCCTTTTTTATACGTCCCCTCTTTTTTATCTACCGTAACCCCAGGCCAGTTGCCAACGTGCGCCGTACTCCCCGTCAAAACGTTAAACAGCGTCGTCTTCCCTGCATTGGGATTACCTGCCAATGCAAATCTTAACATACTTCTCTCCTCTTTTATCTCACTTCAATTTCTACGTTCGCCGCTTCCGCTTTCCGTAGCGTCAGCTCGTACCCACGAATGGTGATTTCAATAGGATCTCCAAAAGGCGCCAGCTTTCTCATCTCTACGCCTGCCCCAGGCGTAATCCCCATGTCAAATAACCGACGTCTAATAGCGCCCTCGCCGTTTACTTTAATAACCGTTGCAGCTTCACCTTTCGCAAGCTCCGCTAACGTTTTGACCTTCGCTTTTGCCATTTTTCTTTCCTCCACAATCCGCTTGGTTTTGTTTTCTTAACCAAGGTTAAGTTTTTGTTTATAAAAAATAAACTTTGCTTTGTTCGTGAAATATTATAGCACGCTTTTATTTATTTGTCAATAAAATAAACCGTGGTTAAGAAATTATTTGCTATATTTTTACATATTTTTTTACCAAAGTACGGCTTCCTTATTTTATTTGTATGCGCACGCGCAAAAAAAAGAACAATTTAAAAAAAATTGCGACGGGCGTTTACGCATATCCCGTCGCTTTTTTTTGTTTATTTTCCAAGTTTTTTCTTCATCATGGAAACGGTTTCCTCTGAAATCAAGTGTTCCATGTGGCAGGCGTCCTCTTCCGCTGCGGTGGGCGAAACGCCGTTAAAAATGAGAAATTCACGAATAATGCAATGCTTTTCGTATACGTTTTCAGCATACGAACGGCCTGCTTGCGTTAAATACAAATGCTTGCCATCCTCATAAATGTACCCTTTTTCCACAAGCAATTTCATCGCCTTGTTTACCGCCGCTTGCGACACCCCCATACGCCTTGCAACGTCAATGCGGTGCACCGCTTCTTGGTTCTTCCCAAGCGTTAAAATACTTTCAAGATAATCTTCAGCCGATTGATTATATTTCGCATACGTATTCATACGCATTCTCCTTGTTTTACACGAAAAATAAGCTTAAACGCATACATGGTACGCCCATTTCGCATTTTTTGTTGCTTTTTATACACTCCATTTACAAAATCAAACACGCGTCGCCAAAGGAAAAGAAACGATAATTTTCCTCTACGGCATATTTGTAAACGTCCAAAATTTCCTCTCTGCCCGTCAAACAAGCCACCAACATAATTAAGGTACTTTCAGGCAAATGGAAATTGGTAACCAACGCGTCCACGCACTTCATTTTGTAGGGCGGATAAAGGAAAATTTCGGTGTTGCCGCAACAAGCGCGCACCTGTCCGTTTTCGTCCGCGACGCTTTCCAAAGTACGCACCGAAGTGGTACCTACGGCAATTACACGTCTGCCCTCGCGCTTCGCGCGGTTAATAATTTCCGCCGCTTCTTCCCCAATTTGGTAAAATTCCGAATGCATTTTATGGTCGGTGATTATATCTTCACTAACTGGACGGAACGTCCCCAAGCCAACGTGCAAAAGCACCTCGGCAACCTCTACGCCCATATCTTTGAGTTTACCGAGCAGCTCGTCAGTGAAATGCAAGCCTGCCGTCGGCGCCGCCGCCGAACCGTCCACTTTGCTGTACACCGTATTGTAGCGCGCTTGATTTTCCAATTTTTCCTTGATATAAGGGGGCAAAGGCATCGTCCCAACCTTGGACAAAATATCCTCGAAAGTGCCTTCGTAGGAAAATTCGATAATTCTTTCCCCCGTTTCGGTGATATCCTTTACCTCGAAAGCAAGCTGATCGCCAATGGTCATTTTTGCGCCGATTTTGCCTTTTTTACCAGGGCGCATCAACACTTCCCACGTGTTTAAGTTGTAGCGTTTTAAAAGCAACACTTCCACCACGCCGCCATGTTCGGTCAAGGCGTACATTCTCGCAGGGATAACCTTGGTATTGTTAACAACCAGCACGTCACCCGATTTTAAATATTGCGTAATGTCACGAAAAATTTTGTTTTCTATACGCTTGCTTTCTCTATCGTACACCAAAAGCCGCGAGGAATCTCTCGGCTCAGCAGGCGTTTGCGCAATTCTTTCTTCGGGGAGGTGATAATAAAAATCACTCTTTTTATATTGTACTTTTTTCAAATCTTGTTCCATATTTTGCAAAATTTTCGGCAAAATGCGCATTTCAACGCATACCTGCCCCTTTCATTTTCATTTTTTAACCATTAATCGTCCAAATCGAAGAGCGACATTTGGCGCTTTGCTTTCACGCTGGGCTGTAACCCCATGTGCGCGTAGCCGTCCTTCAAACAAATACGCCCACGCGGTGTACGTGCGATAAATCCAAGCTGCAACAAATAGGGTTCGTAAACGTCTTCAATTGTGTTAGCGTCCTCGTTAATGGTTGCCGCCAACGTTTCCAAACCCGTAGGACCGCCGCCGAATTTTTCTATGAGCGCACGAAGTAAATTTCTATCCGTTTCGTCCAAACCAAGCTCGTCAATCTCTAACCGTCTTAACGCAAAACGCGCGTCCTCACGGCTAATTTCCGCATTCCCTTTCACCAAGGAAAAGTCGCGTACGCGTTTCAACAAACGGTTGGCAATACGTGGCGTACCACGGCTGCGACGAGCAATTTCCGCCGCCGCTTCGTCGTCGATTGCGATATCCAACGCCCTTGCAGAGCGCGTGACAATTTCCTGCAATTCCGACGGCGTATACATTTCCAAACGATTGATAATGCCAAAACGATCGCGCAAGGGCGCGGCAAGCATCCCCACCCTCGTCGTTGCGCCAATCAAGGTAAATTTCTTTAACGAGAAACGAATATTTCTCGCCGACGGACCTTTCCCTACGATAATATCCAGCGCATAATCTTCCATTGCCGAATACAAAATTTCTTCCACCGAACGGTTTAAACGGTGAATTTCGTCAATAAACAACACGTCGCCGTCGTTGAGGTTGGTCAAAATGGCAGCCAAGTCCCCCGAACGTTCAATGGCAGGACCGCTTGTCAATTTAATCGCCACTCCCATTTCGTTGGCGATAATATGCGACAGCGTAGTTTTACCCAAACCAGGAGGCCCATAAAGCAAAACGTGGTCCAATGCTTCGCCGCGCGCTTTCGCCGCCGCGATGTACACACCGAGGTTTTCCTTTACCTTTTGCTGACCGACGTAATCCCCCATGGTCTTGGGGCGCAACACGTTTTCTTCTGCGTCGTATTCCGTTTTCGTGCTGACAATTAAACTGTCTTCGCCGTAATCTTCGTCTTCAAACATAACTTCCTCTCTTTATCCTTTCGCAAGTCTATCGCTTAAATACCGCCCTGCAACGCTTTCATAATCACTTCTTCCACCGTACTTGCGCCGTTTTCTCTCGCGCGCTTGACGGCTTGCACACTTTCCATTCTTGTAAAGCCAAGCCCCATCAACGCCGAAACCGCTTCCTCGTCCACCGGCGAAAGTTTCGCGCTGCTTTGCGCCTGCGCTTCCGCTTTGGCTACGTAATCGTCCTCGCTTGCGCCAAGCACTTCCGCCGCCGAAATTTTGCCGTGCAATTCCAAAACAATTTTTTCCGCCGTCTTTTTTCCCAAGCCCTTAACCGCGCTAAGCCGCTTCACGTCCGCCGTAGCAATAGCCATTGCAAAGTCGTCCGCGCTAAGGCTCGCCAAAATGGAAATGCCCAATTTCGGACCAACCCCCGATACGGAAATCAACTTTAAAAACAATTCCTTTTCTTTTATCGAATCGAAGCCGAATAAGGTAACGCCGTCCTCTTTCACCTGCAAATAGGTGAAAATTTCCGCAACCGCACCCACTGTAAGCTGGCGGAATGCCCCTGCCGAACAATACGCTTCGTAGCCAACGCCGTTGACGTCCAAAATTGCCGTTTCCGCCGTCGTCATCAATACTTTTCCACGTAAATACGATATCATTTTTTCTTATTCTCCCCTTTATCTTTCACCGATTTTACTACGCTTTCAGCTACGGATTTCGGTTTTAAACCCGTACCTGCCCCCGTCGTTTTACTTTTTGATGGTATTTTTGCCTGCGTTGCGTTTGCAACCGAGCGTACGTTAAGCGAAGCTCTGCCAACGCCCGTTACTCCTGCAATCCCCGTTGCGTTTTGTAAGGCGCTTGCCGTAGCCGCCGAAGAAAAACCCGTTGACGTTTTTCCTCTGCCTTTGCCGCTTTTCGCCGCCTCTTGCATCAACGCTTGGTAAGCGCCAATCGGCGCCGCATTGTTCCCTTTCGTTCTCGTCATATTGCCTACGGCAAACAATTCTCCAAATCGGCTCGAATACCCATGGCACAAGGCAATTGCCAAAGCGTCCGCCGCATCGTCGGGCTTAGGAATGGCTTGCAGCCTAAGCATGGACGTAACCACCGATTGCATTTGCTTTTTATCCGCTTTACCATACCCCGTCAACGCTTGTTTAATTTGCATAGGCGTGTATTCGTACAATTTACCGCATTCTTTAACGCAGGTGAGAAGCGCCACGCCGCGCGCATGCGCCACCGCAATACCCGTTGTGATATTCTTGGAGAAAAAGAGTTCTTCCATTGCCACTTCGTCGGGGTGGAATTTATCCAAAACGGCTTTCACACCCTCTTCAAGCATGGCAAGACGGACGGGCAAGCTCTCGTCTTTCGGCGTTACGACTACGCCGTAATCTATCGCGCGGAAATTGCCGCGCGCATCCTTTTCGATTACCCCGTATCCCAAAGTGGCAATACCGGGGTCGATGCCCAAAATAATCATACTTCCTCTCCAAAGTCGGCATTTTACGCCGATTATAACTTCTCAATATATATTGTAACGCAAATTAGAGAAAAAGTCAAGCCCCCTACGAAAAAGAAAGCCCTATCTAAGCGCATTTCTTACATTTTTTAACTTACTTTGGCGCTTTTTTCAAAAAAAGTTGGCAGTCACCTCTTGACAAATGTAAAAATAGTGATATACTACCCTCGCGACGGACAAAGGCAACCCCATTTTTGCCCTTCTCCAAGCAAAGGCGTATGCCCGTTCTTCTTTACAATTTTGACGTCAACACGGTTGCGTACTTATCGAGCGCGTTTAACGAGAAAGACAACCGCTTACGACGGCAAAACTTTATTTTAGGAGGGGTAAGATAAGATGAAAACCAAATTATTCAAGTTATTGCGCCTTTTCAAAGCGGACGTCCTGCTTTTGGGACTGTTCGAAAAAATTGCATTGGCATTGATAAAGAAGCTGACGGCGTTCCATTGCGCCCTTTCCGAGCTTCTCAACCAATGCGATCCCCGCAACGGCTTATAAGCCGAAAATTGCGTTTTTATACCTTCCCTCGTCCTCTCCCCGACGAGGGAAACTTTTTTTAAATAAGCCTACCATGTACGCGTTGAATTACATTTTAGCTATATAAACCAAACAAAAAAGACGCTGATAAACATCAACGTCCTTTTTGTTTTTGATATCGAAAATTATTCCGCTTTGATAGCGCCAACAGGGCATCCATCTTCACAAGCGCCGCAATCCAAGCATTCTTCGTTGATAACGTAGATACCGTTGTCGCCCATGGAGATTGCACCAACGGGACAGGTGTCCGCGCAAGCGCCGCAAGCCAAGCATTCGTCCGTAATAACGTGTGCCATAATAAATACCTCCGAATTTTCGTTTTCTATGCCTATTATAACATATTTTTTAAAAATAGTAAATGATTAGAGGCGGAAAAATTGGCTTTTTTTAATATTTTTTCTTCCTCTATTGCCAAACGGTTACATTTTCGTATGCACGTCCCGTTTTTACATTCCGCGCAGGCGTAAAACCGTTTCTTTCACCGCCGCGCCCGTTGCCATTACGTCCGCTTCCGTATTATTTTTCCCAAAGCTAAAACGAATGGACGAGCGCACTTCGTCTTCCGTCAAACCCATTGCCGTCAATACGTGGCTGGGCTTTATCGACGCGCTGGAGCAAGCCGAGCCTGCCGATACGCATATTCCCTTTAAATCCATATTATATAAGAAATCGACGTTGTTTACGCCGTCAAAACGCAAATTGACAACCGACGGCAACGCAAGGGTAATATCCCCGTTGATATGCACGCCATCCAAATCTTCCAGCTGCTTTAAAAACAACGCGCGAAGCGCAACCAATTTCGCATTGACTTCCTCCGCAGTTTTACGGCATTTTTCATACGCCGCCGCCAAACCGACCACGCAAGGCACGTTTGTCGTACCGCCGCGCATTCCGCGTTCCTGCTCGCCGCCCTGCACGTATTTTTCCACTTTTACGCCGCTTTTGATATACAAAACGCCGCAGCCTTTCGGTCCGTAAAATTTATGCGAGGACAAACTGAGCAAATCCACCCCCAACGCTTTTACGTCCAACCCTTCGTAGGGCGCAAGCTGTACGGCGTCCGTAAAAAATAAACTGCCGTTTTCGTGGACAAGCTTTACAAGCTCCGCAACGGGTTGCTTTACCCCCGTTTCATTGTTCGCCGCCATAACGGCAACCAAGCCCGTATCTGCGCGCAACGCCGCTTTCAAGGCGTCCGCCGTAACCATACCGCCTTCGTTTACGGGTAAATAGGTAACGTCAAACCCCTCTTTTTCCAATTTTTCCGCCGCCGCCAATACAGCGTGATGTTCAATGGACGAAAGAATTACATGCGCTTTTCCAACGGCTTTTTGCGCATACGCGCCGCCAATCATAGCCCAGTTGTCCGCTTCCGTACCGCCCGACGTGAAATAAATTTCACTCGGCTTTGCACGCAAAAGCGAGGCAACCAAATCCCTCGCACCGTCCACAGCATTCATCGCCGTTCTTCCGACGGAATGTGGAGAATCCGCATTGCCGTACGCTTCTATAAAATAAGGAAGCATCTTTTGCAATATTTCGTTGTCCACGGGCGTAGTTGCCGCGTGGTCGAGATAAATCTTCGTCATAAACGCCTCGTTGCGTGTAAGTTTCTTTGTTTGCGTTTATTATTATACCTCTTTTCTCCCAAAATGTCAACACTCGCCGTCCATTTATAGGGCTGGAAAGGAGAATTTTACAAATTTTACTAAATTTTTTTAAATTTTTTAAAACTTTTTTCATAAAACCCCTTGAAAAGTGTGAAAAAATATACTATAATGAACGTACTTATCATTCTTGAGCAAACGGAGAGGCAATTTCGCGGAGTGTTGCTTGAGAATGATGGTGGCTATACAAACCTAAGGGGGATTTTTTATTATGAGTAACAATTTTGAGAGTATCCGTAACATTGCGGTTGTCGGCCACAGCGGCGAAGGTAAAACGACGCTTGTGGAAGCGATGCTTTTTAACGGCGGCATGATCGACCGTATGGGCAAAGTGCCCGATGGCACTACCGTAAGCGATTACGATGATTTGGAAAAAGCGAAAAAGATGTCCATTTACACGTCCGCTTCTTACCTGACCTGGAAGAACGTTAAAGTGAACCTTCTCGATTTGCCTGGCTATTACGATTTCGAAGGCGAACGCAACGAAGGCTTACGCGCAGCAGGCGGCGCTTTGTTGGTTATCGGCGCAAACGGCGTACTTCCTATCGGCGCGGAATCTATCGTAGATTACTGCTTGAAGCTCGGTAAACCGTTGATTATTTTCATCAATGGTATGGACAAGGAAAATGCAGATTATCTCGGCACCGTACAGGCGCTGAAAGCAAAATATTCGGGCAAGTTGGCGCCTATCCAAATTCCTATTATGGAAGGCGGAAAAATGCAGGGTTGTATCAACGCATTGCAAGAACGTGCGTACCTTTTCAAAGAAAATGGACCGCAGGAAATTGCTATCCCCGACAACATGAAAGACCAAGTGGAAGAAATGAAGGCGCAGCTTATGGAAACTGCGGCTGAAAACGACGAAGCGTTGTTGGATAAATATTTCGAAACGGGCGATTTGACGCGAGAAGAAACTATCCGCGGTATCCGTATCGGTATCGCTTCCGTAAACACCATTCCCGTTATGGCAGGCTCCGCGCTTACCAACCGCGGTGTTATCAACCTTTTGAACGTAATCGTTACCTATATGCCTTTGGCTCGTGAACGTTTGAACACTATGGTTGAAGACGTAAACGATGCAAGCAAAGTGTATTCCATTCGTACCGAAGCGGACGCTCCTTTTGCTGGTCAAGTATTTAAGACGGTTATCGATCCTTTCTCCGGCAAACTCAGCTATATCAAGAGCTTTAGAGGCATTTTGAAGAGCGGTTCTACCGTTTGGAACGCAAATAAGGAATGCGAAGAACGTATCGGTCAAGTTTACCTTTTGAAAGGCAAGAAAATGGAACCTGTTGACGAATTGGCGGCAGGCGACATCGGTGCTGTAAATAAACTTGGCGAAACGGCAACCGGCGATACCCTTTGCGATCCCGCAGCGAAAGTTCGCTTCTCCCCTATCTACTTCCCGAAGCCTACCCTTCTTATGTCCGTTAGTGCGGAAAAGAAAGGCGAAGAAGACAAAGTGTTCTCCGGGCTTGCAAAACTTGGCGAAGAAGATTATACCTTCACCATCGAAAAGAATGCGGCTACGGGCGAAATGATTATCGGCGGCCAAGGCGACATTCAGCTTGAAATGCTTTGCAAGAAAGTAAAAGCGCGTTATGGCGTTGACGTGAAACTTAGCGAACCTAAAATTGCTTATCGTGAAACGATCAGAGGTACCGCTGAAGCAGAAGGTAAACACAAGAAACAATCGGGCGGACACGGTCAATACGGTCATTGTAAAATCCGTTTCTCCCCTTGCGAAGAAGAATTTGTATTCGACGAAGAAGTTGTTGGCGGCGCTGTTCCTAAAAACTACTTCCCCGCAGTTGAAAAAGGCTTGCGCGAAAGTATGGAACACGGTCCTTTGGCCGGCTATCCTGTTACGGGCTTGAAAGCCGTATTGTACGATGGCAGCTACCACGACGTAGACTCCAACGAACTTTCCTTCAAAATGGCGGCGTCCATCGCGTTTAAGGAAGGCTTGAAGAACGCGAAACCCGTTCTCCTCGAACCCATCTATCGTTTGAAGATTGCCGTTCCCGGTGATTATCTCGGCGACGTAATGGGCGACATTAATAAACGCAGAGGCCGCATTATGGGTACGGATACTGAAGGCGATCGTTCGATTATCATCGCGGAAGTTCCCCTTGCGGAAATCAAGACGTATACAATGGAACTTCGTTCCTTGACGAGAGGCAGCGGCAAATTCGTTTGCGATTTCCTCGGTTATGAGGACGTACCTCCTATGCTTGTAGACAAAATCGTGGCTGAGGCGCAAAACTCCTAACCTCCTTTATAGCCTCGGCTAAAATCGAACGCCCGTCCGAATCCCCCTTTGGACGGGCGTTTCTTTGTTAACCTGCCTCTATAACGCTTGCGTAAGATTGCTTTTTATGGTATACTGAAGTTATGGCTTACAATTATAAAACTCTTTACGAGAAAAACGCACAATTTTATAATCAGCGCCCTACGGCAAAGCAAATGCTAGAGTTGAGCGATATCCTCTTAACAGCATTGTTTTTTATCGCTTACGGCTCCGTTTGGCTGAGATTGATTGATATGGAAACCTTTTTACCAATTGAAGCTTTAAAGGCGTTGCTGCCGCTTTGCTGTTGCGTATGGATTGTCACCGTCGCACGTATGATGATTGACCGCGCAAGACCGTACGCCGAAGACGGCGCAGGGATTCAGCCCGTTCTTCAAAAGAAAAACAAGCAAAGAAACTCCTGCCCCAGCCGCCATTTGGCTTGCGCCGCAGTGATTTCTATCACTTGTTTATATTTCTCTACCATTGAAGGCTTACTTTTATTGCAGGCAACGTTAGCGCTTGGCTACACTCGTTTCGCCGCAGGCTTCCATTACCCGTCCGATTTGATTGCAGGTATGGCGCTTGGCATCACTTGCGGATTGCCCATATTCCTGCTTTAAATTCCCCAATATAGAACGATTGCTCCCGTGAGAACATTCTCTCGCGGGAGCTTTTTTTGCGCTAAAAAGCATATAAAAACAGGACGAGCGAGCCCGTCCTGCTTTATCTTTTGTGTAACCAACCGTTTTATGCGGCTCTGCCTTGCACTACGGTAACAGCAACCGTCAACGAAGCCGTTTGCCCTTCGTATTCAGCCGTAATTTGTACCGTTGCGCTGCCTACGCTGCAAGCAGTCAACGTTCCGTTTTCCGCCGTTACAACCGCGGAATTGTCGATGGTATAAGCGATTTGCGCATCGTCAATAAGCTCGTCGCCAAGTTTCACCTTCAAAGACAATTCGAAGTTGTCGCCCTCATAGAGCGTAACGCCGTTGGTATAAGGCGTGGAAAGGGAAAGCATAGGATCGGCTTTTTCAGCGGAAACTTTTACAAGACACATTGCTTGCACGCCACCAAAGGACGCGTAGCAAATGGTTTGCCCTTCCGAAACACCCGTAATTATGCCGTCGTCGGATACCGTAGCGATATCTTTGTCACGGATCGACCAGAATATATACACGTTGTTTTTGGAAGTGGTTACTTCTGCCTGCACGGTTTCCCCAATGGATAAGATGATTTCGTTTTGAACAAACTCAATGCTGTTTCCCTGCGTTTCTGCACTTTCAACGGACGAAGCAGAGGAAGAAGATTCTTCAGCGTCATCCGAGCAAGCGGCGAAGCAAAACAGGCCCATCAACATTGCCAAAATACAATACAATATTTTTTTCATAAGTCCTCCATCACTTCAAAAGATCCCCGAAACCGCTACCTTCCTTCAATTCGGAAAGCTTAAAGTATTCGATATAATAACTAAGCTCTGCGCCAAGTTCCGCACGTTCAGCTTCTGAATAATACGAAGCGAGAATGGAAACTTTGAGATAGATCGAAGACAAACGTTCCTTCATAATTCTATCCTTCAAGGTTTGATACAATTGAGGATCGCTGGTTTCGTATTTTGCGATGCTTTGAAGCGCCTTATCAAAATTGAAGTCAATCTTTTCGATGATGGGCTGCGTCCACAAAATGGAATTTTGCAATTCGCCGTAGATACCGCCCGATTCGGGACTGATAATCGTTTGATAATATGCGTATCTATCACGGAGAATTTGATAATATTCGTAAATATAATCCGCCGCGTCTTTGTAATACGCATCCATAAACTTATGCACCAAATCGTCGTACGAAAGGCTCAAATCCCACATCAAATTCGATTCGACGTACGATCTCATTTCCTGGAAACAGGTCGTGTAGCTGTCCGCCGCCTGCGTCATGATACAAGCAACGCCAAAATCTTTACACGTTTGATACATGCCCTTTACCGTACCGAAATTGTTGAAGTTGATAAGGTAATGGCTGAAGTTGATGTCGTAGAAATACATAATCAACTGACCATCCGCAATTACGCTCCATTCGCTCAAATTCTTATACACTTCCGCGTTGGTCGAGCTATCAATTTGGAAAGCGAAGTTTGCGCCGATAGGCGTATAGAACACGTACAAATTGTCAACGGGATCCACTTTATCGCTGTAAGGCACTATGCTACCGTCAGCCGCCGTTTTAATGGGCGCGGCTTCCGTACCATAGTAAGCGTAAATAACGTATTTAACTTGTCTGCCGGGCTGATTTTCTTCCAACCACGCCGTCGTCTTTTCGATAACGTTGTTCATGAAAGCAATTTGTAAACCAGCAGGGTTACAAGCATATTCTTCCATCGCTTGTACGCATCTTTCGCAATCGCAATAGCTGATACTATCCTCTTGACCGAACATGAAATATTCCGCGTTAGGATATTGTTGGAAATACTGAATAAATCTGTTTGCCGTTACCGTTTCAAGCGTGTCGCCCGCGCTCCAGCAAAGCTGAATGTTCTTCGTGCCGTAATTGCTGAACCAATCGGGGTGGTGCTGTTGATGGGTAAGACCGTCTGTACAATCCGCCGCACCGCACGTACAACGCGCGTCGGGCAATACGTATTGAGAAACCTGACCATGTCCCCACGTAACCATACCGTAATTGGTGCTGGGATAGGACATACGGTATCTCATAACCGTAAGGCTGTCGTCACGCAAATCGGCGTTTCTAATCATTCGCATTTCAAACGAAGGATTGACGGTGTAGCCGCTGTAATTGTACAAGGGAATATCGCGTTTGGATTCGTAATACACTTCACCCACGGCGAAAAATTCGTAACCAATCGTATCGTTCAACAATTCGTAAACGCCGTGCAACACACCGCTGCTGCTGGTGTTGTCGGGGCAAGAAATGTAGATATTGTTATCTACCGTCTTGATATAGTAGCCCGATTCGATAATGTCCGCTTCGGAAAGCGTAAGGTTTACGTTTTCATCCCAAAGCGAGGTATGCCCCAAGGAAATAACGTGTTCGTCATCCTTCAATTGGCTATCCGTCACAATGGAAATGCTGTTGCCCGTTGCTTTGCTGAAATTTTCCGCAAGCTCGGTTGCAGCAAACGTTTCATAATAATTTGCGTCGTCGCGTACGAGAATGCTATATTCACTTACGCCACCTCTATAAAGGTAGGAACCTTCTACCACTTCCACCGAGGGAGTGGAGCCGGAAGAAGAAGATTCTTCTTCATCACTACAAGCTACGCAGGATAAAAAGGTGGTCACGCACAAAAGAGTTGCAATCCATTGAAAGATTTTTCTTTTCGTCATCATTCTCCCCTCCTTATTCCACATTGAAGCGAATTTCCTTCGCTACGTAGTTGTAATACTCATCGTAAGCGAAGAATCTCAATACGTACAAGCCTTTTTCTTCCAATACGAAGGTATTTTCGTCTACCTTGAAGCTCTTGTTATACAACGTATTGTCAGAAGTCAACAAGGACGTGATTTCGCCGTCTACGTTATAATGCAACAAGCGCACTTCGTTGTTAGGCAAAATCAATTCTACTTGAATGTAACAATGATCCCCGTTATCCGTTGCGGAATAGGTAGGAATTGTCACGTGATCGCCAACTTTGTACGTTTGCTTCAACGTATTTTGTACCGTAATGGTAGGCGCCGTTTCGTCGTTTACAATCATAACGTAAGGTAACGTTACGCTGTTACCGTTGCTGTCCTTTGCAAAATAGGTAACCATATAGCTGCCTGCTTCGCTCAGCGTAAGGCTTACGCGTTGCGTTGCGTCGCCATTTACAAGCACCGTTCCGTCTGCCTTTTCAACGCGAATGGTAAATTCGGTAATTTGACCAAGCACGTCGCAAGCCGTTGCCGTAGGAATGTTGGCTACGGTACCAAGCTTTTGACGGATCATGAAATCGCCATCAAGCAAGATAACAGGTTTAATTTCGTCCTTCGCCTTGTCGATGCTCGATTTTCTATACCCCAACGTTTGGTTGCAAATTTGGTTGATATGCCAAGCGGAATCGCCTTGAACGTCTGCAAATTCGATACGTACATATACGGTGTTGGAGAAGCCTTTAAACGCTTCGCCGTTGTCGTATTCTTTCACTTGCGTAACGTCGGTACCGCTGCTGTCCAAAATCTTCAATCCGTCTTCCGAACGGGAGAATGTCATGGTGTTTTTGCTGGTTACAAACGCAATTTTGCTGCCCTTACCGTTCATTTGCAAATACCAAGCATTTGCCATTGCATCATACGTAAATGCCGCCGTAACCGAAAGGGTTTTGTCTTGCGCGTCCGTCAAAATAATGGACATCTTCGAGAAGTTCATCTTTTCCACGTCGTAAGACATCGTCAACGAGAAACCTTTCGAATACAATTCTTTTACAAATTCAATCGCGCTGTCTTCCGCGAAGGAGAATGCAACGTATTCCTTTTCGTCTACAACCGTTACGTTGTTTTCAACGTAGAAATACTTGCTTTGATATTTACCTGCTTCCGTATCCACTACGGGAACATTCACGCTCCATTCGGAAATGCCCGTCGCGCCCGTCGCTACGTATTTGATTTCCGCAACGTCGCCGCTTGCCGTAAAGCTACCGTTTACAAGCGTACCGTTTACGTACGTTTCGCAAGCAAGGTCCACCAACGCGCCTTCTACCGTTTCAACAACGAAAGGCTGCGCAAGTTCATACGTGAAGCCCTTAATCAACTTCTTGTCAAACATAGGCGTTTGAATGAAACGAGGTGCTTCCGTTGCAACCGATTCTACGGTGATAACGCCGTATTTTACGTTGTTCAAATAATCGGTTACCTTATAAACTACTTTATATTCCCCAAGTTCGGTAAGCTGCAAGCTATCCTTAACGTCCAAAATGGCTCTGTCGGGACTGAATACGGTACGTTCTACCGTCAAAGCGCCGCTGCCGCCAAACACTCCTATTGCCGCTGCTTCGGGAATGGAAATCGTTTGATACGCTTCCGCCGTCACAGACTCTTCGTCGATAGCAATGAAAATGTCAGGCGTGCCGTTTACCGCTTCAATCGTTACCACTTCTTCCGCTTTGTTGCCAGAATAGTCGGTTGCCGTATAAACGATTTCGTACGTGCCTTGATATTTTACAAAGAAGCTTTCATCATCGTGACCAACGTTGATACGTTGACCGTTTTCGTCTACGTAATATACGTACGTTTGCGTATTAATTTGTGCATCCAAATTATCCTTCGCCGTATAAGGAATCATCGGGAAACGGCTTCCTACAATTGCCACAGGCATTTTTTTACTGCGGTCATATTGCAATGAAATTTCGGGAGCGCGCTTATCTTCGATATCTCTAGCGAGGTTATAATCGCCAAACGATTTAAACAAAACGGTACCTAACGATTTCGAGAAAGAACCTGCCGTAACTTGTACGACAACTTCGTCGGACGTAAAGCCACCCCAAGGATTGCCTTTGAAACGTGCAGGATCGTCCAAATCGTTTACAACCAATTTGTCTTTTAACGTATTGGAAACGGGACCGCAAAGCACTTTCTTTTCTTCGTGGTCGATTGCCACCGTCAACGATTGTTCGGAAATGGTATACGTGTCACGGAAATCACCCAAATGGCCAAGCGCTCTGAAACTGTGTTCTACTTGCGTACCATAGATACCCGTGTTGTGATAGGTCGAACCTTCGTAACCGCCGGCTTGTTGTCCAACTGCGCCTGCTTTAATATAGGAAATTTGACCTTCACCGTCAACCGTATTGGACGAAAGCACGATAATTTCTACATAGTTGCTTGCGTCTTCCGCATCCGAAACGCGAATGGTCAATTTTTCAAAATCCGTTTCCTTGAAAACGCTGGGCATAACGATAAAATCTAAAATATTATAATTAGCCGTCAATTTCGAAGTTTTGATCTTTGCGTTAAACGTAATGGATTGACCTGCTTTAAAAGCAACGATTGCACCATACGTATTTTGTGTCATTTCATACGGGCTTTCCACCTCGTATTTACCATAGCTAACCGTCGTACCTTCATCGGCAATGATAAGGTCTTCAGGCTGACGGATTGCCAAATAGCGACATTGTTTTTCAACTTTTTCGCCATTAACCGTCGCATAATAGGTAACTTCGTACCAGCCTGCCTGCTCTGCGACGAAACTGCTGCCGCCATATACGCCGCCGCTGGGACGAACTACCGTCAATTTTTCTGCTTGTACGCTGCCGCCGTCGTAGGAAATGGTATAATCCTCCGCGTCAATTACGTCCCCAACGTACAGTTCTTCGTACGTCGAATCTGCCGCTGCCGCTTGCTTGGGTTCTTTGATAAAGAACGCAGAGAAAAGCGACAGACAAACAAAGACGATTGCAAGCAAGCCGTATCTGCAAATGTTTTTTCTTCTTGCTGTTTTCATTTATCCCTTGATGCCTCCAACTGATAAATTAACGTTGAGCTTTTTATTAAAGATTCCGTAGAAAATAACGATAGGCAACGCCATCAAACAAATACCTGCCAATTTCGTCGGAGTATTCGCTACGGCGAGAATGGGCGTCGTTTGGAAATGATACATACCATACGCCGCTACGGGATGGGACGGCAAGTATACCATAGGAATTTGGAAATCGTTCCAATAGGTAATAAACGTCAATACGAAAACCGTCGAGATGGTACCCCATGCCAAAGGCACGATGATCTTCATCATAACGGAGAACGGACTGGCGCCGTCTATCTTCGCCGCTTCCGTATAATCGAAAGGAATCATTTTAAACTGCGCGTAGAAAATAAGGAAATACGTGTTGAGGAAGTTACCTCTCATAATCCAAATACCAATAAAGGTGTCAAAGATACCCAAATCGGTTGCTACCGCAATTTCACTTGGCATCGAACCGACAATCGGCAATGCCATCGTTACCAATACGAATGCATAAATCCATTCGGAACATCTATAACGGAAACGTGCCGTTGCGTAGCCCATAACCATGGAAACCACCGTCACAGCCGCAGCCGCGCCAACCGAATAGATAATTGAATTGATAAACTGTTGGAAAATGTTATATTGTAAATCGGATTTACCAGGTTCCGTTGCTTCTACAAGTACGTAGAAGTTTTCAAACGCCGTAATGTAGTTTTTCAAGGTAAGACCTTCTTTGGGCAACCAAAGTATGTTCCCCAAACGGTCCCCGCCGTTGTCGTAATACATATATTCCGCCGTCGTCTTCACCGTTGTCATCAACGTCCAAAACAACGAAGCTACCATCGTCAGCATATACAATGCCAAAAGAACCATTAAAATGATAGCGAAGGGGTTGCGTCTAATTTGTTGATCGCGATTATCCATTATTGATCCCCTCCTCTATTTAACAAATAACGTACGCCCATGGTCAACGGGAATGCAATCAACGTACAAATTACGCCCAATGCACTGGCGTAGGTGTACATCGTCTTACCATTACCTTCTTTGTTTACAAGCACGAACAAATAATACCCAATGGTATAATGCGAGAAGCTTGCTTTGTCGCCAAAGAATGCGTACAAGTTTGCCTGGTTCGTAAACAACGTCGCCACGTTTGCAATAACGAACGTGGAAATGGTAGGCAAAATGATAGGCAACACGATAGAGAAGAATTCTCTAACCGAGCTTACGCCGTCTACTTTGCCCGCTTCGATAATTTCAGGCGCAATTTGGTCCATTGCCCCCGTATAAATGAGAATTTGCGCACCAAAACAAACCCAAACGTTGTAGAAAAGCACTGTTGTCCACAACGAATTGGTCCCTATCAACAAAGGATCGATCAAATCCCCTGTCATTGCTTCCCAATAACCAGGGATCGCTTCATTTGCGAAGAATTTGAAAACGATAACCAACAAAATCGAAGGCAAAACGGAAGGCAAAAACAAGAAAAACTTAAACGTTTTTGCAAACAGCCATTTCTTATATATGTAATAGGAAAACACAATGGCAAGGAAAGTGCCGATTACCGTCGTCCATATCCATACGTTAAGGGAATTGAAAAACGCATCGCGAATAACGGACGTTTGCGTCAATTCCTGCCAAAATTTAGAAAGGTTGGTGGTAATATCCCACGTATACGCGTCCTCCAACGTGTTATACGTCTTAAAAGACATCATAACACTGTTGAAGTTTACGTAGAAATAGAAAATTAGTACCTGCAAAAGAGGCAGGGCGATAAGCGAGCAATAAAAGGTCAGCTCGCTTGCGTCACCCTTAATAAACTTTTTAGACGTTTTCATTAAAAACGTACCTCGTCAATTATTTTTGTAAAGAGCTCCAAGCGTTCTTTTGATAAGTGTACAAGCCATTGAAGTATTCAACTGCCGTTGCCGTGTCGTCTTTGAATGCAGTGAAAGGATTGTTCAACGTTGCGCCGTTAACCGAAGAGTTCATGTACCATGCGCCTTCCGTGAACGCTGCCGAGTTGTTGATAACGAGATCCAAAGAAGAGTAAGGATATACAACCTTCGCGGAGTTTCTCATGTCGATTACGGATTGACCGAAGCTGGATGCAGCTGCTCTGTCCGTATCAGTAATCGTGTAGTTCAACGATCTGCTGATAGAGGTGGTTGCGGTGAATTTAGACATTTCCGCATCGGTATGCAAGAAGCGCATAAATTCTTTTGCAAGTTCAAGGTTTTTGCTGTCCTTGTTTACGAAGCCGAAGGAGCTGTTGGACGAGAACATCGTTTGGTTGGTACCAACTTTCGATTCGTCTACCTTAGGCATAGGCAAGAAGCCGAAATGTCTATCCGTCTTCTTTTCGCCACGGTTGGTTTCCAATTCAGCAAACACGCCGCTTGCTTCGTTTTCCCACCAAACGCCTTCCAAAAGCATTGCATAACGCTTCGTCGAATATTTACTCTTGATAAATTCCGATTGTGCTACGTTGTAGTCGAATGCGTTGTAGCTGTTGCCGATGTACTTGGTCGTACCAAACAATTTTGCTTGCATATCCAATGCATAGTATTTACCAGCTTGTCTTTGCAATTCGTAAGCGTTGTCGGGGGTGATGGTCACTTCTTCGGTAACCACGCTGCCGTCAGCGTTGATGGTCTTAACCAATTGTGCTTTACCGTTGAAGGAATAGTTAAGGCTAAAGCCTTCATAACCTTCATAGTCAGCAATGAATGCACGCATTGCCTTGCTTACGTAATCGTCATAACCGCCAGAGTAGCAGAAAGGAACAACGTTCTTGCTAACGATATAATCTACCAAGCTAAGGAATTGAGCGTACGTTGCGGGAAGACCGTCGTCATACGTATTCTTTTGACCGTCGGGACCATTCGATTTAGCAGCTTCAAATGCAGCTCTGCCCGATTCGTCAGCCAAACGGAGGAAGTCGCCTTCTGCGTCAAAATAGAAGCCTTCTTCTTCAAAGAGGTCTACGTCGTAAATGAAGCCATAGAAACCATCATAGAAAGGAAGCATGTAATATTTACCGTCCTTTGCCGTGAGGTAAGATTGGAAGGAAGCGTCCAATTTGGATTCGATCGTTTTGCTTTCGCCGTATGCGGACAAAGAACCCTTAACAACGTCGGTAAGATCTGCAACCTTATTTCTATTTACGTAGGTGTAATATTCAACGCCTTCCGTGAAGTAAACGTCTTCCGTCAACGCTTTATCAGCAAGGTTTACGCCGCCGTATTTAACTTTGTCACCCTTAACTTCAACTTGAACGCCAACTTTACCAGCTTCGAAGTTGGTTGCGTCTTTATATTTTTCTTCGAAACGTTTAGCCGCTTCTACCAACCAAGCTTTACCTACACCGCCGTCATAGGTTGCTACGGAAAGCTGTGCTTTCGTTGCGTCTTGTTGGGTGCTTTCTACAGGCGTACCGCCACAAGCGCTAAGTGCCGTAACGCCCGTCAAGAGCGTTGCCATTAAAACCATTAATTTCTTGCTTTTCATTTTAATTTTCCATCCTTTTTTTATTTTTCGTTATAATCAGCGCCATTGCTACCAATACGCCAAGTACCAAATTAATTCCGTTAATCGAATCGGAACAGCCGCCCTCTTCCTCTTCCACACTGCTGGGAGGAATTTCGATATCGTCCTTATCCTGCGTAGGCTCGTCAACTTCGGGAGTGCTGTTTTCAGCGTTTGCGCTGTTTTCTTCTTCCGTAAGCTGCGCATCCGTCTTCAACGCCGCGATACGAGCGATATATTCGCCTTCTAATCCGTCCACTTCTTCATACGAAGCCGCCGCTTCAATTGCCGCAACCCCTTCTTCTACAATTGCCAAACCTTGTGCGCGTTCTGCGTCACGATACAACGATTGAACAAACGAAGTTTCCAAACGTTGCGCCACCGTTGCCGCATACGCCGCAAGCCCTGCCTTTTCTTCCGCCGTCAAAATGCTGTTTGCCGAATATTGAATGCCTTGCACTGCCGCATCCAACTCCGAATCCAACTTAATGCTGTCAATCAACGCGTCGCCTGCAAGATGCAATGCTTGCAAACTTGCCCATTCTTCCGCGAGATAATTTGCTTCCGAAAAACCTGCAAAGAAAGTTGCCAATTCCGCTTTTACTTCCGTTTTGCGAACTTCCAACGCTTCATAATCGGCTATCGTCATAATAGCATCCAACTTCGCGTAAAAATCGTTTATAATATCGTTTATTTCTACCACGGTAAAGCAAAGCTTCAACGCCGCCGTCGTTTCTTCGACAAGCGCCTTTACCTGCGCACGTTCTTCCGTATTATATTGACTGTATTTAACGCCTTGTACCGTCGAATTTGCTTCCGCGCGTTTTTCCGCAATTGCATAAGACAATTCCACAAACGACGTGCCGTCGAAATAGAACGCTCTGTCTTGCGTCGTTCTATACATAATAGGCGTGCCTTCGCAATTGTTCTTTACATACGTCAAGCTGGGGAAAGTTGTCCCTGCGGGAATAGAAACCATAAATCCGTATTCCAGCAAACGCAAGTTCGTACGATGCGCTATGGTATTTGCAAATTTTGCAGGGCCAACGGAAGAGCCGTTCCAATACGCATACAACTGGTCAAAACGCTTTTCTTCGCTGTTCATGGAAGAAAAGTCTTTCCAATAAGTCAAGGTAAGCGCGATATAGTTTTCATACGCCGTATACGACGGTTGACCGCCAAAATCGCCTTCAAATAAGCCGTAGTCGTCATAATCGCTTTCCGTTAATTCAAAGCCTAAAAAGACAACGCTGGGATGTTGCGAATATACAATATTTTTTACGTCCGTATCAATATACGTTACCGTTTCTTCCACTGCTTCTTCCGCAGACGTTTTGAAAACGCTAACGCCCGACCACAAAAATACCGTCATAAGCAACAACGCTATCCATGCTACAAGCTTTTTGGGGGTAATCATTTTTAAAATTTTCATAATCGTCCCTATTTACTATTGCTATTTTTACAAAATCTTTTACAGCGGAGCGGGCTAATATACGCTCCGCTGTAAACAAGTTATGCCTTTATCAATCTTCTTTCTTTTTACGGATCATTGCCGTTGCCGCAGCCGCCAACAATGCACCGCTTGCCGTCAAGCCCATACCGATGGATGCACCGCAACCAAAGAGTGCGCCGCCCTTGTCTGCACCGTCATCCGTCGAAGCGTTGTCTTCGTCGTCCGTAGAATCGGAAGGAGCGCCTTCCACTTTTTCTACGCTGTCTACGTTTTCTTCAAACGCCGTTACAGCCGCTTCCACTTCCTCTTCCGTCGTTGCTTCGTCAATTGCCGTCATTACATCCGCAACGTATTGGCTAATAAGTGCTTCCGCATCGTCATCGTAGAGATCGTGGTTTAAACTTTCATAATAATCGCGTACTTTAGCTTTCGCTTCTTCTTTTGCTTCCGCCAACGCTTCCGCATCGCGTTCTTCCGCGGTCAATACTTCGTCAATCGCCGCCTTCGTAGCTTCAACGATTTCGTTGATGCCCGTCACCGTTTGACAAGCGTTAATATCCGCAGCCGCTTGCGTGATAAGCTCTTGAATGGTTGCCCAATCGTCCGCCTTATAATCCGCTTCCGCTTTGTAAGCTTCCAAATCAGCAATTGCAGCCGATTGTACGTTGCCGAAGGTTTCGTCGAATTCCGCTTTGGTAAGCACTTCGTCGAGCAATGCCTTCGTATCTTGTACCACAGCTTCTGCCGCAGCCTCGTCAGCCGCTGCATCAATTGCAGCCTTTGCATCCGCTACGATAGCGTTCATTTCTTCCATTTGCGCTTCATAATATTCAGCCGCAAGCAATTCTTCAACGTAAGCGTCCAACGCGCTCTTCTTTGCTTCCTTAATGGTATCCAAAACGCTAAGCCAACGTTCGCCATTCCAAACAAACGTGGATTCGTCAATTGCGTACGCAACGCCCGTATCTACATTATAGAAGATACCGCCGATCACCAACGTATCACCTTGTTGTGCTTCTACACCCAAGTTGATATACAAGGTATTTTCGGGGGATTTGATATCAAACGTAACGATTTCTTCGCCGTTCAAAGTGATACCGTTACCGCTGCCATAGCGATAAGAGAATGCATAATCCCAGCTATCCAATTCAAACGTTTCGCCTTCTTCGCTTGCCAAATATACAACGGATGCGGTACTGTCGCTATTTGCGTATACTCCGCCAATGTCTTGCGTGGTATATTCCGCATACGCTTCCCAAATCCAACCATTCCATACGAAGCTGCTTTCTTCGATAATATACTTCATACCGATTGCTTCGCAATAGAAGGTACCGCTAATGGTTACCACGTCGTTGGGGTTCACGAAAGGAATTGCCATAAACAAACCAGCGTCCGTACTCTTCATTTCGTACATTTCAAACGGTTGACCATTAAGGGTAAAGCCGCCTTCTTCAACGAAGAACAAGTATTGCCAGCTTACATCTACGTAAGGCAATTCACGTCCGTCTGCTCTCATCAAATACAATTGATCGCATCTCGTACTAAACGAACCGTATTGCGTACTTGCCCAACCTACTTCCATCATACCAATTTCATAATCGGTATATTCAACGTGAAGTCTCCAAGCCGCGCCGTCAAATTCCAAGCTGCAGCCGTTGAATACAAGCTTCGCATTTGCCGTTGCATTGTAGAAGGTACCCGAAATGGTTACTACGTCGCCTGCCTGCGCTTCTACGCCCAATGCAATATACGTATCCGGACCAGGCGATTTCACTTCAACGTTTTCCAAAACAACGCCGTTAAGTTTAACACCGTCACCTTCAATCAAGTCAAATCTAAGATCCCAGCTACCTACTTGAGGCGTATCGCCGTTTACAGTGTAAACGAACAATGCCGATGCGTTACTGGAACCCGTTGCCGCTACCGAGTTAATCGTGTAAACCGTGCATTCGTCGGGATTAGGCGTATCGGGATTAGGCGTATCAGGATTAGGCGTATCGGGATTCTCACCAGTTACCGCTACCCAAACCGTACCGTCAAACTTCAAGCTACAATTGTTATATACAATCTTCGCCGCCGCATCATCATTGTAGAACGTACCCGAAATGGTCAATACGTCGCCTGCTTTTGCTTCTACGCCCAAGGCAAAGTATGCATCCGCGCCAGGAGATTTCAATTCAAAGTTGGTCAAGCGTTCGCCGTTGAGCTTCGCGCCTTCGCCTTCAAGCAAGTTAAATCTATAATCCCAGCTGTTTACTTGAGGAATATCGCCGTCCACCGTGTATGCATATACCACCGATGCAGTGCTGGCATTTGCCGAGCCAATTGCGTTAATGGTATATACCGTGTAATTGATTTCAGGTCTTTCTACGTATACTTCCCAACCAGATCCGTTCCATACGAGCGAGGATTCTGCAATTACGTACTTCGTCGTTTTGTCAGCGCATACAAACGTACCGCCAATGGTGATAACGTCTCTTGCGTT
>JAZOVQ010000033.1:0-63797 GCA_045658805.1 Candidatus Scatosoma sp.
CTCGCAATGCTTGTTTGTGCTGCTATCAAATGATTGTCAATATATAACACGTCTTCTTCCCAATTGGTCGCAGTATTGTAATATCCTGTACCATAAAATGCATCCTTACCAATCGAAATATCTCTATTAGGAAGGTATACATTCATCAAACTATAACATTCGTAGAACGCCTCCCTTCCAATTGAAGTTACACTATCGGGAATGGTCACACTCATCAAACTATCACAATTAGAGAACGCCTCCCTTCCAATTGAAGTTACACCATTAGGGATAACTACACTTGTTAAATTATAGCAATTAGAGAACGCCTCCCACCCAATTGAAGTTACACTATTGGGAATTATCACGCTCGTCAAGCTACTGCAATCATCAAACGCCCAATCATCAATCGAGGTTACGGGCAAGCCTTTATGCGTAGAGGGAATAACAATATCAGTATCCACGCACGAACCTATACTCGTAACAATATAATATGTCCCATCAGAGCTGATTGTATATCCCAACTCTTCGTTTGTAGATAATGCTTCGCCTATCCCTGAAGCGTTTCCTTGGCTTGTACTGAAACTGCTATCGGCCCTCGACGAATTATCATCATCCGAACATGCCGCAAAGCCAGCCGTCGCCGTTCCAACACACAAACATGCTAATAAACTGATGAGAAACTTTTTCATTTTATTACCCCAAAGGTTTATATTTATAAAATTATTGTACCACTCTTTCCACATTTTGTCAATAGGTTTAGAAAATTCTCCTCGGCAATTAAACGGCAAAAAAACGACGGTTGCGCGATATGCACTCCGTCGTTTTCGTTTGTTATTTCTCTTCCAAAGTCAAATACGTGGTAGGATCAATTTGCACCCCTTGTTGCACAATTTCAAAATGCAAATGCGCGCCATCCTTATATTCGTCCCCCGTTGCTTCGGCAACCGTCGCAATCACTTCGCCCTTGGCAACGCTTGCGCCGACTGTCAAACCCTCCACTTCCGTTACGAACCGATAACACGATTTTAACCCGTTGCCGTGGTCAATGGTAATTTCCGTACCCGAAAGCAAATCGTCCTTATAAATGCTTTCCACCACGCCAGCTTCCACCGCTTTCACTTCCGTACCTGCAGGCGCAACAAAATCCACACCCTTGTGTTCGTAATAAGAATTCAGCGTTTGGTTATAGAAAAATCCATAATCATTAGACACCGTTACGGACGCTACGGGCGAAACCATGCCGTCGGGCGTATTGGTCACCGTTTCATCGCCGCCGTCCTCTTCTCCGCCAACTTCTTCCCCTTCTTCCTCGCCGCCAAGATCACCGCCTACGTCCGTGTTTGCCGAATTGTTGTCAATCACTGCCGAATTGCTGTTATTCACCCCTGCCTGCTGGTCAACGTCGCCGTTATTAGTCACCGCAACCGCCACGATAATAATCGCCAAAAGCGCCGCCGCGCAACCAAGCGCCGTAATAAGATAAAAGCGTTTTTCGCCGTTAAGGCTCCACTTTTTCTTTTTCCCGTTGCCGCTCTTTTCTTTTTCTTTTTCATTCCCGTTTTGTTCTTTCATTTTCTTAAAATCCTCCGAAAAATCGTTTTGTATGTAAATTCTTCCCCGACCTTTCGCCTTTTATACTCATAAAAACTATTTTTTATAGAAAAAACAAAATCAATATCCGTCGAAAATAATCGGCGTGCCGACCGCCGCCTCGCCTTCCGAAATTGCGATATGCAAATTGACAAGCCGCCCGTCAATCCATAACCCGTTTTTCCATTTCGGAGTGTAACAATAATAAGAAGTAACATCGCAAACACTTTCGATAAACAGCACTTCCGCGCCATAAGTTTGCATAATTTCCTGCGCTTTCGTTTCTCCGCTTTCCCTTTCCGATAAACAAAACCGCACGCTTTCCCCTTCCACTTCCAATAGGGTTTTCAAGCTCAATTTCGTCACACGAAGCCCTTGCGAGCTTGCCGAACGCAGGTAAAACACGCGCTCCCCTTGCAATTTCCGCAATTTCACCGTTTGCAGCCCTAAAACGCCCACAAAAAACACCAAGCACACCGCCAACGCAACCGCCGTCGCAAGAAAATTTTTCAAGCGTAAAAAAAACATACTCCCTCCCAAGCCTCGGCACCTGCCGCGCTCGGAAGAGAGTATTGCCAACAAACTCACTTTTTAAACTATAAAATTTTAAGCTACACCATTAAACAAGGTTGAGAAATTAAAAATCACCCAAAGGCTCACCGCCCAACAAATGAATATGCAAATGATTTACCGTTTGACCGCCGTTTTCGCCTTGGTTAATAATTACGCGATACCCGTCCTGCAAACCAAGTTCCTTTTCCAAGGTAGGGATAACGCGAAAAACGTGCTTTACGATATCCGCGCGCGCCTCGTCCATTTCGTTTAAACGCGCAAAATGCGTTTTGGGAATGCACAAATAATGCAATTTTGCTTTCGGCTCAATGTCCTTGATAACAATCATTTCGTCGTCTTCGTACAGTCTCGGCGAAGGAATAATCCCCGCTACGATTTTACAAAAAATACAGTTTTCCATCTTATCTCCTTTTGGGTTTTCCCTTTTTATATTTTTACTGCTTTTACGCCGTCTTTGAACAGCCCTTCAACGCGCACGAGGATAGGCTCTTTGCCCATATCTCCCTCGACGTACACGCGGATATAATTTTCAGAATACCCTTCCGTCACGCCGTCGAAACAATTTTCAGGCACCAGCTCCACCGTAGCGCCGATAAATTTTTCAAGATACTTCTTCTTTTCTTCCGCGCCCTTTCTAATCAACCGTTCTACGCGGTTTTTCTTCACTTCGCTCGGCAATTCTTTAAACTTCTTATACGCGTTGGTACCCTCTCTCGGCGAATAGGGAAAGGCATGTATTTGCGCAAACCCCGCTTCTTCTACAATCCGCATCGAGTCCTCGAAATCACTTTCCGTTTCCGTCGGAAACCCTACGATAATATCCGTCGTAATGGCCGCATTGGGAAACGCCTTATAAATCATTGCGCATTTTTCCAAATACTCCGCACGCGTATATTTCCTATTCATGCTCCGCAAAACGGTATCCGAACCGCTTTGCAAGGACAAATGGAATTGCGGTGCAAACCGACGTACCTCTTTCAATGCCGATAAAAAGCGTTCGGTGATCAAGCTAACCTCTAACGAGCCTAAACGGATACGCGTTTTCGCGTCCTTAACCGCCAACATCAAATCCGCCAAATCCCGTCCGTTTTCGTCCTTATATTCGGACACGTCAATGCCCGTAACCACCGTTTCCTGCGCCGTACTTTGCAAAATTTCCGCCGCCGCGCTCTCCAAATTTCTCGACCGACTTCTTCCGCGTAAATAGGGAATAACGCAATAGGAACAAACCCGATTGCACCCGTCTTGGATTTTGACAAAGCTACGGGTTTTTAGACATTCGGGCAAGGGCATTTCTTCATACACCTTGTCCCCCTCGTCAATGCGAGTGCCAAGGTATTCTTCAGCGAAGCCCGATTGGATAATTTCCAAAACTTTATTTTTATTTCTCGCGCCCGTCACCGCCGCAATCCCCTCGCCTTTTTCGGCAAAGGACACAGGGTTCTTTTCCGAAGCGCAGCCGCACACAATTATTTTGGCGTTGGGGTTGGCATGCAGGGCTTTTCCCACCGTTTGACGGCTTTTTCGTTCCGCTTCCGCCGTCACTGCGCAAGTGTTGATAACGTATATATCCGCCTTTTCCATTTCACGGGAAACGGTGTAACCCATTTCTTCCAAACCGCGAATAATAGAACCGCTTTCCACGTCGTTCACTTTACAGCCAAGCGTAAAAACAACCGCTTTCATCAAATACTTGCCCCCTTCGTTTTCCCGTTTTCGCCCAGTTCGCCAAGCGAGAACATAACGACGGAAGTAAGCGCAACCGCGGCCGTTTCCGCGCGCAAAATTCTTTTTCCTAACGTAACGGAAGCAAATCCAAGCGCCGCCGCGTTTTCTTCTTCCTCACGCGAAAAACCTCCCTCACTGCCAATAACCATTACCGTACTGCCCTGCAAAGCGGCAACGTCCGCCTTGCTTTCAGTGGCAAATTCACAAGCGAATAGCTTGTTTTGATACCCGTCCGCCGAATGCAACGCCTTTTCCAGCGTATCATAATACACCACTTCGGGCGCAACGGCGCGCAGGCATTGTTTCGCCGCTTCCTTGGACACCTTATTCAAGCGTTCCAATTTATTTGCATTCATATACGCCGAGGAGAATTCCGAAGAAAACACCCCTATCTTTTTCACGCCAAGCTCTACCGCTTTTTGCACGATAAACTCATTTTTATCAGCGTTTTTCAGATACCCGAACAACAAGCAAACGTCCTCGTCCGCTTCCCTTTCGCCAAGCTCTTCACGCACAACGTTCAACAGCATACGTTTCTTTTCCACGGCGGCAACTACGGCAGTAAATTCCTTTCCGCTGTTATCCAGCAAAATCACTTCCGCACCAACGCCGATACGCAAAACGTTTTTAGCGTGTTCAAACTCCTCGCCGATAAGCTCGGTAACCGATTCAATTTTTTCCACGAAAAATCTCTTCAACGCAGACATACCCGTCTCCTTTTATGCGTTATGCTTCAAAACGAGAGCAAACCACTCCCCTTTTCTCCGTTCAAATACCACTTTCAAACCCACCGCTTCATAGGCCGCCTTAACCATTTCCAAACGGCTTTCAATAATACCGCTCAAAATAAGCACGCCGTCCTTTTCAAGGTTTTTAGGGATAGAGGGCGCAAGCATTTTCAACACCTCGCCCGTAATGTTCGCCATCATAACGTCGCCCTTCACGTCGGTATCGTCCAACAAATTGGACAGCGCAACCACCGTCTTATCGTCTACGCCGTTCAGTTTACTGTTATGCTCGGAGCTTTCCACAGCAATGGGATCAATGTCCGTCAAATACGCTTTCTTTGCTCCAAGCTTAATTGCAGAAATCCCCAAAATCCCGCTTCCGCAGCCCACGTCGATACAAACGGAATCGGGCGTGATATATTCCTGCATCAATTCCACGCACATGGACGTCGTTTCGTGTTCACCCGTACCAAATGCCATATTCGAATCGAGCAACACCACTTTTTCATCCGCTTCCGGCGCGTAATCAATCCATTCGGGTACGACTACAATACGCCCCAAATGAATGGGACGGAAATGCTTTTTCCATACGTCAATCCAATCGTCGCCGTCCACTTGGCGTTTGGTATCCTCCAAAGTGCCAAAGGGAATTGCGCCGTCCGACAGAGTTTTGGCGTTGTCAATATCGCGCAAAATATCCGCAATCACTTGACCTGCCACGTCCTCGGCAACGTAACATTTCACCAACACGTCCGAGGGCTTGTCCGCCGTCAAATCGTCGTCCATATAATCCCAAAAGGTGGTTTCCTTACAGGTTTGCAAAGCGATAATATCATTTCTATCGCAAATGGTCACACCATAATCGGTGTATCCCCACATAATATCCGAAATAATTTCGCTTGCTTCCGTGGTGGTGTGAATGGTCAATTCAACGTATTTCATAACTACATTTTCCTTTTTACGTTTATTTTCCCCTTTATTATAGCACGCTTTATGGGATAAGTCAACTATGTGGATAAACGGCGCACCAACTTTCCTCTCCGCTATCAAAAAAGAAAAGAACGCCGCCTCGTTTGCAACGTCCTTTTGTGTTTATTAAGCTATGGTTAAGCTTTTATAAAGCTTACGCCTGTTTTTCATACGGCTTTTCTCCGTATAACGATTCAACGTTATCCGAATATCTCCGCATTCTATCGCATTGTTTCAATTCCAATTCAGCGTCCAGCTTTTCAATCTCCTTCTTTTGGTCCTTGGAAAGCTTGGTGGGAATTTCCACGATAACGCGGATAATCAAATTACCCGTACCGTTTCTAAGCGACTTGATACCCTTGCCGCGTACGGTAAACACCGTTCCGCTTTGCGTGCCTTCGGGGATAGTAAAATCAAAGGTTTCGTCCACGGTAGGCACCTTTACCACACCGCCGAGTGCCGCCGTTTTATAGGAGATAGGCAAATCAATTTTCAAATCAAAGCGTTCTCTGGTGAAAATTTTATGCGGTTCCACGCGGAATACCACAATCAAATCACCGGGCGTACCGCCGTTGGGCGCCGCCTGCCCCATCATACGCTTTTTCATGTAACTGCCCGTATCTACGCCCGCAGGAATGTCCAAACGTACCGTCGTTTCCTTTCTTTGCGAGCCCTTCCCCTTACAATCGGGACATTTTTCTTTAATTCTACGGCCGCTGCCGCCACAATCGGGACAAACCACTTGTCTAATGGTACGGCCAAACATAGTGTTTTGCACTTGTTGAATGATACCCTTGCCTTGACATTTTCCGCAGGTATCGTATGCCGTGCCGTCCTTTGCGCCAATGCCGTGACAAGCCGCGCAGGGCTCGTTTCTCGTATACGAAACGGTCTTGCTGCAGCCTTTCGCCGCGTCCATAAAGGACAAAGTCATTTCTCTTTGAATATCCTCGCCCACAGCCGATTTGGTCGATCTTGTGCTGCCGCCGAAACCGCCGCCAAAGAAACTGCTAAAAATATCCGAAATATCCTCGAAACCGCCGCCGCTAAAGCCACCGCCGCCGAAACCGCCAAAGCCGCCCATACCAGGGTGCTCCAGCTCATAATCATACGCCGCGCGTTTTTGTTGATCGGACAGCGTTTCGTTGGCTTCGTTAATTTCCTTAAACTTTTCCGCAGCCGCCGCGTCACCCTGGTTTCTATCGGGGTGATATTTCATCGCCAGCTTTCTATACGCCGATTTAATTTCCTCAGGCGTCGCCTTTTTATCTACGCCGAGTATGTCGTAATAATTCTTTTTATCTGCCATAATTATACCGTCTTTTTATAGCGTATACGGGCTTGGCGCGCGCCAAACCCGATTTACGTTTTTTCATTGATTACCCCCACCCATGTACGAGTTGAACGGGGGTTTTAAGTGTTATTGATGGAATTCGGTATCATCCGCGCCGCCCATATCAGGACCAGGAGCCGCGCCGCCGTTTGCTTGATACAATTTAGCAAATACGGGTTGAACGTCCTGCATAAGCTTATCGTAAGCCGCCTTGATACGATCGTCGTCGTCCGATTCAAGTTCTTTCTTCGCCGCGTCGATTGCCGCCTGTAAAGCCGCCTTATCGTTTTCGTCGATCTTGTCGCCTGCTTCTTTCATCGTTTGTTCAACGGAGAAAATCATACCGTCAAGCTTGTTCTTATTTTCCACTTTTTCCTTTCTCTTCTTGTCTTCTTCGGCAAACTGTTCCGCTTCCTTCACAGCCTTGTCAATTTCTTCTTCGGAAAGGTTGGTGGACGACGTAATGGTAATATCCGTGGATTTACCCGTACCCTTATCTTGAGCCGTTACGTGTACGATACCATTTGCGTCGATATCGAAAGTAACTTCGATTTGAGGAATACCTCTGGGAGCGGGAGCAATGCCCGTCAACATGAAGTTGCCAAGCGTCTTGTTGTCTTTACAGAATTCACGTTCACCTTGCAATACGTGAATGTCAACGCTGGTTTGGTTGTCAGCCGCCGTCGAGAAGATTTGGCTCTTCTTTACGGGAATGGTCGTATTTCTATCAATAATACGGGTGAATACACCGCCAAGCGTTTCGATACCCAAGGAAAGCGGAGTAACGTCGAGAAGGAGCACGTCCTTAACTTCGCCCGTCAAAACGCCGCCTTGAACAGCCGCGCCGATAGCAACGCATTCGTCAGGGTTAATGCCCTTGAAGGGTTCTTTACCCGTAACTTCTTTAACTTTAGCCACAACAGCAGGCATACGCGTCGAACCGCCGACGAGGATAACCTTGTCAATGTCGTTGTAGGAAAGACCAGCGTCACGCATAGCCGCTCTCATAGGCTCAACCGTTCTGTTGAGAAGGTCAGCCGTCATCGTTTCAAATTTTTGTTTGGTAATGGTAACGTCCAAGTGTTGAGGACCGTCCGTACTCATGGAAATGAAGGGAAGGTTTACGTTGGTGGAAGTCATACCCGAAAGTTCAATCTTCGCCTTTTCAGCCGCTTCCTTCAAACGTTGCATTGCCATTTTGTCCTTGGACAAATCAATCGCGTGCGATTTCTTAAATTCGTCAACGAGGAATTCGATAATTTTATTATCCCAGTCGTCGCCGCCGAGTTTCGTATCACCGTTGGTAGCGAGAACTTCGAAAACGCCGTCGGAAATTTCAAGGATAGAAACGTCGAACGTACCGCCGCCGAGGTCATAAATCATAACCTTGCCGCCCTTGTCTTTATCAAGCCCATACGCAAGCGCAGCCGCCGTAGGTTCGTTGATAATACGAAGAACGTTCAAGCCAGCAATTTTACCAGCGTCTTTGGTTGCTTGACGTTGAGAGTCGGAGAAATAAGCGGGGCAAGTGATAACCGCTTCGGTTACCTTTTGTCCGAGATAAGCTTCCGCATCCGCCTTCAATTTTGCGAGAGTCATAGCGGAAATTTCTTGAGGAGAATAATCCTTATCATCAATTTTCACTTTATAATCCGAACCCATATGTCTTTTAATGGAAATAACGGTTTTATCGGGGTTAGCAACCGCTTGACGTTTAGCCGCTTGGCCAACGACACGGGAACCGTCCTTTTGGAAGGAAACCACGGAGGGAGTAGTTCTTGCGCCCTCTGCGTTGGTAATAACGACGGGTTCGCCGCCTTCCATAACTGCTACACACGAATTGGTCGTACCAAGGTCGATACCAATAACTTTACCTGCCATAATGCACTCCTTTTGCCGATTTTCGGCACATCTTTTTTATTTACAATTATATGTAACCCAATCCAAACGGCCTTAAACATACTTTTTTAAAAATTTTTTCAAAATCCAAATCCTGCCCCCTTATCCCGCCTTTCCCAAAAGCAAAAAGGAGAGCCGAAGCCCTCCCTTTTTGTTTGATTTTACCTTTTACCAAATGACAATTGCATCGTTTTCGTCATAATGCCAATACTTACCGCCGTCCGTCGGCACATCCGCCTCATTTTCGACATAGTAATAACGAGTTGCGTCTGTTAAATAACTATTCCAAGAACCAATCGAAATATTACTCCAATCATCCGCCGTACCCTTATAATACACACTCGTCAAGCTACTGCATCCTGAGAACGCATAATCACCAATCGTCGTTACGCTGTCGGGGATTACCACGCTCGTCAAGCTACTGCAATATTCGAACGCACTATAACCAATCGAAGTTACGCTGTCGGGGATGACCACGCTCGTCAAGCTTCTGCATCCTGAGAACGCGCTCTCACCAATCGTAGTTACGCCGTCGGGAATAACAACGCTCGTCAAGCTACTGCATCCATAGAACGCCCCAGAACCAATCTTGGTTACACTGTCGGGAATAACAAATTCCGTTGCCGTTTTTCCAATAGCATATTGAATTAAAACCGTTCCGTCTTTGCTATACAAATTGTCATCAATATCTTTATATGCACTATTCTGCGTGCTTACTTTTATATTCGTCAAGCTCCCGCACCCCCAGAATACAGCTTCCCCGATTGTGGTTACACTGCCCCCAATCACCACATTCGTCAAGCTATAACAATCAGAGAACGCCCTATCACCAATCGTGATTACCCCATTAGAGATAATTATGCTAGTCGAATTCATAAATGCAAACGCACCCTGTTGGATATCAGTCACTGGCAAGCCGTTATACGTAGACGGAATAACAATATCCGTATCCGTGCATGTACCTATACCCGTTACGCTGTAATACGTACCGTCTTCACTTAAGGTATATGCCAACCCTTCACTTGCGGGCAACTCTTCCTCTTCGGAAGAGCTATCGTTGTTCTCGGACGAACTATCGTCCTCAAAAGAACTCTCCCCGTCCTCGGAAGCGCTATCGTTGTTCTCGGAAGATCCGCCCTCGTTGTCAACAGAATCGTCAACGCTTGCGCTGGACTCCTCGTTGAGATTTGACGAATTTCCGCCGCCGAAATCACACGCCGATACGCCTACAACCAGCGTACCCGCCATCATCAAAGAGAGCAATGCCATTAAAACTTTCCTCATAACTACCTCCTCGGCCGTCATAAAATGATAATATCATTTTAACACACAACCTTTCCAAAGTCAACCCCTTAAAAGCAAAAAGCAGGAGAAAAACTCTTCCCCTGCTTTTGTTGTTTCATTTTATAAATGGTATTACGGTCTTAAGCCGCTGCCGCCTTGCAACGTAATGGTTTCACCCGTAACGTAGCTTGCTTCGTCCGAACAAAGGAATACGCACACGCCGCCAACGTCCTTTTCGGGATCGGCAAATCTACCCATAGGCACACCCTTAATGGTTTGTTCATAACGTTCGGGATATTCTTCCTTGAACTTTTGCAAACCTTCCGTCATAGCCAAAGGACAAATTACGTTTACGCGCACGCCGTAGGGTGCCCATTCGGTTGCCGCTACACGGGAAAGACCTCTAATGCCTTCCTTCGCCGCTGCGTAGGACGATTGTGCAATTCTGCCAAACAAGCCTGCACCGCTGGCAAAATTGATAACACAGCCTTGCGTTTCCTTAAGGTGAGGGAACGCCTTTTGCATATAGAAGAAGCTTGCATACAAGCCCGAATAAATTGCCAAATCCAAATCCTCTTTGGTATGGTCGATAAGCATTTTACCCGAAGCCGAAGCCTGCGCGTTGTTTACCACCGCATCAATTTTACCAAAGCGTTCTACCGTCTTATCAATTACGTTTTGAATAGCCGCTTCGTCCGCGCCGTCCGCCGTTACGCAAAGCACTTCACAGCCGTGCGCCGCTTCCAATTTTTCCTTTGCCGCAAGCAAAGTCGATTCCGTTCTGCCCGTAATAACAAGCTTCGCGCCCGCTTTCGCAAACGCCGTCGAAAGCCCGAAACCAATACCTCTGCCGCCGCCCGTAATAATTACCACTTTGTCTTTTAATGAAATCATATCCTTTCCCATCCTTATTTTTTGTTATTTATGTAATTTCCGTTTTACGGTCCGCCTTGACTTTCGTCAAAACGTTACAAACTTAATAATAGCCGTATCCGCCCAACGAATCCAGTGCCGCAATATAAGAAAGCATACCATTCAATGCGCTAAACATTGCGATGATAAACCAGATAATAAATACTGTTTTCAACGGCTTATTAGGTTGCTTCAATGCAGATACAAAAATCAAAATATCAAATACAATCGACGCGATATAGCGACAAATACTCAAATAGTAGCTAATTTCCAACCCATAATGAATGCCAACAGAAGCAAAGAGAATTCGCTGTAATATCCAGCTTATAAGCGAAATCCCCGTTCCGATAAGCATAAAAATAATCCACAATTTCAACGTCTTTTTCGAGCGATCATCAAAAGCGTAGACGTCTTTGGGCTGTTCCGCTACGGGGGCCGCCGTAGGTTGCGCTACGGGCGTAGCAACAGGCGCAGAAACTGCAACCTCCTGTTCAATCAACATTCCGCAATGCGGACAAACCACCGCACCATCCAAATGTTCTTTACCACAAAATTGACAAAACATTTTCTCTCTCCTTTTTCAGCTTTTCGGTTTGACCAACTTAATAATAGTAATAACCGTATCCGCCCAACGAATCCAGTGTCACAATATAAGAAACCATAACATTCAATGCGCTAAACATTGCGATGATAAACCAGATAATAAATGCTGTTTTCAACGGCTTATTAGGTTGCTTCAACGCCGCAACAAACGCCAATATCGCAAATACGACTTGCGCAATTACACAGCCTAACCCAAACAAATAACGTATGGTAAGCGTATCCACAGTGCTACCGCCCCATATATTGGGGTTAATTAACCAACTAAGCACAGACGAACCTACGCCGATAAACAAATAAATCAGCCACAATTTCAACGCCTTTTTCGAGCGATCATCAAAAGCGTAGACGTCTTTGGGCTGTTCCGCTACGGGGGCCGCCGTAGGTTGCGCTACGGGCGTAGCAACAGGCGCAGACACTGCGATCTCCTGTTCAATCAACATTCCGCAATGCGGACAAACCACCGCACCGTCCAAATGTTCTTTACCACAAAATTGACAAAACATTTTTTCTCTCCTTTTTCAGCTGTTAGCCGATTTTGTTACATTATACCCCACCTTTTGGCGTTTGTCAATAGCGAATGAAAAAATTTATTTTAAAAAATAAGGCTATGTCACAGAGAATGGTTGATTTTAGCTAAAATTCATTTTTAGCGACTTGCCGAGAAAAATGTAAGAAAGACAGGCGGTTTGTGAGGGCACATACTCCCAGCGGTCTGCAACCGAGCAAAACGCGATGTATTTCGTGGTATTTTTCCGTCAAAAATCAACTAAGTGATGCGACATAGCCAAAAAATAAAAACCCCTCGGCGTATGTTACACCGAGAGGAATTTTATTAGATATTATGGATTTCCTTAGAGAGAAAGGAACATTACGGGTGCAAAATATGCAAGGATAGAGAAGATGAATACCAAAAGCGAAACGTACTTCACTGCATAATTGCTTTGCTTCACGCTCAAGATGAAAGAGGTGATGCCCATGCCCAATGCCGTCCAACCGAACAACCAAGAGAAGATAACCAAATCTTCATCCCAAAGAGAATAATGCGTGATAGAGTAGCTACCCATCGATGCAATCGTTGCAACAATCAACAAGAAAGTCATAGCAATTGCAATTGCCGCGAACATACCGAAAAGTTTAGCCAATTTGGTTGCTTTTTCCAATTCGCCAGCCGCTACGGGTGCTTTTGCTACGGGCTTCGCTGCAGGAGCAGGTGCTACTACGGGGGTGGGGATTTGTTTCAACATCATACCGCAATGAGGACAAACGATTGCTTCGTCCAAATGCTCTTTACCACAATACTTACAGAACATAAATATTTCTCCTTTTACAATTTTCGACATCTTTCGTCGATATTTTTTAACATTATACCCCTTTATCTTGCCATTGTCAAGTAAAAAATCAATTTTTCTTAGGTAAATACATATTATTTTAGGTTTTACAGTAAAATACCAAGCGGCAAAAAAGGCCTCGGTACAAACCGAAGCCCTTTTATTTTACTTTGTAACCGACGTTATTGGGTAACGATAACCTGCGCGTAGCGCAACACTTTTTCGCCCTTTTTATAGCCTTTAACGTACACTTGTTTCACGATACCCGATTCTTCACCCTCGCCTGCAGGCATTGCCATAATGGCTTCCGCATACGTAGCGTCAAAAGACTGGCCTACGGGATCAATTTCTTCTACGCCCTCGCCCTCTAACACTTTTTTAAAGGACTTCAAAACCATATCCAAGCCCTGCTTGGTGTTTTCGTCCGTACAAGCGGCAAGCGCTCTTTCAAGGTTGTCACCGATAGGGAAAAGCGAAGCGATAACGTCGTTTCTGCCGTCCGTATAACGTTGTGCCGCTTGGTTTTGGGTGCGACGGCGATAATTTTCATATTCCGCCGTTACAGCATACCATTTGCGTTTGCTTTCTTCCGCGTCCGCTTGCGCTTTGGCAATTTCTTCTTGCGCTTTTTTCGAGCCGCATTTTTTCTTAGCGGCTTTTTCCGCTTTTTCGCAAGCTTCTTCGTAGCTTTCGGGATCTAACTCTACCTTTTCTCTCAATTCTTCTTGTTCCATAGCTCTCCCTTCCTTAATACTTTTCTTTACAAGTATTTATAAAACAAAATTTTAGCTTTTAAACGCTTTTTCTTAAATTTCGAGGTGGGCAAATTTTTCCCTGCGGGAATAGCGGTAAAAAATTGCCTTTCTGCCGATAACGGCAACGGGAACGGCTTCCAAAAGTTCCGCAACGTTTTCCGCGAGGTTTCTCGCATCGTCGTCCGCCGTTTCCAAAATGTTCACCTTAATAATTTCATGTGCATCCAATGCATCGGAAAGCGTTTTCAATAAATTGTCGGTGATGCCGCCTTTGCCGATTTGCGTTACAGGCGAAAGCTTCGCCGCGATAGATTTCATTTTACTTCTTTGTTTGCTAGTAATATTTTCGCTAGTAATAATCATGTCCTATATTTTTTCCTTTTTTTGTTGTTTTTATGTAATTACGAGATGTTCAACGCCTATCGGCGTAGAATGCCTACGGCATAAATAGCGCAAGCAAAGCTTGCTTGTAAGAGTCCGTTACCGCCTATCGGCGTAGAATGCCTATGGCATAAATAGCGCAAGCAAAGCTTGCTTGTAAGGGTCCGTTACCGCCTTATGGCGGCGATTGCCATCGGGGCTTTAAGGCTCTGCCTTAAAAATCCGTAAGGGACAATGCCCCTTAACCCCTTTTTGTTAAACGAACTGTAACTGTAAACCGTCAACACTCAACCACCAACACGCTCGTTTGAAAAGCATGGTCAAGCGGAACGCTTACGGAGATACGAGCAGTTCAAGGCGCGCGAGGATAACCTAAGGGAGCGTACATTTGCGTACGTGACCGAAGGTTGCCGCAGCGCAACGCTGAAATGCGACGTATATACGTTTTTACTTAATCAAGGGATGAAGTCAAACTCCACATCCCCGATAAACACAATATCCCCTTCTTGACAGCCCATCTTCGTGAGGGATTTGATAACACCGCGTAAACGTAATACTTTTTGGAAATATAACATCGAATCGGGATTGTTCAATACAACGTTGCGGCAAAGCATGTCCACCAAACCGCCAACAACAACGTATACCCCGTCTTCGTCTTTGAAAATTTCAAAATTCAAATCATCGTTTGCTTTGTATTCAAATTCTTCTTCAGGCATAATGCGTTCCACGGGAGGCAAGGTATCCAATACCCCAACAATCCCGTCCAACAATTCCTTCGTCCCCTCACCCGACAATGCCGTGATAGGGAAAATTTTATATTTTCTGCCAAACTTCTTCTTAAACGCCTTTAAGTTCTCTTCCGCACCGAAAATATCACACTTGTTGCATACGATCACCTGCGGAAGCTTGGCAAGCTCTTCGCTAAATTCCTTCAATTCGGCATTGATTTTTTTGAAATCTTCAATGGGATCTCTATCTTCACAACCCGAAATATCTACAACGTGGCAAAGCATACGCGTACGCTCCATATGGCGAAGGAAATCGTGTCCCAAGCCCGCGCCTTGCGCCGCGCCCTCAATCAAACCAGGAATATCCGCCGCCACAAACGATTTATCATAATATCTCACTACGCCAAGGTTAGGGGAAAGCGTGGTGAAATGATAATTGGCAATTTTCGGTCTAGCCGCCGAAATTTTGGAAAGCAAAGTGCTTTTCCCTACGTTGGGGAAGCCAACGAAACCGACGTCTGCAATCACTTTCATTTCCAAAAGTACGTAATGCTGTTTTACCTTTTCGCCCTTTTGAGAAAAGTTAGGCGCATGGCGTCTTGCCGTCGTAAAACGTACGTTACCCTTACCGCCGTTACCGCCGCGCGCAACCAACACTTCCTGTCCGTCCTCAAACACGTCGCAAATCAGCTTGCCCGTTTCTTCATCGCGTACAAGCGTACCCAAAGGCACTTTGATAAACAAATCCTTACCGCTTTTACCACAACATCTGTTGGTGCCGCCTATCGCGCCGCCTTCTGCAAAATATTTAGAAACAAAACGGAAAGGGAATAAATCGGTCATGTCCTTATCACCGACAAAATACACGTCGCCGCCCTTACCGCCGTCACCGCCGTCAGGTCCGCACGCAGGTTTCCCCTTAAACGCCTTAAAGGAATTCATCCCGTCGCCGCCGTCGCCTGCCTTGATTAAAATTCTCACTTTATCGGTAAATTCGCTTATCGCCATGGTTTTACCTCCTCGTTTCGTCATAATTTTTCACCCTATTATAACAAAATCCCTATCAAAAAGCAATAAATAACGCGGTGATTTTACAATTTTCTCCCCTTAAGGGGAGCTTTTTTGCGTTTTTGGAAACAATATAATTGACTTATTTTTAAAAAAATGATACAATACATTTTTGGAAGAGGTTGGAAATCCCCCTCTTTGCCCGTAAAAACTTTTTTGTTTTGAGGAAAAATTATGAACGAAAAAAATATCACAAAAGAATTGGTAGTGCGTTGGACAACTTTCTCGATATGCTTGCTGTTTTGCCTGTTTACCTTTTTCTTTTTCTCCATGAAAAACGAAAGCGGTAAAGCCATTATGGCGCTGTTGTCCGTCCTGTATATTTGCATTCCCTTTATCGCAGAAAAATTGTTCCGCTTTAAAATTCAAATTACGCTGTATATCTTCATCATGATTTACGCCATTTGTCCTTTGCTTGGATATTCGTACAAGCTCTATTATTTGGTTTCGTGGTGGGATTCCCTTCTCCATGGTTTTGCAGGGGTTATCTTCGCTATGTTCGGCGCGTATCTCCCCAAGGCGTTTGAGAAAGGTAAATGCGGTATCGCCGTGTGCGCTATTTGCGGTTTCTTCTTCTCCGTAGCCATCGCAGGCTTGTGGGAATTTGTTGAATTTGGTATGGACACCGCTTTCGGTACGGATATGCAAAAGGACGTTTACGTCAACATTATCCACTCCTACCTCATCGGTCCCGAAACGGGCGTTATGGGCGAGTTTGACGAAATCACCAGCGTAATCGTCAACGGCGAAGCGTTGCCTGGATATGTGGATATCGGCTTGTTCGACACCATGAAAGATATGCTTGTCGAAACCGCAGGCGCTATCCTTTACACCATTATTTACGTAGCGGGCAAAGGCAAAAATTTCGTGTTCGAATATATCCCCCACGAAGCAGACGCGCTTCTTGTGCAACCGCAAACGCAAGCGCAGGCAAACACCCAAACCAACAACCAAAGCAATCTTTCTTAATTGGTTGCAGATATCGAAATAAAATGATAAAAGAGTAGGTTAAGCCTACTCTTTTTTTCTTGCCGTTTTCTCTCGGCTTTATTTTTTTTGCCAACGCACCGTTGCTAAAATGCCCGTAGAGGGCACCAATTTTTTCTCCTTTTCTTTTTCCCTTAAAGCTTCTTCTATTAAATCCCCGAAAAACCGCCTTGCGTCCGTTACACGCTCGCAAAAGAAATAATAGGCAAGCGAGCCAGGCACGGTATTCACCTCGCAAAGATAGGCTTCGCCGCCGCTAATTAAGAAATCCATACGCACCACGCCTTTCAAGTTTAAACGCTTGTATAAGGTTTTGGTATACGAGCGTATTTTTGCCCGTAAATCCCCATTCAACGCATACCTGCCCTTGCCTTTTTCGGAAAATTCCCAGCGTTCGTCCGCGCGTTTTTTTATGTATTTTTCCTCAAAGGTATATATCCCCTCACCAAACGCTGCTTCGGGCTCGGACAGCACAATTTCGCCGCCTAGCATATACGCCGCGCAATTGACGTCCAGCTTGTCGGCAAGATATTTTTCCACAATCACTCTATCGTCCAAACGAAATGCCGTTTCCAACGCCGCCTGCACTTCCGTTTCATTTTTCGCCACCGAAATGCCAATGGACGAGCCAAGGTGCGCAGGCTTTACAACGACGGGGTATTTTAGGCGCGATTCTATACTGCGCAACAAAAATTTTCCACGCTTTTGATAATCCGCCTCGTTGACGCGGAGATAATCTAAAGTGGGCACACCCAACCCTTTCACCACCAGCTTCGTCATGCTTTTGTCCATAAATATCCCCGACGAAGTGAGGTCGGGGGAAGCCAACGGAATATCATTCCATTCCATCATAGCCGAAACGCCGCCGCCCTCGCCCAAACCGCCGTGACAGCAATTGAGCGCAACGTCAATTTCGGCTATTTTCCGTATTTTTTTTCCTTTTTTCTTTGCATATACAGATCCACCGTCAAAGAAAATCCGTTGAAAATCAGTACGTTTTCTATCCCGAAAAACATCCAAATCGAACATTTTTTCGGACGTATACATACCGCCGTCCGTATGAATATATACGGGAACAACCGTATATTTCGTCCTATCCAGCAACCGCATCACGAACACCGCCGTCAACACGGAAATTTCGTTTTCGCACGACCTGCCCCCAAACAATACCGCCACTTTCCGCATAAAAAAACACCTCCGCAATTTTCTTTGCTTTGGTGTTTCTTTGGTTTTTAATTTAAAAATTTTAGCTTAATATACGTCTTAATATACGTCGGGCAAATCGTTTAAAAAGAGTACTGCGTCGCCTGCCTGCACCCATTCGCTAAGCAGCGTTTGCGCCTGCGCCAACGTTTTCACGCATACCAACGCGTCCTCGTTGCCCCCTGCCGCTTTATAACCGTTTTTCACACAGCCCACCAGCGTTTCGCCTACCAAAACAACCTTATCCAAGTTAGCGTTGGCAATTTGCTGTCCAAGCGTGCCGTTGATTTCTTCTTCCAAAATACCGCATTCGACAATGCCAGGCGTTACGATACATTTTCTACCGCTAAAACGTCCAAGCGCCGCAAGGGCTTCCGTTGCGCCAACAGGGTTGCAATTGTAGCTGTCGTCCAAAATATACACGCCGTTGTTTTGCAAAAGCTGCAATCTATGCGGCGTGGGCTGAAGCTTTTTCAAGCCCTTTTCAATTTCTTCCGCCGTCAAACCAAGCGCAAATGCCAATTTCGCCGCAAGGGTAATATTTTCCACCGCCGCCTTGCCAAGCAAGCTGGTTTCCACCGCCACGGTTTTCTCGCCCAAACGTAAGGAAAAGCTCGTTTTGTCACTGCCGAAAACCGCGCCTGTTTCCTGCGTTTCCGCATACGAAATGCTAACGTTTTCAAAGCTTTCGCTTGCAATTCTTTCTTTCAACGAATCGCCGCAAACAGCAACCTTCGCGCCATTGAGCAACGCTTGTTTCTTTTCCGACCATACTCCGTCAATATCCCCAAACGTGTGGATATGTTGATTGCAAATTCCCGTAAAAATAACGTAATCCGGCTTTACCAAATTGCAAAGCGCGGAGATATCCCCTGCCTTGCGCGCGCCCATTTCCGCAATAAAAATTTCCTTGCCGGCAAATTCTTCCGCGCATACCGTCTTGGCAATACCCATCGGCGTGTTGTACGATTCGGGAGTGGCAATCACTGCATATTTTTCCGAAAGCAAGGTTGCGAGAACGTTTTTCACGCCCGTCTTGCCATAGCTGCCCACAATGCCGACACGGATCATTTTGCTTTCTTCCAACGTCTTGCCTGCGCGTTTAACAAATTTGTTATTGCGTACGTTTTCAAAACTGCCCTCTACGGCGTTTGCAAAGCAAAGCAACAAGGGAAGCAGGGCAGGCATAACGGCATACGGTACGTAAGCGACAAGCCCGTAAATGGTCGAACCGTTCCATTTTGCCAAGAAGCCGAGTAACGCAATAAACAGATAGGAAACGCATGCGGTAACGAAGAAATACGCCGTAAACAAACGATAGAAACGCCCCGTACGCTTCACAGGCACTTTCAAACTGTACTTCCCGTCCGCCCAGTAAAAGGCAAGGCATACAATAAAGAACGGAATCGCCGAAACCAACTGTGCGCCGCGTACGCCCATAAACGAGAAACTCAAGGACGTAATTGCCGACGTCAACGCCAAGCACAGCGCAAATACGCTAAGACGATTAAATTGCAAATTGTCCTTTCTACGCAGCCAACACGTAAAACAGCCGCCCTTATATCCACCTTGCTGTAACGCCCCCACAAGCTTGATTGTGGAAAGACAAAACATGCAGGTGGTCGCTAAGCATGCAACAATCCTCAACACCGTTTCATTCATACAAAAATTCCTCTGTAATTAAATTAAAAAGTACGGGATACTCCGCAAACGCAAAATGTCCGCCTGACATTTTTTCCAGCCGTCCGTTTTCAAAACATTGCAAATACGCTTCCGCTTCTTGCATCGGCGTAACGCTGTCGGACTCCCCTTCTATCAAAAGCACGCGGTTTTTTATCCGTTTTGCGCAACTGCGCAGATCCTCGTTTACTATCTTTTTATAGCTTTCTTTCATGGTCGGCGAAAGCGTGCGGTATTCCTCGCTGCCGAAATGTCTTTCCGCAAACCGCGGCGCAACCTTCTTCACCAAACGATAGGCTTTCACCTTGCATTTATAACGCAGTCCGCGTTTTAAAATAACGCCTGCCGCGCCCGTCAATACCATTTTATCAAAATATCCGTCTGGGCGCATACTTGCCAGCTTCACCGCTACCCGACACCCAAACGAATGGGCAATTACGTGCGGTTTTTGCACCTGCAACAGCCCCAACACTTCTTCCGTCCATTCGGCGTAATCTTCCACCGAAAATGCACTCGTCAAATACCTGCTGCCGCCAAATCCTAAAAAATCAATGGCTGTCACCCGATAAAAACGGGAAAAATAGGCTATTTGCGCCGTGAACGCTTCTTTGGAAGAAAGGTATCCGTGCAGTAGCACCAAATCCTTTCCCTCTCCCTTTTGTAAAAACGAAACGTCGGATAAAGAAACCGTCGCTCGCCCTCCTTACAAAATTGTCGTCATTTCCACGGCATCCTCGCCGTCCGAATAGTAATTTTTTCGTATCCGCAAAGTGGTAAAATTGCTATTTTCGTACAATTTACGCGCCGCAACGTTGCCTGCGCGAACCTCTAAAAATACACGCTCGGCATTTTGTTGTTTGAAAAACGCAAACGCTTCCTCCACCAAACGCCGACCAAGCCCCTGCCCACGGCAATCGGGGCGTACCGCCACCTTGTAGATTTCCGCGTCCTCAAAGAGGACGGTCCCGTAAATATACCCTATCAACTCGCCGTCGCGCTTGCAAACAATGCCGTAATGGTTTGCCCTGCCCTGCTGGGATAACAGCGCCTCTTCCGTCCAAGGATCAGGGAAACATTCCCTTTCCAACGCCGCAACCGCAGGGATATCTTCCGCTTGCCAAAAGCAAAAAACTTCCATTATTTTTCCGCCTTTTCCGCATTGAGCTCAGCGGAGCTTTTTCTAATGTACAATGCATTCAAATCTCCAAAAGCGCCTTTATCCGCCAAAGCCGATACCGCCTTTTGCAAACCGATAGCAGGATCGACCATTTCCACCGCCGCCCCCTGCAAAGGACAATCGGAGGCCGCAACCAAACGGTATCCCTCTTGCGCCAAACGCAACACTTCCGCTTCTTCCACGTAGGACGGAGAATATACCACTTCGCCGTTTTGATAACCGCAAACGTAATAGGAGCCATGCAAAGCGTCCACCAAACAAAGCAGCTTTCCCTCGCCGTCTATCGCATTATATGCCGCTACGTCAAAAGAAGTTACGGGCAGCGCAGGTTTTCCAAACGCCAAACATAATCCCTTTACTGCCGAAATGCCAATTCTAATCCCCGTAAAAGAGCCTGCACCGACAACCGCGCTAAAAAAATCGCATTCTTCCAAGGTCAAATCGGCTTTTTGCAACGCCTCTTCCACCGCAGGCATCACCGAAACGGAATGCTTCATCGCACAATCGGGCTTGAACACCGTATACACTTTTTCACCCTTGCAAGCAACCACAGTCAAATAACTGCAACTGGTATCAATTGCTAAAAAATTTCTATTCATTTTTTCCACGGTGCGCCCTCCTTTTTTTCGGTTTTTGTACAGAAATCAATACTCAATATTCAATTTCTCGTTCGTTTTCATTTATTTTGCGAATGATTACTCGCTTGACGTTGCGCGGCAACAGCGGCGCGATATTTTGCGCCCATTCGATAAGGCAAATGCCGCCCATATCAAAATAATCGGCAAGACCTAAATTTTCCGCTTGCTCTACCGATTCGATACGATAGCAATCGTAATGGAACAATCTCCCGTCGTAATCGTTCATATAGGCGTAGGTAGGGCTGGTCACTTCTTCCTCAATGCCAAGTCCTTTGGCTATGCCTTTGGAAAACACCGTTTTTCCTGCGCCCATATCGCCGTCCAACAACAGAACGTCCCCGCCTTTTAACGTCTTTGCGTATTGCGTAGCAAACGCCTCCGTTTCTTCTCGTGATTTTGAAATAAATATTGCCATGCTTTTATTATAATACCTCAAAGAAAATTTTGCAATACTTTGCGCCGTATTTCTTTAAATTTTCCACTTTTTCAAGAAATTTGACAGCCGTTTGTACAGCAACGAAGTCAACACCGCCACCCCAATGGTTTTGATAAGGTTAAAAATAAGCAGCGCAAGCCAAAACGCTGAAAAGGCTTCGGCTACCGTCATTCCTAAAATACTACCGCCAAACAATACGGCGTATACGGGGAAAATCAGCACGCGGTTGACAAGCAACGCCATGCCCGTTGCCAATAAGCAGGAAGCCGACAGCGTCCATATAACCGTCTTTAAATTCCTACGGAATTGATATGCTATGGACGGAAGTAATAAATAGGAACTGGTAATTAAGAAATTGGCCGCCTCGCCTGCGCACAGCGACGTACTAGTCAAGCACCGCAAACTTTCTTTTAAAAGACAAACAATCACCCCTTCCATTGGCCCCAACAAGAAGGAAATAAGCAAAATAAATACGTTGCCAAAATCCAATTTTAAAAATTCTGCGCCAAATAAGGGCAAAGGAATTTCTAAAAAGCTAACGGCATAAGCAAGCGCGGTAAACACCGACATTAACGCCAAGCGTTTTGCCGTAAACCGCTTTGTTTGTCGGTGGGTTTTTGTAGGCGTTTTTACATTTAAATCCGTACCTGCCCCCGTCGTTTTAGTTGTTTCGTTTGTTTTTTCCATTGTCTTTCTCCTTAAAAAAGAAAACCCCGACAAAACCGTCGGGGCGTAAAAACACCTTTTTTGGGCAGCGCAAAAACGATGCCTTTCTTCTCCCATCCGGACTGTAACCGTCGGTATCGGAATTTCACCGATTCGGGGACGATTGCTCGTCCTTAGCAGACTATACTGCCGGTGAGGAATTTCACCTCGCCCCAAAGAATGTATTTAATTGCTTTTATTATATCTATAAAACGGCGTTTTGTCAAGCGTTTTGTCAAGCGTTTTGTTGCGCCTCTGTATCGCCTTTCTCTTTGGCAATGGGGAAAAGCACGTAGAACGTACTGCCCTTGCCCACTTCGCTGTCCACGCCGAAGATTAGCTCGTGTCGGGTTAAAATGGTTTTGACGATGGACAAGCCCAAACCCATACCCTTGACAGGACGTTTGTGCGTTTCGCTGGAACGGTAATATCTATCCCATATTTCGTTGATTTCTTCCGCCTTTATCCCTGCGCCCGTATCCGTAACCGAGAAGCGGAATACGTTTTCCGTTTCCTTTTTCAAGCGCACGTACACTTTTTTATCCTCGCCCGTATAATTGACGGCGTTGCCTATTAAATTATACAGCACCTGACCTATCTTCAGTTCGTCCGCGCAGGTGTACAAATCCTCGTCCACGTCCACTTCGAAAACGTAGCCCTGCGTGTCTTTGAGATATGCAAATCTATCCAGCACTTCGTAGGTGTACGAGGACATATCAAAGACGTTCTTCTTCAAAACTTCTATCCCCGATTGTAATTTTGATAAATCGAGTACGTCGCCCACCAAAGTCGCCAAACGGTCGGCTTCGTCGACGATAACCTGCGCGTGCTTGTTGCGCTTTTCGGGTACGTCGCCTGAAATTTCCATAATCATAGACGCGTACGCCTTAATCATTGTCAACGGCGTTTTAAAATCGTGCGAAACGTTGGCAATCAATTCCTTTTGCATCTTGTCCGTTTTCAACAATTCGTCACGGGCAAAGTTTAGCGTTTCGGCAAGCTCGACCATTTCGCTGCTGTAACTTGCGCCATGGAAATCGACACTGAAATCCCCTTGCGCTAAGCGGTTTGCCTTTTTCGTCATTTCAACGATAGGCTTGGATATCCAACCCGAAACGGCACTCGACGCCGCAAACGCCAACAGCAAGACAAAAATGGCCATCAACACCATACGCACCGACGACGTTTGGCTGGCGATAGGAATAATGTCTATCGGCTGTTCAACGTAAAGATAACTTTCCAAACCATACAAAAACAATTGCGCGCCGTACGCGTAGCCATCCTCGGTTTCGTACACCGCCGAACCATTCCCCGTTTCGGAAAGCGCCGCTTTTAATTGGATAAGCTCGGCGGAAAAATCGAAATGTTCTTCAAAATGTGGATTGTTGGGGTCAATGTTTTGCTCCTGCGGAAAAATACGTCTACCTTCCGCATCCAAAATCCATACCTGCACGTCGTATTTCGCGCCCAAAAAGCGTATATAACCGCTGTAATTGTAATTAAAGTCGTCAGGTACACCTTGGAGCAGTTCCGAATGTACCGCTTGTCCTTTCCGCGTGATACCTTTGGCAAGTTCTTCTTCGTACACCTGCGTAATCATTATGTGTTGCGTAACGCCGAACAAAATAATGACGGTCAACGACAACAGCGAGAAAATCGTCCACAGCAAAAAATACATGCTGGTATGCTTGCGTTTGCCACGCAAAAAACGCCCTACCTTTTTGGGCTTGACGGGTTTATTTTGTTGTATTTCCGTCTGCGCGGCGTTCTTTTTCTTCATTTTTCGTCCAACGTCCTTGCCTATAATCGGCATTTTTGCTTGCCATAAAAAGCGTTACGCCCCGCTTTGTGTAAAGCAGGGCTGTTTTCTTGCATTATTCTTCAAATTTATATCCCAAACCACGCAACGTGACGATAAATTTGCGATATTCTTTCAAATTGCTTCTCAACATTTTCACGTGGGTGTCTACCGTTCTGTCGTCCCCGTAAAAATCGAACCCGCAAACGTCATAAAGCAATTTTTCACGCGTCAAAGCAATGCCCTTGTTGCGCACGAGATAAAACAGCAATTCATATTCTTTGGGCGTAAGCTCCGCCTTTTCACCGTCAACGTATACGTTGCGGCCTGCCATATCCACTTCCAATCCCTCAAATTTCAAAATTTCGTTGCCCGAAACTTTGCCTGCCCTGCGTTTCGTCACAGCGTTAATACGCGCCATCACTTCCTTGGGCGAGAAGGGCTTGGTGACGTAATCGTCCACGCCAATTTCAAATGCGAACAGCTTGTCGTATTCCTCGCTGCGCGCCGAAAGCATAATAACGGGCACGTCTTTGGTTTTGCGGATTTCCTTTACCGCCGAAAAACCGTCCAAATGCGGCATCATAATATCCATCAAAAGAAGATCGTAATCGTTTTCACGGCAAAGCTTGACCGCTTCCATACCATCCGCCGCTTCAAAGGCTTCGTTGCCTTCAAACTCCACGTATTCCCGAAGGACGCTGCGGATCATTTCTTCATCGTCAACAATTAAAATTTTCATTTGCGTTTATCCCCTTTTTGCGTTACCTTTTGATAAAATTACCAAAAGCAGTGTGCTTGAAAAAAGTTTCCTATATTAACTATACCCGCTTTTTGTCAATTTTAAGACAAATCGGCGTGAAAAATTTGTGAAAATTTATTTTTATAGGTATATATTTATCAATTTTAGGCTATATATCGAAATTTTTAGACGTTTTTTTATCTTTTTGCACTCTTTTTTGCGCCGCCGCATATATTGTAGCAAGACATTTTTTCATAAGGAGAGAAATATGGAATTAAGTTTTTCGGAACTGCGCGCAAAAGAAGTGGTCAATACGCAGGACGGAAGAAAGCTGGGCAAAGTTATCGACGTCGCTTTGCGCTATCCTGAAAATAAATGGTGGGGAATTATCGTCCCTGGCTGCCGTGGGTTTGGTTTTAAGAAAAACGAACTGTTTATTGAGCTTCGCAATATCGTTAAAATAGGCGAGGACGTTATTTTGGTCAACGTCGGGTTTCCGCAAAAGCAAGGCGGCAACAAACCCAACCGTTGCTGTCCCCCTCCGCCTACCGCTAACGATTCCTTTCACGGCAATAGAAATTTTGAAGAATTGGAGTAAATTTTTCTCGTTTAACGGGGCAGGTATGCATTTCAACGCATACCTGCCCCCTTGTTTTTAAGAAATATTTAGCCGAATATTGTTCAATGCGTTTTTCTCCAAGCGAGAAACCTGCGCTTGCGAAATGCCAACTTCTTCAGAAATTTCCGTTTGCGTTTTCCCTTCGTAATAGCGTAAAAATAAAATCTTCTTTTCCCGCTCGCCCAGCTTTTCCATCGCTTCGCCCAAAGCAACGCGCTCGGTCCAAATTTCATCCGTATTCTTTTCGTCGCAAAGCTGGTCCATCAACAATAAGGTGTCCCCTGCTTTGTTATAGACGGGTTCGTACAAGGAAACGGGATCGGAAATGGCGTCGAGGGCGTACACCACTTCACGCTCCGCCACTTGCAATTCCTCGGCTATTTTTGAGGTGGTCGCTTCTTCGTCACGCTCCTCAATTTGCTCCCTTGCCTTTAACACGCGATATGCCATATCCCGTATCGAACGGGAAACGCGAAGGGAATTGCCGTCCCGTAAATATCGTTTAATTTCCCCGATAATCATAGGCACAGCGTAGGTGGAAAATTTCACACCCACGCTGACGTCAAAGCCGTCAATGGCTTTTATCAACCCCACGCAGCCTGCCTGAAACACGTCGTCCGCGCCTAAATTTTTTATCCGAAACCGCTTGACAAGCGACAGCACCAATCGCATATTGCCAATGATAAAGGTGTCCCTTGCCTGCTTATCTCCCTCTTTCAGCTTGTACATCAGTTCCTCGTTTTCCTTTGCCGTCAAACGGGGAAGCCCTGCCGTATCCACGCCGCAAATTTCCACTTTTTGCATAGTCCTCAATCCTCCTTGTCCTATGTAAAACCATAAAACGAGGCAGGCAGGGTTGAGATGAGTATGCGCCAGTTGGCGTTTTTTTATTCCATTTTCGAAATTTCCTTTCGTAAACGCAAAATAATTTTCTTTTCCAATCGTGATATGTAGCTTTGCGAAATTCCCAAAAGGTCCGCCACGTCCTTTTGCGTCATTTCCTCGCCGCCCCCTAAACCAAACCGCAAAAACATAATTTTCCGTTCACGTTCGTTTAGCTTTTTTAAGGCTTCTTTCAACTGCTCCTTTTCGGCGTTGGATTCGATATCCCCGTAAACGCTGTCCGCCGACGTACCCAACACGTCCGAAAGCAACAGCTCGTTCCCCTCAAAATCGGTGTTTAACGGCTCGTCGAAAGACACCTCGCTCTTCAAGCGCGCCGTCCGCCGTAAATACATCAAAATTTCGTTTTCTATGCACCGCGAGGCATAGGTCGCCAGCTTAATATTTTTGTCCATCCGAAAGGAATTGATTGCCTTAATCAACCCGATTGTGCCAATGGAAATCAAATCGTCATTGTCCACGCCCGTATTGTCAAATTTCCTTGCAATATACACCACCAAACGCAGGTTGCGTTGAATCAGCTCGGCTTTCGCGCGCTCCTTTTCCGCTTCTTCCCCAAGCTTGCGCAGCATAATTCCCTCCTCTTCGGGGGACAACGGCAAGGGTAACGCCTCTCCGTTGCCGCATATATAATCTACGGCATTTTCTTCTATCAACGTTTGCGTTTCTAATAAAAACGAGCGCAGTATTTCAAAAATTTTCATCGTCTTACTCCTCAAACACCCCTGCGTTTATCAGCAGTTTATATTCCCTTGCTATCATATTCGCCGACGGGGAAAAATATACCTCTTTTTCTCGGCGCGTTTCCCCGTCCAAAATCTCTAAATATCCTCGGTACAGCTTCGCGTTTTTTACGCCGTTTACCGTCGTTATTTGCATTTCATCGCATACCTGCCCCTCATCTTTCGTTAAAAATAGCCTATCTTCCACCAAATCAAACAGCAAATCGACGGAAAGAAAGCAAACGGGAATTCCTTTCTTACACGCGCGGTTTCCGCTGTCGAAAAATCCGTCCGTTTGGATACGTTTTTCTCCAACGCGCGCCACGCAAGCGTATACGTTTTGCCGAGCCGCTCGGCGCCGATAAATCCCCTTTATCAACAGCGCCGACAAAAAACAAAACGCCGAAAATAAGCAGACAAGCCAAGGCGCGGACGGCGTTGCTATTTGATAAGAGTTGTCCGTTGAAAGAGTTAAAACGCCGCTAAACAGCCCCAAAATTCCGCCGCCGATTGCAAAGGTCAAAGCGAAAAAGACCACGCAGGTTAGAGCAAACGTTTTCCAATGCTTTCCGCCTTGTATCCGTCCAAAAGACAGCAAGCACAGCAATATGCCGACGCTTATTTTCAACAGCAAGGCGAAAAAGCTTGGCAATACCAGCAACGGAAACACCAACGCAAACCCTGCGCCTAACCCTGCCGAGAAGGTGATTTTTCGCCAAGCGCAAGGGCGTTTGGCTGCCGTCAACGCAAGAGTGAGCAAAGCGGCGTCAAAGAAAAAATTTTGCAACAAAACGTATTCTACGTACACCGTCATCGCCCCACCCCCAAACCATTATACAACGACAGAAAAGCAAAATAAAAACGCCTTTTGTCGAAAGGCGTTTTTTCTCGTCGCTTTTAATTTTGTTATACAATCGTTCACTTAAAATGCGTTTTTTAAATATTCAATTTTTCCGTCCGCCCAAACCTCGGCAACGTCGAAGCGGGCGTTGGGTTCCTCCCCCGTTTGCAGCCAATACATTTCGGCGATACGTTTATAGCGTTGTTGTTTAGATTTTAAAACGGATTCCTTCGGCGCGCCGTAGCCGTCCGAAGTTCTTGTCTTAACCTCGATAAAAGCCACTTCGTCCCCGTCTTGCGCAATGAGGTCGGCTTCCCCAAACGGAGTGCGGTAATTGCGTTTCAACACGGACATTCCCTGCTCTTTTACGTATTTTTCGACAAGCTTTTCCCCTTTTTTACCTAAAACTTTTTTGTGAACGTCCTGCGGTGAATGGGACATAAGCCATACTCCTTAATTCCATTGATATGCGCCGCCGTACCGTAGCCCTTGTTTTGTTCGAACCCATAATGGGGATACTGCTTTGCGTATTCGTCCATCATTTTGTCACGGTGCACTTTGGCAATAATGCTCGCCGCGCCAATCGAATAGGACAGCGCGTCACCATGCACAACGCTATGTTGAGGAAATTCAATATCCAACGTCATATTGCCGTCCGTCAGCACGACGTCGGGCTTTTGCTTTAAGCTTTCCAAAGCCTGCTTCATGCCCAATTTCGTCGCTTCCAAAATATTGATTTCGTCAATTTTCTTTTCGTCGACGAGGGAAATTTCATACCAAAGCGCGCGATCTTTAATAAGCTCGGCAAGCTCTTCTCTTTTTTTTGCGGATAATTTTTTACTATCGTCCACGCCCACGACAAGGCTCGCCTCGTCAAGCGGCATAATCACCGCCGCGCAAACCACGGGCCCTGCCAACGGGCCTCTGCCCACTTCGTCCACGCCTGCAATATAGGTGTAACCCTTCGCTAAAAGCTCTCTTTCAAAACGAAGTTTCTCTTCCGCATTCCACACTCGTTTCATACCTGCCCCCTATCTTTTGTGTTTTTAGAACTCAAAATCGGTATAATCTTTCGGATCTTCCAAACAAATTTTTCCCGTTCTTCCTTTACGGAAATCGTCGATAATCGCTTTCGCGCCGCGTTCATAATCAAATTCACCGCCGCGGAAAATAAACCCTCTGCGTTTGCAAACTGCTTCGTACATACCCAATTTTTCCGAGAAATCGGTAATGCCGTAACGTTCGGTCAAGCACGCGGGATATTTTTCAGCAAGCTCGCCCAACAGCTCCAACGCAACGTCGTCCATATCCAAAATGTCGTCGTTGATACTGCCAATATACGCAAGGTGTCTTGCGTGATACTGGTTATCAAAGGAAGGCGGCATCGTACCAGGCGTGTCCAACAAGTCAAACGCACCGCATTTAAGCCAGCGCACGTCCCTCGTCACCCCTGCTTTGTCACCCGTTTTCGCACGTTTTTGTCCGCTAAGCAGGTTGACAATGGTGCTCTTCCCCGTGTTAGGAATCCCCGCGACCATAAAACGGAAGGTACGATTTAACCCTTTCGCTTGTGCTCTCGCGCGCTTTTCCTCGGTGATTGCATTTAGTTTTTGTAACAAAATACGCTTCGTGGAAATGTTGGTCGAATCGCATTTCACGCAATATTTTCCCTTGCTTTCAAACATTTTTAAAAAGGCGTCCGCCTTACCATCCGCAAGGTCGGCCTTGTTTAAAACGTATAAAATGGGCTTTTCACCAAAAATTTTCTTTAAATTCTTGTTTACGGTGGCAATGGGCGCGCGGGCGTCGAGTACGCAAATTACGCCGTCGCACAAATCCCGCTTGGCTTCCATATCGCGCATCGCCTTGGTCATGTGCCCCGGAAACCATTGTATATTTTTCATATCGTATCCTTTTAACCGTTGTTATTGCAACAAATCCGGCCTATTTTTCTTCGTAATTTCAATGGCTTTTTCACGACGCCATTTGTCAATTTTACCATGGTCGCCGCTACGCAAAACGTCAGGCACCGTCAACCCTTTGTATTCCTGCGGACGAGTGTATTGCGGATATTCCAACAAGTTATCCGAAAAACTTTCGTCCACCAACGACGAAGTGTTGATTACCCCATCGACGTATCTCGAAACGCAATCCGCAAGTACCATTGCAGGCAGCTCGCCGCCCGTCAAAACATAATCGCCAATGGAAATTTCTTCATCGATAAACAAATCGATTACTCGTTGGTCCACCCCTTCGTAGTGTCCGCAAAGCAAAATCAAATGCTCATATTCTAACAACTCGAAAACCTTTTGCTGCTTAAGCGTTTGTCCTTTGGGGGACATATAAATTCTGCGCGCTTTATGGTCGGGGTCCAACGCTTCAATAGCGCTTCCGATAGGCTGCGGCATCATTACCATACCCGCGCCGCCGCCAAAGGGATAATCATCGCATTTCAAATGCTTATCCTCGGTATAATCGCGGATATTTACAACGTTTATCGTAATTTTCCCCGCCTTTTGCGCTCTGCCTAAAATGCTTTCCTGCATAGCCGAAAACATTTCGGGAAAGAGGGTTAAAATATCAATTTTCATAACCTTTTATCTCCATTTCAACGCATACCTGCCCCCACCATTTTAAAATAAGGGGAAGGATTTACAACTTCAACTCGTACACGGTAGCCCCGTTTTACAAAATGGCTTCTACAAAGCTCTTCGAATCGAAAAATTCCAAATCGTCAATTTTTTCGCCGACACCTGCAAAGATAACGGGCAAGGAAAGCTCGGAAGCAAGCGAGAATACGAAACCGCCTTTCGCCGTTCCGTCCAATTTGGTTAATACCAAACCGTCCAGCTCTACCGCTTCGTCAAACACGCGCGCTTGGCTAACGGCGTTTTGTCCCGTCGTTGCGTCTAAAACAAGCAACTTCAAGAAATCGGCTTCGGGGTATTCTCTCGAAACCACTCTATCCATTTTACGAAGCTCGTTCATTAAGTTTTCCTTGACGTGCAAACGGCCTGCGGTATCGACGATAACCACGTCCGTCTTTTTCGCTTTTGCCGAGGAAACGGCGTCGAAAATAACTGCCGAGGGATCACTGCCTTCCTCGTGCTTTACAATACGCACCTTTGCGCGCTCTGCCCAAATGGAAAGCTGTTCGCTTGCCGCCGCACGGAAGGTATCCGCCGCCGCCACCGTAACCGTTTTACCCTGCGATAAGAAATAATTGGCCAGCTTGCCAACCGTCGTCGTTTTACCTACGCCGTTTACGCCCACAAGCATAATAACGCAGGGATAGGAAGGCGGTTCTACCTCGGATTCTTCCAAAATATCCGTCAAAATGCCGCGCAGTAAACCGATAACGTATTCTTCATCGCGCAAGCGTTCTTCCATTGCTTGTTCTTTTACGCGTTCTACCACTTCCGCCGCCGTTGCTACGGACACGTCGGATGCGATTAAGATTTCTTCCAACTCCTCGTAAAATTCATTGCCGAGTTTGTTTTTGGAAAACAAGACGCGAAGCTTACCCGAAAGGTTGTCCTTCGTCTTTTTCAAAGCCCCGAAAAGCTTACCGAAAATACCCATATTTTTTCATTCCTTTTGATTATTGTCAAGCCGACGTTGGCATACGAAACGCAAAGACTTGCAAAATAGAACCTGACGGCGGTTATTTCTCCCGCCGTCAAAAAAACGTCAAATTATTCAACCGTACCTGCGCCAAGGCGCGTTTCGACCTCGGCAAGTTTTACGGAAACAATCTTGGAAACGCCCTTTTCTTGCATGGTTACGCCAAACAACGTATCCGCTTGGTTCATCGTAGGCTTTCTGTGCGTGATAACAATGAACTGCGTTTCTTCCGCAAATTTCTTGAGATAAGTTGCAAATCTATCTACGTTTGCATCGTCCAAAGCCGCTTCGATTTCGTCCAAAATACAGAACGGCATCGGGCAGGATTTCAAGATAGCAAACAAAATGGCAATTGCCGTCAACGCTCTTTCACCGCCCGAAAGCAAGGAAATCTTCGTCAATTTCTTGCCGGGAGGACAAGCGACAATTTCTACGCCTGCCGCCAAAGGATCGTCCACGTCTTCATAATCAATTTGCAATTCCGCTTTACCGCCGCCGAACAATTCCTTAAAGGTAACTTTAAAGTTTTCGTTGAACTGATAGAAGCCCTTGTTGAAGATACGAAGCATTTCGCCGCGAATTTCGTCCAACGCAAGCTGCAAATCGTCAATGGCTTTTTGCAAATCGTCACGCTGCGTAACCATTTCTTCGCAATGCACTTTTTCTTCTTCGTATTCCTGTACGGCATTGGGGTTTACCGCGCCGAGCATCGTAATTTTACGCTTCAACGCCGTGATAAGCGTAGCCGCTTCTTCCACGTTGAAATCGGGTTTACGAAGTGCCAAACAGCCCTCGTAATCCATTTCGTACGCTTCCTCGATACGCTGACGCATATTTTCGAGGTTGGTGTCAATTTTACTAATTTCAATTTCGCATTTATAACGCTTGTCCGAGCTCTTGGTCAACGTTTCTTGCAAGCTTGTCTTTTCCCCTTCAAGGGCAAGCTGCATAGCGTTGATTTCTTCCTTTTGCTTGTTCAAAACGCCAATTTCGTCTACAATTGCCTGTACCGCAGCCTTTTCCTCTTCGGTGAGTTCCTTTTCCTGCGCTTCCGCTTCCAAACCGTTGAGTTTGGTTTCCGTCATCGTCTTTTCGCATTCCATATCCACGATACGCTTTACGAGGTCTTCCTTTTCACTCGTGATACGTTCAATGGTTTCCTTTTGCGTTTCCAAAGCCGACGTCAAGGTTGCGTATTCCATTTCCAAATCGCGGAGCGTTTTGCTCTTTTCCGCGCGTTCTTCCTTGAAACGGTCGCACTGACTACGTTGGTTTTCAATTTGTCTTTCCGCATCCAATCGACGGGATTGAATTTGCTCTTCGCTAACGGAAGAGTTTGCTTCTTCAAATTGCAATTCCGAAAGCTTGGTTTTCAATTCGTTCAACGCTTCTTCATACGTTTGAATATCCAATTCCGCTTCGGAAATTTGCTGCGTGAGCGCCGTTTCGCGTTGCACCAAACCTGCAATTTCGCTGTTTGCGCCTTGGTATTTTTCACGCAAGGAATCTACCGCCGCTTCCGCTTCTCTCTTCACGCGTTCGCTATCCGCAATTGCCGCTTTCAACTTTTCGATATACTTTTGCTTGCGGGCAATGTTTTCCTTACATTCTTGAATTTTACGTTCGTGCGAAAGCAAGGACGCCGTATCTTTACGACGGCTACCGCCCGTCATTGCGCCGCCCGTCGAAACGATATCCCCGTCCAAAGTTACAATTTTGAACAAGTTACCGTATTTCTTCGCAATGGTCGTCGCGTTGGCAATGTTATCGCAAATCAACGTATTGCCGAGCAAGTTGCTTACTACGTTATAGTAATATTCGTCATATTTTACCAACTCGGTTGCCAAGCCCATCGCGCCTCTTTCATCCAAAGCACGCGTAATTTCTCTCGAATCGGGACGAGGACGCATGCTGGCAACGGGCAAGAACGTTACGATACCGCCGTTGGTACGCTTCAAATATTCAATGAGGTAACGAGCATCGTCCGCCGTAGGCGTTACAACGTTTTGCATTGCGCCGCTGATTGCCGTTTCAATTGCCGTTTCGTATCTTTGTTCGGTGGAAATAACGTCCGCCAACGCGCCGTGCATGTGCTTTTTCACTTCGGGATTGGTCTTACCTACCGAAAGCAAACGGCGAACGGACTCCTTATACCCCTCGAAACGGTTTTTAAGGCTGATATACATTTCCAAGTTTTCACGCAAGGATGCAATTTGCCCGTTTGCGTTGAACAATTCTTGGTTGAAATCGTTAATGGTGAGCTGCATTTCGCGCGCTTCTTCTTGCTTTTCTTCAAATTCCTTCATGCCCGTTGCAGTGAGGTCTTTGAGCTTTTTCATATCCTTGCGCACGGAATTGAGATCGTCCGTCAAACGGTCCTTTCTTTCCACCGCTTTTTTAAGTGCGGCGGTCAATTCGTTAATTCTATCCTTCGTCGCTTCCATACGTGCGGCAAGCGTACCGAGATTCTTTTTCAATTCGGACAAGTCGTCCGCGGAAGAAAGCTGGTTAAGGCGGTTTTCGTCGGACAGCTTTTCAAACACTTCAATCTTTTTATCCAAAGCGGTTACCGCCGAGCGCAATACTTCCGTTTGCGTTTCAATGTCGGCAATACGCTTGGTATATTCGGTATTTTTCTTGCCCGTCAAAGCAATTTCGTCGTCAATTTCGCCGATACGAACTTTGCTTGCGGCAAGCATTTCTACCGCCAATTCAATTTGCGAGCGATAGGTTTTGATACGCTCTCTTACCAGCTTCAATTCGCCGTCCTTTCTTTCGTTGCCGACGGAAAGTTCTACACGGCGGTCGTTGAGTTCGGTCAAACGTGCGTCCGCACTGTTGATTTTGTCACGATTTTCGTCCAAACGGCGGTTGATAAGCTCAATTTGAGTGTTGAGCGCAATAATTTTATCGGAAATAACGGCAATGTCCTTTTTGAACTTGCTCTTTTCATTTTCCGCGTTTTCATAACGGTATATGTAGGTGTTGGCTTCGTTGAGTTTCAACGCCTCGGAATATTCGTGATATTCCTTTGCCGCCGCCGCTTGCTTGCCCAAGGGCCCTAAACGGCGTTCTGCTTCGTCGATACGCTGACGGTAAATGAACAGGTTATCGTTGGCGTCTTCAATTCTTCTTTCAATTTCGTTTTTACGGTTCTTGTAAACCATAAGCCCCATTGCTTCTTCGAAAATAAGACGTCTATCTTCAGGGCGCGCGTTCATAATTTGTTCAACTTTACCCTGACCGATAATCGAATAGCCCTCTTTACCAAGCCCAATGCTGTGGAAAAGGGTTACGATATCTTTCAAACGGCTGGGCTGATTGTTGATTAGATATTTACTTTCGCCCGTGCGATACAACCGACGCGTCATAGACACCTCGGGCATATCCATATCGAAAATGCGTCTTTCGTTGTCGAAAATGAGGGTTACCTCACAAAAGGACTGCGGTTTGCGTTCCAACGTACCGCCAAAGATAACGTCTTGCATGTTAGAGCCACGCAAGGTCTTTGCCGACTGTTCGCCAAGCACCCAACGTACGGCGTCGGCAACGTTACTTTTACCGCACCCGTTAGGCCCTACGATACAGGTTACGCCGTCTTCGAAACGAATGGTCGTTTTATCCGCAAACGATTTGAAACCGACAAGCTGTATTTCCTTTAAATCCAAAATATACTCCTTTGATATGTTTGTATATCTTTCACTTTATTTTTCTAATTTATTTCCCTTATTTTCCGTATTTTGCAATAAGCTTTTTCAAAAGCTCGGCAGCTGCTTTGGCTTCCGCTTCCTTTTTACTGCCCCCTTGCGCCGTTGCGATAACGCCGCTTGCTTGGGCTTGCGCCACAAACGTGGGTGCATTGTCGGGACCTTGCTTGTCCACGGAATACGCGGGCGTGGGCGCGCCGCGTTTTTGCAGGTATTCCTGCAATTCCCCTTTAGGATTGCCTGCGCAATCGTTAGAGGAAAATACGCCGTATTTCAAAACAAATTTCTTTGCTTCTTGATAGCCGCCGTCCAAATAGACCGCCGCCGTCAGCGTTTCGAAAAGACTGGAAACCGTCTTTTTCCCGACGTTGGATTTTCCACCCTCAAACAAGAGATATTTTTCCACGTCCAACGCTTTCACCGCTTGGTACAAAGCGTCCTCGCAAACCAGCGTTTGGCGTTCCCTCGTCAAAAAACCCTCTTCGGCTTTTTCGTCACGGGCATACTGCCATTCCGTCACTACCATTTGCAAAACGGCGTCGCCGAGATATTCCATTCTCTCATTGTCCTTGCCGCCGTAACGGTTGGCGTAAGTGGAATGGGTAAACGCCTCTTTCACCAAGCCTTTGTCTTGGAAAACGTATCCTATTTTTTTCTCTATTTCCCGATACGGAAAGTCCATTATTCCGCCTCGGTTGCAGCCGCCGCTACGCCTGCCGTTTCGATATTGGAGCTATCTAACATTGCTTTAATTTTTTCCGTCATGTTACCGCGAACAGCGTTTGCCGCCTGCGCGATACAAATGGAGAAACCGTACGCCTTCGAATTGCCATGTCCTTTAACAACCGCCTTTTTCAAGCCGAGGAACATTGCGCCGCCCATTCCCTCATAATCGAGCCCTTTCTTAATGCCCTTGAGGATATCCGTACACATAAGCGCGCGGATTTTGGTGAAGAGGTTGCGTTTAAATTCGCGCTTCATCATTTTGCTAACCGCCTTACCGCAGCCCTCTACCGCTTTCATTGCGATATTACCCGTAAAGCCGTCCGCTACCATAATGTCTACGTCGCCATACATTAAATCTCTCGCTTCTCTGTTGCCTGCATAATTGATACAGGTCAACTCTTTCAGAATTGCGTTAGATTCCTGATGCAAAATCAAACCCTTATGGTCTTCCGTACCATTGTTCAAAAGCCCAACGGAAGGAGATTCTAAACCATATGCCGCTTGCGCGTACGCCGTTGCCATAATGGCGAAATGCGCCAAGTTGATAGGCTTACATTCGAGGTTGGCGCCGCAATCGCACAAAAAGGTTTTCGTGCCCTTGTGGTTAGGGATAAGCGGACAAAGCGCAGGACGGGAAACGCCCTTTAATCTACCAAGCACCAATACGCCTGCCGTCAATACCGCACCCGTCGAACCAGAGGTAACCAAAGCATCCGCTTTGTCCTCTTTCAACAAACGGAAAGCCACAACGGTGGACGAATCCTTTTTGGTTTTCACCGCTTTCGTAGGCACTTCTTCCATACCGATTACTTCCGTGGTGTGTACAATTTCCAAACGCTTTTCGTCGTATTTGCAGGTGGAAAGCACTTCCTTGATTTGCGGTTCGTCGCCGACAAGGATAACGTACAAATCGGAATCCTTTTTAAGCGCTTCTACCGCGCCGAGCACTTGTTGTTGGGGCGCGAAATCGCCGCCCATTGCATCAATAACAATTCTTACCATTTTTTTATCCCCTGTAAAAGAGAGTTTTTATTTTTTTGGCTTACGCCGTTTATAGAACAACCGTACTTGCCGTCAAGCGGCAGGAGCAACCCCTGCCCTACGGTATTGGAAAAAGCAAATTAATATTTCAAATCGCCAAACGTACGAGGGTACGGCAACACGTCTCTAATGTTAGAGATACCCGTGAGGTACATAACCATACGTTCAAAGCCCAAACCAAAACCGCTGTGCGTCGTACCGCCGTAACGGCGCAAATCGAGATACCACGAATAATCCGCAGGATCCATGCCAAGCTCTACGATACGGTTGTAAAGCTTTTCATAATCGTCTTCTCTTTGCGAACCGCCCACCAATTCACCAATGCCAGGCACCAACAAGTCAGCCGCAGCAACCGTCTTTCCGTCGGGGTTTTGTTTCATGTAGAAAGATTTAATTTCTTTCGGATAATCGGTAAGGAATACGGGTTTTTGATATACCGATTCCGTAAGGAAGCGTTCGTGTTCGCTTTGCAAATCCTTACCCCAATAAATGTTTTTATCGTCAAACTTATCCGCATTTTGCTTCAAAATTTCAATCGCTTCCGTATACGTCAAGCGTACGAATGCGTTTTCGGATACGTTCTTCAAACGTTCCAATAAGCCCTTATCCACAAATTGGTTGAGGAAAGCAAGCTCGTCCTTGCAGGTTTCGCAAACGTAATCGATAACGTATTTTACCATTGCTTCCGCTACGTCCATATCCCCTGCCAAATCGCAGAATGCCATTTCGGGTTCAATCATCCAAAATTCCGCTGCGTGACGCGCCGTGTTCGAATGTTCCGCACGGAACGTAGGACCAAACGTATATACGTTGCCAAATGCCATTGCGTACGTTTCCGCATTCAATTGTCCCGATACCGTCAACGCCGCGCGCTTGCCGAAGAAATCGTCCTTATAATCGGGCGCTTTGCCGCTCTTTGCAATTTCTTCCAAAGGAAGCGTCGTCACTTGGAACATTGCGCCTGCGCCTTCACAGTCGCTACCCGTGAGGATGGGCGTATGCACGTACACGAAGCCTTGGTCGTTGAAGAATTTATGAATGGCAATTGCCGCTTCGCTGCGAATGCGAAATGCCGCGCCAAACAAATTGGTACGAGGACGAAGATAAGCAATTTCACGTAAAAATTCTACGCTGTGGCGTTTTTTCTGCAAGGGATAATCGGGCGTGGATTCCCCTTCTACAACAATTTTTTGCGCCTTAATTTCGTAGGGTTGCTTGTTTTCGGGGGTGGATACTACAAGCCCCGTTACAATCAACGCGCAGCCAACGTTTTCTTTTGCAATTTCGTCGTAATTTTCTAAATTTGCGCGTTCGAATACGATTTGCGTATTCTTAAAACAGCTGCCGTCGTTCAATTCGATAAAGCCAAAGGCTTTCGAATCTCTGATCGTTCTTGCCCAACCTGCTACGGTTACCGTTTTTCCGTCGTATGCGGAAAGATTTACATTGAGTTCTTTAAGCTGGACTCTTTCCATGTTAAACCTGCCTTTGCGTGAGGAAAAGCCATTTTTTCGCGTTGCGACACTTTTCCCAATTTTATACTACCTTATTATAACATTTTTTCCTTGAAAACACAACAGTTTGAAGCTATTTTCTTTGTCGAAAGCCCTATTTTTTTGGCAGTTTTTTCACGATAATCCCTTGAATGGGACGGTATTCGTCCACTCGCAGGCGTTTTTTGTAAATTAGGCTGTTTTTATAATAACATTCGACAAAGCTTTCGCTTTTCACGCCCGACTTTTCCGCGCGTAAAATTTCCTCGTTTTCCCCCGCTTTGACAATGGGGGCTGGAGGTAAAATTTCTTCCTTGATTTGAGAAATAATCTCGTACCTGTACCCCTCGTTTTTGCCGTAAAAGCAAATTTGCACCCCCCCGTCAAACACTTTCGCCGACAAATAAACGGCAAAGGCATGAGGGTTGAATAGCTGTAAATCGCTTTGCGTGGACACCATGGCGTCCCTCGACGGCGCTACGTACCCCACTTGTAAGGTATGCGGGTGAAATTCCGTCACCGAAAGCCCCGCTTTTATCGCCGCGTTGTACAACGTAGTGCTTACTTGGCACACGCCGCCGCCCACACCCTCGACGTATTCGCCGTTGACGATTATTTTTGCCTGTTTAAACCCTGCTTCCGCCGTCCGTCTACCCACCGTTTTGTTAAAGGAAAACACTCCGTATGCCTGCAACGTAATTCCGTCAATTAAATCAGCCGCAATGGCGATATTCTCACACCTGCCCCCGTCGTTTTGGTTAAAATAGGTGGTATAACCCGACATTTTTTCCCAACCGTAGCAGGCGTTTGCCGACGTATTTTGCACCCTAATTTTACCAAAATACACAAAGAAAAAGACGCTGGCAAACAGCAGCGTCCACTTCTTAATTTTTCGTTTGTTTTTCCTCATTTTACCGTCCTCGATTTTACGATTATGTAAAACAAGCGGCGTTTTTTGTTTATTTTTCTACCCCAACCGCACGCAAAAACCCTTCGTCGGGATAAAAAGCAGGCACGCCGATTTGATGGCTCGCTTCCTCATAATGGGTATCCGAGCCGCCCGTCACAAGCAATCCAAGCTCGTTTGCAAGCGCGCAAAATTCCGCCGTTTCCTTGTCAGTATGCGTCGTATAATACGCTTCTATTCCGTCCAAGCCATAGGCGGCAAGCAAACGGATTAAGCTAAAAATTTCCTCTTTAGGCCAAGGAATTCTTCCAGGGTGCGCAATTACGGCAACGCCGCCAAGCGCGTGAATACAATCGATCGCTTCCTTGGGTGAAGGTCGACCGATATTGGAGTTGGCAGGCTTGCCCACGTTGAGATATTGCTCGTACGCCAATCTACCGTCGCCGCCGACGTATCTCGCCAACGCGCGGGAAATATGCATGGTATGAATGGGCGAATTTTTATCCCTATGCTCCGCTTCAACGTCCTCTAAACGCACGGGAATACCCAACGCGTTCAACTTTTGTATGCTATCCAAAGCGCGTGCAAGCGATGCTTTTTTTCTTGCTTCTAAAAAGGAAAAATACGCTTCCGTTTTCTCGCAGCCATAGCCGAGAACGTGGATTTTTTCCATGCCCTCGTACGCCGAAATTTCCCAGCCCGAAACAAAGGTTAAACCGTATTTTTTCGCCGCTTCCCGTTTATTTTCCAAGCCTTCCAAGGTATCGTGATCGGTGATTGACAACAAGCAAACGCCGTTATCTTTCGCACGTTTGCACACCTCGTCGGGAGAATACAATCCGTCCGAATACGTACTGTGTAAATGTAAATCCGCGCGCATATCAATTCCCCTTTTCGGGCTTAATTTTGCCCTGTTCAATGCGAATTTTTCTGCATTCCGCGCCATACAAAACACGCTCGGCGTGGGTGCAGGTCAAAATGGTTTGCACGTCGGAAATGCATTTTAACAGCTTTTTACGGCGAGGCAAATCCAGCTCGCTCATAACGTCGTCCAAAACCAAAATGGGATATTCCCCCGAAAGGGTTTTGAAAATTTGCACTTCGGCAAGCTTTAACGCCAACGCCGCCGTACGCGTTTGACCTTGCGACGCGTACGATTTTGCGTCCACACCGCCGATAATTACGTCCAAATCGTCCCTATGCGGACCCGTCGTCGTAAACCCAAGCCGTAAATCTTTTTCATAATTATTAGACAGCCTGCGCTGTAAAATTTGCGAAATTTCCTCTTCGTCCCCCTCGTATTTGCGTTCGGGCCGAATGATAAGCTCCTCGCCGCCGTCCGTCAAAAAGGCGTGAAATTCCTTAGCGTAAGGCGCAAGCTGTTCCAAAAATTCCGCACGTTTTTTTACGATAACCGCGGCGTATTTGCAAAGCTGCTCGTCCCACACGGGTAGGGTGTCCAAAATGAGCGAAACGTCGTGGTTTTTCAAAAGAGTGTTTCGTTGATCAAGAATTTTGTTATATCGCAACAACGCCGTATAATACGCAGGCGAGGTTTGCGAAATGGAAATATTCATAAACCGACGGCGTTCTTCTGGTCCGTCTTGGATTAAACGCAGTTCGCCAGGGGAGAAAAATACGCTGTTGATATGCCCCATTAAATCGGCATTTTTAGCAATTTTACTGCCGTTTATCCTAATTTCGCGTTTATTTTCGTAAATATCCGCTTCAATAATCACTTTGCCGTAGCGGTTTTCCGCCTCCGCGGTAATTTTTGCCGATTCGGCGCCCATACGGATAAGCTGTTTGTCGTGGCGAATACGCAAAGAAGCGCCCGTGCACAGGTAAAAGACCGCCTCAGCGCAATTGGTTTTGCCCTGTGCGTTTTTACCGAAAAGCACGTTCAAGCCCTCCGAAAAGGTGAACTGTTCGCTCTCATAATTTCTGAAATTTTGCAGGAATAATTTTTTTATTTGCATAATCCTCAAAAAACCCGACGAAATCGCTTTCTTTTCCTTGCATTTTGTATTATAATTATAGCAAATAATTTTAGAAAAGACAAGTTTACGGATAGATAAGTACGGAATAATTTACTTCAGGGGGAAGAATTTTTTTATGTCAGAAAATTCTCAATTGCAATTTACGTGGAAACAAATTTTAGAAAAGGCGGAAATGATTATCAATCCGTCCTCTTTTAACGCATTCATTAAGGGCTTGGAGCCCGTGGATATCGTTGGGCGCAAAATCGTTTTGAAAGCGTTGACGGATATGGCGGCGAACGTTATCGAAAACAAGCACGCGGATTCGCTTCGTTCCGCTATCGCAAAATGCGATCTTGGTATCACCGATTTCCGTTTGGTCGTTGAAGGCAGCATGGACCACCCTGTCGATTTTGAAGAGGACGCGTCCGATTCTTTCCGCAATGCGCCTATCAACAAAACCTTTACCTTCGATTCCTTCGTGGCTGGCGCAGGCAGTAAGTTTGTGTACGCCGCGGCGAAATCGGTTGCCGAACACCCCGGCGAAACCTTTAACCCCCTCTTTATTTACGGGGAATCGGGCTTGGGTAAAACCCACTTAATGCACGCTATTGCAAACTACGTTTCGCAACATTATCCCGATAAGAAAGTGTTGTATACGACGTGTGAAAATTTTTTGAACGAATTTATTGATTCCATTGCGCAAAAGAACAGCGCGCGTTTCCGTTTCCATTATCGCAACGTTGACGTGCTTATGATTGACGACGTGCAATTTTTAAGAAACAAAACGCAGGTACAGGAAGAATTTTTCCATACCTTTAACGAGCTGTCGGCACAAAACAAACAAATTGTTTTAACTTCCGACCGCCCTCCCAAAGAAATTGCGACCTTGGAAGAACGTTTGCGTACTCGTTTTGAAGGCGGTATGATTGCAGACATTCAACCCCCCGATCACGAAACGAAAATTGCCATTTTGAAACGCAAGGCGTTGGATAAAAAATGCCCCGTGCCCGAAGAAGTGCTTGAATTTTTAGCAATGAATTCCGGTCACGACGTACGTACCTTGGAAGGCAGATTGAACAAGGTTATCTTTGCAAGTAAATTGCACGAACAACCCATTACGCTCAACCTTGCCAAGCTTGCGCTTAGCGAATCTATCAACGAAAACGCCGAACAAGAGGACGTTACCGCGGAAAAAGTGGTATCCGCTGTTTGTACGTATTTCAAACAAAAACGCGAAGATTTAATCGGCAAAGGCAAAAAAGCGGAGCTTGTAAAAGCAAGACAAATTTGCGCTTATTTGCTTTGCGAAATGCTCTCCCTTCCCCTCGTTGCTGTGGGCAACGTTTTAGGCGGTAGAGATCATACCACCATTATGTATGCACGCGATAAAATGGAAAAGCTGGAAAAGCTGAACGACCGCGTAGCAAAAGAAATTGACGATATTAAAAATATCGTTTTGAAAAAATAAGCTTTTTCAATAATTAAAAATAAGGCAATGCCACAGAGAACAAATATGTCAATGGTTACGGAAACTTTTTTAGAATATACCGCTGAAGCGGCGGTCATCGGCGCAGGACACGCAGGCTGTGAAGCTGCGTTGGCGTTAGCGCGCACGGGTATTAAAACCGTACTGTTGACTTTAAACCTCGACAGCATCGGGTTTATGCCCTGCAACGCCTCTATCGGCGGTACGGCAAAAGGCCACCTCGTCCGCGAAATCGACGCTTTGGGCGGTGAAATGGGTATCGTTGCGGACAATACGGCATTACAAATCCGTATGCTCAACGTCGGCAAGGGCGCGGCGGTGCAATCCTTACGCGCGCAGTCGGACAAAAACGCTTACCACCGTGAAATGAAGAAAGTGTTGGAAAACACTGAAAATTTGCGTATTATTCAAGCGGAAGTTTCGGAAATTTTGACGGAAAACGGTAAATGCGTGGGCGTGAAAACGACCTACGGCGGCGTAATTGCCTGCAAAGCGGCTATCCTTTGTACGGGGGTGTATTTAAACGGCGAAACCATCATTGGGCAGTTTGTGCAAAAATCGGGCCCTAACGGCTTCGCGCCTGCCAATTATTTAACGCAAAATTTAATTGACCTTGGCTTCAACGTCCGTCGTTTTAAAACGGGTACGCCTGCAAGATTGGACGGCAGAACGATTGATTATAGCAAATGCGAAATTCAAAACGGCGACGAGGATATCTATCCTTTTTCGTTTATGCACGACGCGCCGCCCGAAAACAAAGCGCCTTGCTATTTAACCTACACCAACCTCACGACGCACGACGTCATTTTGCAAAACCTTGACCGTTCCCCCCTTTACAACGGGACCATTCAATCGACGGGCCCTCGTTATTGCCCTTCCATTGAAACCAAAGTGGTACGCTTTAAGGACAAGGAACGCCACCAAATTTTCATTGAGCCCGAAGGCGCGGACACCCTCGAAATGTACGTGCAGGGCTTATCCACGTCCATGCCCCACGACGTTCAAAAGGCAATGTACACCTCCGTTGCAGGGCTGGAACACGCTGAAATTACCCGTTATGGCTACGCTATCGAATACGATTGCATCGACACCCTTGACGTGTTGCCCACGTTAGAATTTAAAAAAGTGGAAGGCATTTACACGGCAGGACAAATCAACGGCACATCGGGTTATGAAGAAGCGGCGGCGCAGGGCTTAATGGCAGGCTTAAACGCTTCGCTCAAGCTCCGCGGACTCCCTCCCTTCGTTTTGCGCAGAGATGAAGCGTACATCGGCGTACTTATCGACGACCTCGTAACCAAAGGCACGGACGAACCCTATCGTATGATGACTTCGCGCGCTGAACACCGCATTTGTTTGCGCCAAGATAATGCTGATTTCCGCTTGACGGAAAAGGGTTACGCTTGCGGTTTAGTAAAAGAAGACCGTTATCAAAAATATCTCGATAGAAAGGCAAAATACGAGCAATTGCTCGCTTCATTCCAGACACGGGTGCCTCAAAAGGAATGTGCGGCGTTTATTATGCGCTACGGCTACGGCGCGCCCAACGGCAGTGTTTCCTATTCGGATATGCTCAAGCGTTCTATCCCCCTCAAGGATATTATGGCGGAATTTAACGTATTTAATGAATATTCGAAAGACGTTTTGGAAACGGCGGAAATTACCATTCGCTATGAGGGATATTTGAAGCAGGGCTTCGAGCTGATTGAAAAAGCCAAGCGTTTGGAAGACAAGCTGTTGCCTGCGGATATTGATTATAACGAAATTAAAGGCTTGCGCTTGGAAGCGCAGGAAAAGCTGGATAGAATCCGTCCTTTCAACCTTGGACAAGCAGGTCGAATTTCGGGTGTAAATCCTGCCGACATTTCCGTGTTAATGGTATATTTGGCAACAAGAAAATAAAAAAATTGGACTTCGGGAAATCTTCCCGAAGTCCTTTTTATTACAAAGTTATTGCTTCCCCTCTGTTTATTGTATTTCCAAGCAAGAGCCGCTTATTTGCTGTGTACAATGTCCTCTTTATTGGTTTCGCCTATGATATATTTTGGCCTGCGTTTGGTTTCACGATAAATTTTGGCAATGTATTGCCCCATAATCCCCAAACAGAACAGCTGCACGCCGCCAACAAACAATATGATACATATCGTCGAGGGCCAGCCCACTACGGACGAATCGGGCACCACCAAGGCGCGGATAAATACCGCCAGCATCGTCACAATGGACGCCAACGTCATCAAAATACCGCTCCAAGAAGCAATTTTTAAGGGCGCATCCGAGAAATTGAAAATGCCCTCAAAGGAATATTTTAACAGTTTCCAAAAGCTCCATTTGGTTTCGCCTGCTACGCGTTCGACGTTTTCATATTCCATCCAGTACGTTCTAAAACCAATCCAACCGAAAATACCTTTGGAGAAACGGTTGGTTTCGGGCATGGATACAATCGCATCCACCATTTCCTTTTTCATTAAACGGAAATCTCTTGCGCCGTCCACAATGTCGACGTCCGAAATTTTACGCATTAAGCCGTAAAAACGGCGGGCAAAAAAGGAACGAATTTTGGGTTCCCCTTTTCTCGTCACTCGGCGAGTGGCTACGCTGTCGTATTCCCCCGTTTCCAAAATGCGGACCATTTCAGGGAGCAACGAGGGCGGATCTTGCATGTCCGCGTCCATAACCGCGGTATAATCCCCCGACGCATTGCAAAAGCCTGCGTACATTGCCGATTCCTTGCCGAAATTTCGGGAAAAGGACAAGTATTTCACACGGGTATCCTGCGCCGCTAAGCCTTTCAAAATGTCTAACGTTTTGTCCTTCGAGCCGTCGTTGACAAACAAAAATTCGAAGGTGTACTCCTTCATTTCAGTTGTTACCCTGTTCAGCTCCTCATAGAAAGGCGGTAACGCCTGTTCCTCGTTGTAACAGGGAATTATCAAAGAAATTTTCTTCATATCTCTTTTCTTCCTTATTGGGTTGTCAACATTATACAACACTTTCCGACTTTTGTCAATACACAAACCCAAAAAAACACCCTCAAAGCGCAAAACTTTGAGGGTGTTTTCGTACTTTTAAAACTTAGTCCATTTTTTCAAGCAACTTCAAGTCGATACCTTTTTCGCCGATCTTGATAATTTCTACTTTTACCTTGTCGCCGATATTCAAAACGTCTTCCACTTGGTTTACTCTTTGTTCGGAAAGCTTGGAAATGTGTACCATACCGTCTTTGCCAGGAGCGAATTCAACAAATGCGCCTACCTTGGAAAGGATACGTACAACTACGCCAACGAACATGTCGCCGATTTCGGGATCGTGTGCAATCGATTGAACGATAGCCTTTGCGCGTTCTGCGTTTGCAACGTCGCCGTAGCAAGCGATGCATACGGTACCATCTTCTTCGATGTCAATCTTCGTGCCCGTTTGTTCGATAATCTTGTTGATAACTTTACCTTGCTTACCAACAACGTCACCGATCTTTTCAGGGTTGATCTTGAAGGTAAGAATCTTAGGTGCATAAACGGAAAGTTCTTCGCTAACCGTAGGAATGCATTCAAGCATTTTGCCAAGAATGTGCTTTCTTGCTTCTTGCGCTTGCGCAATTGCATCGAGCATGATTTGTTCGGAGATACCCTTGATCTTGATATCCATTTGGATAGCCGTGATACCCTTGTCCGTACCTGCTACCTTAAAGTCCATATCGCCAAGGAAGTCTTCCAAGCCTTGGATATCCGTCATGATAACGTATTTGCCCGTTTCAGCGTCCTTTACAAGACCCATTGCGCAACCTGCAACGGGCGCTTTAATGGGAACGCCTGCGTCCATAAGCGACATCGTCGAACCGCATACCGATGCCATCGAGGACGAACCGTTGGAGGACATAATGTCGGATACCACGCGGATTGCATACGGGAATTCTTCGGGGGAAGGAATTACGGGAACCAATGCACGTTCAGCAAGCGCGCCGTGACCGATTTCACGACGGCCAGGGCTTCTAAGCGCTTTCGCTTCACCCGTCGAATAGCCGGGGAAGTTGTATTGGTGCATATATCTCTTTTCTTCTTCTTCGTCAAGACCTTCCATTCTTTGTGCTTCGCCAAGCATACCAAGCGTACAGGTCGTAAGCGCTTGCGTTTGGCCTCTCGTGAAGATAGCCGAACCGTGTACTCTGGGAAGGATACCGTGTTCACACCAGATAGGACGAACTTCGGTAAGCTTTCTGCCGTCAGGACGAACGCCGTCGAAAATCTTTGCGCGTACAATGCCCTTAACGATATAATAAATGGAATCCTTTACTTCGCGCATTTGGTCGGGATAGATTTCAGCGAAATGTTCGATAATTTCCGCTTCAGCCGCCGCCTGCTTCACTTGACGTTCTTGTCTATCGAACGTATCAAGCGCTGCGTAGAGCTTGTCGTAGCCGTATGCTTTTACCGCTGCGTCAAGGTCTTCGGGAATATGGTAAAGTTCCATTTCCTTCTTAGGCTTGCCAACTGCGGGAACGATTTCGTCTGCAATCCAAGCGCATACTTTCTTAATTTCTTCGTGACCGAACATGATTGCGCCAACCATTTCCGCGTCGGTAACTTCGTTTGCGCCAGCTTCGATCATGAGGATAGCGTCGGACGTACCAGCGAGGTTCAAATGAATGGTGCTCTTTGCACGTTCTTCAACGTTGGGGTTGATAACGTATTTGCCCTCAACGCAACCAACAACAACCGAACCCGTAGGACCTGCCCAAGGAATATCGGAGATGGAAAGCGCGATAGAGGAACCTACCATTGCCAAAGGTTCGGGAGGGATATCAGGATCAACGGACAATGCGGTAGCCACTACCACTACGTCGTTGAAAATTCCCTTAGGGAACAAGGGACGGATAGGACGGTCGATAAGACGGCTGGTCAAGATAGCCTTATCGGACGCTCTGCCTTCACGCTTTTTGAAACCGCCGGGGATTTTACCTACGGCGAACATTTTTTCTTCATAATCAACGGAAAGGGGGAAGAAGTCCATACCTTCTCTTGCCGTTTCCGACATACATACCGATACGTGCACTGCCGTATCACCGCAACGTACCAAACAAGCGCCGTTTGCTTGTTCTGCGTATTTACCGATTTCTACGATAAGTTCTTTACCTGCATAGTCCGTTTTAAACGTTCTGCTGTTTTCTAAATTTGGCATTGTAAAAATTCTCCTTGTCTAATAATTCTTTTTTGTTCTTGTCCGCTTGCGTCACCCGACGGCAAGCAGTGCCAATTGACGGCGACAACGGATAGCCTATGCCGTAGCTTGTCCGCTCTACCGAAAATTGAGGGGGTGATTTTTCCTACATATCACAAAAAAGAGCGAGTTAAAACAACCCGCCCTTTCGTGCTTGCATTATTTTCTAAGACCCAACTTTTCAACGATGGCTCTGTATCTCATAATATCTTTTTCTTTAAGATAATCGAGAAGACCACGACGTTTACCTACCATCTTCAAAAGACCGCGGCGGGAGTGGTTGTCCTGCTTGTGGAGCTTAAGGTGTTCGTTGAGGTGGTTGATTCTTTGCGTAAGCAAAGCGATCTGTACTTCGGGCGAACCGGTGTCGCCTTCGTGAGTTGCATACTGTGCGATAATTTCATTCTTTTCCATTTCTTTTTATCCTCCTATGGAATGTATATCGTACTGCTAAGCAAGCCGTGGAGAATCGAACCGCTTGGCAGCCGTTATTCCTATTTTAACACATTCTTGACCGAATGTAAATTATTTTTAAGCCGTTTTTGCTTGTTTTTTATACTTTTATCGAAATTTATTGGAAAAATTCCCGTTTTTTGCGGATAATTTCGTCGACGTTTTCGATATACGTCTTTAAATCCTTTTGCGAAGCGAAACGAGTTATCAAACCCTTGTCCGTAAACACTCGCTTAGACACGGCGTTGGCGCCCACGGCAAGGTTGTCCGCCGTTTCTTCCATAATGTCTATATTGTACACGCACGCCTTACCCGCTTTCGTCCAGCCCACGTTTTCGTTGTTGCCCACTTGGTATTTTTGACGGTACATATAATAAGGCAAATACCCTGCCTTACCCAAAATTTCTCTCGACGAGGCCACCATGGTCGAGATGAAATCGTTTTCCAAATACGCCGTTTCCTCTTTCAGCTTTGCGCCCGATTTCAAGGAAAGACAATGTACGGTGATATTATCCGCGCCCGTTTCCACCGCCTTTTGCACGCTGTTTACAAAGGTTTCGGGCGTTTCGTCCGTCAGCCCTGCAATGAGATCTACGTTGATAATAAAACCATATTTTTCGGACATTTCAAACGCGCGGTAAATATCCGCCGCCGTATGCTTTCTTCCAATTTTTTGCAAAGTTTCATCCGAAAAGCTTTGCGGATTGATACAAATTCTCGTAACGCCGTATTCCTTTAAAAGGCGTAATTTTTCTTCGCTAAACACGTCGGGACGGCCTGCTTCCACCGTATATTCCACCCCTGCTTTTGCGTTGACAATGGGTGAAAGTGCTTTCAAAACTCTTTCTAAATTCTCTTCGCAAAGCGCAAACGGCGTACCGCCGCCAATGTATACGCTGCGTAAATTGCCAATGCTTTCAGGCGCGGCGGCAATTTCCTTTTCTAAACAGGATAAATAATCGGGTAAAAAATGCTTGGTGCGGTCGATAGGCGCCGTAATAAAAGAGCAGTAAGCGCATTTCGTAGGGCAAAAAGGAATGGAAACGAATAAATCGGTATTGCCGTCCGCCTTTTCGTAAATCCCCTCCTGCGCTTTGAGGATATCTTCCACCAAACGGATATTTTCTTCACTTACCTGCATGCGTTGGAACAATTCCTTAAAATTGCGTCCCTGCTCCAACTCCCCGTAGGCAAGCTTGGTCGGACGAATCCCTGTCAACGCCCCCCACGGCATTTTTTCGCCGTACGCTTCGCTTAACACTTGATAGAGCGCAAGCTTGGCAAAACGGCGTTCAAACCGTTTATATTCCAATTCATCGCGTACCTGCCCCATATCTTTGAAGAAATACGCCTTTCCGTCTACCGTGAAATCGTTATAAAAAACGCCGCCCTCATAACGAAAAGCGTGCGTAATATTTTCGGGACGGCGCTTGAACATTCTCACGACGTCCATCAATTCGTTTTCGAGAAATTGACAATCGGTGGTCAACATAACGAACTCCTTTTATTTCCTAACGTTTAACGGGTTTTTCTTACCACGCGTCCACTACGAAAGGGTTGGTTTCGCGCTCGGTTTTGATATCCGTTTCCTCTTGGTGCCCAGGGTATACGGGTAAATCGCCGTCCAATGCGCAAAGCCGCTTTAAACTGCTGCGCATTTCCCCGATATTCCCCGTAGGGAAATCCGTACGCCCAATGCTTCCTGCAAACAGCGTATCCCCCGTAAACAAGTACCTGCCCCCGTCCTTTTCGGTGATAAGATAGCAAACGCTACCCACAGTATGCCCTGGCGTATGCAAAGCTTGCACCGTCATACCGCACAACGTTTTCACTTCGTTATCCGCAAAGGTATCGTCTACAACGTATTCCGAACGGGGCGCGTTAAACGCCGTATTCAGCTCCGCCGCCGTACAGCAAAGGGCTTTTTCTTTCTCTCCGCAAAGCACCTTTGCGCCCTGCGATTGCAAAATCTCTACCCCTGCAACGTGGTCAAAATGGCAATGCGTCAACAATACGTACGCAGGCGTCAACGACAGCTTGGAAAGCTCCTCCGCAACGCGAGGCTGCGCAGGATCAATCACGAGGGCGGTCTTGCCGTCCTCTGTCAATACGTATGTGTTTGCCCCAAAACCACGGGGAGAAAGACGTATAATTTGCATATTGTTTCCTTTTTCTTACGAAAGCGAAGTGATACGATGCACTTCGTAAATGCGCTTGTCCGCTTGCATTTTTTTAATGAGCAAATCCACTTCGGAAATGTCCGTCAAAGAAATGGAAGCTTCCAAAACTGCGTCGTGGTTTTTGTCAATTCTGCCGTTGACTGCCGTAATCGACAATCTCAATTCCGCAACGACGGACGACAAAACGGACAATGCCGCACCTTGATCCACCGCACGGATAGCAATGTTGGCATTGTAGCGCTGTTTCGCGCCTGCCGCAATTTGCCACGAGGCGGGCAACAAGCGTTGCTTTTCCACCCCTTTCACGTTAGGACAATCGGCACGGTGGATTACCATACCCCTGCCGCGGGAAGTGTATCCGACAATTTCGTCGCCGGGTACGGGCGAACAGCAACCTGCGAAACGCACAAGCATACCTGCTTGACCATTGATAAGCACACCGCCGGGCGATCTGCTGCCGCCGCTGCCTGCATGCACTTCAAAGGGTTGCGGCGTTTCTTTGCGATAATGGTCGATAAGTTTGAACAAAATTTGGTTGACGGAAATAGAGCCGTAACCCACCGCCGCAAACATTTCCGCCGTTTCGCCAAAGGAGAAGCGTTCGGAAATACGCTTGAAGCTTTCCTCGGTAAGCAAAGCGGATAAGCTGTAACCCTTTTTCTTGGCTTCGTCTTCCAACTTAAGCTGACCGATACGGATATTTTCGTCTTTTAATTCGTTTTTATAGAACTGTTTAATCTTCGCTTTCGCGCTGGACGATTTGATAAATTTCAACCAATCACGCGAAGGACCTTTCGAGTTGGGCGAAGTGATAATTTCTACCACGTCCCCTACCTCTAACGTCGTCGTCAAAGGCACAATTTTAGAATTGACGCGCGCGCCCGTACAGCGGTTGCCCACTTCCGAGTGAATGGCGTACGCAAAATCGACAGGCGTTGCGCCAGGAGGTAAGGAAATAACCTTTCCGCGAGGGGTAAACACCAACAACTCGTGGCTGTACAATTCCGTTTTCAAAGCGCTGATAAATTCTTTCGAATCCTTCAAATCGCCCTGCCATTCCATCACTTCGCGAAGCCAAGTAAGCTTGTTTTCAAAGCTTCCGTTTTCAATATCCTGCTTGCCTTCCTTATATTTCCAATGCGCCGCGATACCGAATTCTGCAACTTTGTGCATTTCTTCGGTACGGATTTGAATTTCGAAAGGCTGACCAAACCTCGTCATAACGGTGGTATGCAAAGATTGATATTTGTTGGGTTTCGGCGTTGCGATATAATCCTTAATGCGCCCAGGAATAGGCTTCCAAGTTTCGTGGATTTCGCCGAGAACGGTATAACATTCCCTCACGTCCTTCACGATAACGCGCACTGCGGTCAAATCATAAATTTGATCCAACGTTTTGCCCTTGTTTTTCATTTTTTTATAGATCGAATAAAAATGTTTAGGTCTGCCGAAAACTTCGCCTGCAACCCCGTCTTTATTCATCAATTCGCGGATTTCTTCCACGATTTTGTTTACAAATTCTTTGCGTTCGTCCAAACGTTCGCTAATGTTATACACAAGCGATTCGTACGCTTCGGGATCGAGGTATTTCAAGCACAAATCTTCCAATTCGCACTTGATTTGCGAAATACCAAGACGGCCTGCAAGGGGCGCGTAAATATCCAGCGTTTCGCTTGCCATACGCTGTTGGCGTTCCGCCGATAAGAAATTTAAGGAACGCATATTATGCAAACGGTCGGCAAGCTTGATAATGATAACTCGCACGTCCTTCGCCATCGCAACGAAAATCTTACGGAAGTTTTCCGCATCCGCATCTTCTTGCGATTTGAAAACGATTTTTTCCAGCTTGGTAACGCCGCTAACCAAATCCAACACTTCGTCGCCAAATTCACGCTTGATATCTTCCGCCGTGGACGAAGTATCTTCAATTACGTCATGCAAAAGCGCCGCCGCTATCGTCGCGGCGTCCAAGCCCAAGTCGATAAGAATATCCGCCACTGCGCAGGGGTGAATGAAATAAGGTTCCCCCGAAGCGCGCTTTTGGTTGGAATGCGCTTCTTCGGCGTATTTATACGCCTTTACAAGCATTTCTTTATCCGCTGAACCGTATATTTGATTGATCTTTTGCAACGTTGCTTCCATGTTGTCCCTCTTTTGTTCTCACACGATCAATTTTGCTGTAACAAACACACTTTACGATAAATGGAGGAATCGTTTAATTCCGCCTTTATTCCTCTGTACACGGTTAATCTACCCTCGCCAACGGATACCAAACCAAGCTCTTCAAAGACGTTCAATGCAAAAATGAACTCTCTCTTATCAAAGCCCAAACCGTCGCAAGCGTAAGCAATTTCTTCCACCGTTTCGCCGTTTAAAAGATTGACGTCACGACGGAGCGCGGAGAAAATTTCCAATAAGCTTTCTCGCGCAATGTCCAAGCCTTCAAACATTTTATATCCGCAAACATCGCGGTTGACGTACACACGTCTGCCGTTGAGCGCTGCAATATTCATGTCCGACGGCGTATCCAAAAATACAAAAGTATTATACCCCGAAAGATCGGCGTCCGACGCAGGGGATACAATCAATGCATTGGACAAGTTTCGGGTGGACGGATAAAACAAATCACAGCCAAAGCTTTCCAAGTTTTCATAAAAACGCAAGGTGCGGCGATCGGATGCAATCAGGCATAAGCCGTACGCGCATTCCTTTTGTTTCTCCGCAATTAACGCTTTTATTTCGTCGGTGGACAGCTCGGTTTTTTCCACTTCGGCACTGTCTTTGTATGCTCTTGAAATGGCGTTTGCGAAAATGCTTTCCGCCGTTGCTCGCCCCGTTCTACCGTCGTACAGCAGGTCTTTTACATAGCCTTTTATATATTCTCTACCCTTAAAACGGGAAAGATTTACCTCGAAAATGAAATGCTTATGCACGTCGCTTTCGATTATTTTCAAATTTCTTGCGCCCGAAAAATACATCAAATCGATATATTCGCTGCGCACGGACAAATGCGGTGACATCGCCTTGACAGGTCTTGCCTCGCACGCCCCTGCCGCAATGGAAAACAACGGACGTCTATGCCCTACGCCATAGGGCTCCATCGCAACCAATTCTCTTGCGAATTTTTCCGAGAACGGCGCGACAATTTCTTCGCTGACGGGTATCGTTTGTTCAAAATCCGCAGGAGTGTAGGTGTTTGCAATCTCTTTGTTTAACGCCGCTTCCAACTCGTCAAATTTTTCAAAGCGAATGTTGATACCTGCCGCCTGCGCGTGTCCGCCAAATTCCTCGATATATTCCGAGCAATTCTTTAATGCGTTGAAAATGTTAATATTTTCAATACTTCTCGCGCTCCCTTTCAGCATATCGCCGTGATGCACGAAAAGCAAGGTAGGTCTATTGTATTCTTCCGCAATTCTCGCCGCTACAATGCCGACGAAACCTGCGTTCCAGCTTTCGTCCGACAACATAATTACGTTGCCGTACGCGCCCTTTTGAAGCAATTTTTGCTTTGCCGAATTGTACAAATCGTCGCAATATTTTTGACGTTCGGTGTTGTACATACAAAGCTTTGTCGCAAGGTTATATATCTCCGATTCATCCTCGGAAATAAATAGGCGGAAGGCGGCTTGCGCATCCCCCATTCTGCCTGCCGCGTTTACCCTCGGCGCTACGTTAAACGCCAGCGTTTGCGCGGTGATTCCGTCGTAGTTTTTCCCAATTAACATAGAAAAACAAGGACGCATGCGCGTATTGAAAAGCTTTAAGCCTTCCGTTACAATGTCGCGGTTTTCGCCAAGCAAGGGTACGCTGTCCGCTACCGTTGCAAGCGTTGCAAAATCCAAATATTTGTACGCTCTTTCCCCAATCAAAGCGCAGGCAAGTTTAAACGCTACGCCTGCCCCGCATAAGTTATCGTAAGGATAATCGTCTTCCAATTTGGGGTTGACGATAACGCAATCGGGCAACGTTTCAGGCAATTCATGGTGGTCGGTTACGATAACGTCCGAACCAAGTTCATAAATATATTGCGCCTCTTTCGCGCAGGAAATACCGCAGTCGACAGTGATAAACAATTCGGGATTGCATTCCTCGAAAATTTTATCAATCGCCTCTTCGGACAAGCCGTAGCCGTCTACGCGTTCAGGCACGTATACGTGCGGCTCGATACCAAATTCCTTCAAGGCGTGGTACATAATTGCCGAAGCGCAAATACCGTCGGCGTCGTAATCGCCGAACACCGCCACCGTTCTTCCCTCATCCCTCGCAAGCGTAATCATTTCCACCGCTTCTTTCATGCCCTTCATTAAATAGGGGGAAAGAAAGTTCTTCTCCGACGGGTGCATAAAACGACGGATTTTTTGCGCCGTGTCTACACCGCGCGCGTACAAAATCCGCGTGATTTGCTCCGTCAGCCCCACTTCGAAGGCAAGCTCGGAGATAATATGCAATTGTTCTTCCGAAAAGGAATATTCGGGAACGATTCTTTTCATAATATCCTTACTTTTGCATTTTTATTGGCGTTATTACACCTAGAGATAAGACGTTACAAACAATTAAAAGAGGCGGACAAGAAGAATATCCTCCGCCCGCCCAACTTAATTTTTTTAGTTTGAGGAATTGATTAGTCCTCTTTGTTTTCTTCTACTGCTTCTTCAGCTACTTCTTCAACGGGAGCTTCTTCTACCGCTTCAGCAACTTCTTCAGCTGCTTCTTCAGCAGGAGCTTCTTCCACTTCTTCCGTTGCTTCCACTTCTTCGTTCACTTCTTCTGCTTCTTCAACGGGAGTTTCTTCAACCGTTTCTTCTGCAGGAGCCGCTTCAACGGGAGCTTCTTCAACAGGAGCAGCTTTCTTTGCTGCAACAAAAGCTTTCTTTACTTTTTTAGAAGTTTTCTTTGCGCCTTGATATTCGCTCTTGCTTGCAGCTTTTTTATCAGCCGCTTTCTTCATAGGCAAGTACCATGCAGGAACACAGAACAAACCGATAAATGCGGATACCAAAAGACCGATCAAAGCAACAATTGCAAACCATCTAACAGCCGTCGTAGCAAGCGCGCCCATGAAAATGATAGCAACGCCGCCAAGCACCGTCATTGCGCAAATTTCTTTGCCGGCAATTGCGGAAACAACTTGGTCTTCAGCCGATTTTTCCATTTCGCTTTCAGAAGCTTGGTTAAGACGAGCTTTGGACATCGTGAGCAACGTAGCAACCATAGCAAGCAACGCTGCAACAACGATTGCGTAGCTTACGGAAACGCTTACAGGGATTCTCGCAAGGATAACGATTGCCGTCGTGAGCGCACCGCCAAGGATACCGCTAATCACGGTCAACGCGCCAACGCTTACTCTATAACGCAAGGATACGTAAACGAATGCAAGCACAAGCATAACTGCGCCAGCGATAGCCGCTCTCAAAAGGTAATCCTGCGCAATGTTCGCCTTAATCACTTCGCTGTTGGTGGAAACCGTAATATACATACCTTCAAAAACGCCGTCCTTTTGTACGGTAGCCGCTTTGAAATAAGCTTCCACAGCCGCTTTCGCGTTGGTCAAATCAGCATTCGATTCAAACACGTATACAAGTTCGCTTTCGTCACCGGTCATTTGACCTTTCATTTCGTAAGCGTAATTGAGGTTGCCGAACAATTTTTCACATTCCGTTTCAAGCTCTTCGAGGTTGTTATTGTAACCGAATTGGTCTACGGTAATCGTCAACGTCTTTTGCGATTCCATCGTAACGGAAGTGTTAAAAATGGAATACTTTGCGCTAACGCCGAACCAAATGCCGATGCCAATAGCCGCCGCTAAAATTACAGCAATGATAACGGAGAAAAGGGTTTTCTGTTTTACCGTTTTCGTCAGAATCTTACTCTTCATCGTCGTCATCCTCCCTTACAAAGCGGAAATATTTATATTTGTTTTGGCTTGCGGACAAGAACGTATAGTTGATTGCGCGGCCCCAAAGCAAATTACAGAACGCGCCCGTTACCGTAGCGATTACGATTTGCGAAGCAAGCGTATTCATACCAGCAACGCCAATCAACAAGGAAACGCCGCAAAGCAACAATACTGCATAGATATCCACTACGCCGCCAAGCGTCTTCTTGTAGCCGCCCTTTACGGAAGATTCAACCGTCTTACCGAGGTCAAATTCTTTCTTAATTGCATAATACGTGTGCATCTGCAATACGTTTACAAGCACAAGACCTGCCGCGAAGACAAGTACGGAGCCAAGCGTAAGTTCAAATACGCCGCTGCTAATAAATGCATAGCAAAGCGCAACGATAATTACGTAGCTAAGCGTTACGTATGCGTTTACCCAACCGAAACGGCCCATCTTCACAATGGCAAATACGATAAGCACAAGAACAGCTGCGCCCAACGCGATAAACAAGAAGGTAAGCGTGTTGTCGCCGTATACGGGAGCGTAGGTGCGAATATCGCTGGTGAAAATGGTGTTAAATTCGATATCGAAACCACCTTTTTCAATAGCCGATTGCAACATAATAACTCTCGTTTCAACGCAACGGGTATCCATTTCAACCGTACCAGAGTTTACAGCGTCCGCAACAAAGCACTTCGCATTGTTGTGTTCGTCGATGTTGTCAAGCGAAATTGCCAACACTTGTTGATCGCCAATGAAGAAATCCAAGCTGGTAGCTGCCGTGGAAGAGCTGTCTTCCGATTCAGCCGAAGCTTCTTGTTCTTCCTTGAACGTTTCAAGCATTTCTTCGCCAAGTGCCGTGAATTTCACCTTAATATAGGGAACGCCATATTCCGTATCAACGGAAACGCTCTTGATAACTTCGCTAGGATCGTTGTCTTTCAATTCGTCAACGGTTACGCCACCCTTTTTAATGGTGAAGTCGCCAAGCAAGGTGAACATGCTGACAGTTTGTCCAACAACTACGACGTTGCCGTCCTTGGTTGCCGTTTCCGATACGGGAACGTCAATCTTCAACGCGAAATCGTCTACAACCGAAATACGATAATCGGAATAATCTTTCGCTTTGAAACGATTGATAATTTCCTGCGTTGCCAGTTCAAATTCGTCTTTGAACGATTTGATTGCATCTGCATCTTCAAATACGTCTACGTCAAGATACAAATTGCCGCCGTTGTGCGCTTTGTAGCTTGCTTTGTAATCTTCCAAAGCTTTGCCTTGCAAAACGGAAACGTTGTCCTTGTACTCGGTTTCAGAGATAACACCCTGCGGATAGCAATAAACGTAATATCCGCCGCCGAGATCTGCGCCCAAATCGTATTGCTTGATAGCGGGATTCCATTTCGTTACGGAATTTCCAGGGAAGGAAAAACCGGGAAGAACCGTTATCGCCGTCAATACGATAATTACGATGGTAAGAAGAGTCATCAACACCACCGATTTTCTTTTGCCCATGAATAAGCCTCCTAATGTGTTTCGGATTTTTGCTCCGAACTAACAATAATACTTTTTTATTATACTCTATTTTTTGCTTGTTCGTCAAGCCATAACGAGGAATATCATTGATTTTTTTGCCGTTTTTACAAAAAAATTATCCTCTTTTTTTGCTTTTTAAAAAAATTACTACGTAAAAACGGACTTCGCGTCCGTTTTCCTTGCCAATTATTGCTGTAACAGCTTCTTTTCCGCCAAGATATGCATAGCGCATTCCACACGCTTTTTCATCATTGCGCAGGTCATTTCGTACGGCTCGTCAATGTCGCCGTTGTAATGATAATTGTTTGCGCTGCAACCGCCCGAACAAATAAATTTCGCAAAGCAGTTTTCGCATTTCTTTCTCGTAAACAAACAAGAATTTTTAAATTTCTCTCTAATATCGGGGCGAGTAATGCCTTCGCTTACGCTACCCATTTTAAAGTTTGCGTCCCCTACAAATTGATGGCAGGGATACAAGTCGCCGCTCGGCGCTACGGAGAAATATTCGTTGCCTGCGCCGCACGCGGAAACACGCTTGGAAAGACAGGGACCGCCTTCCAAATCCACGTTGAAATGGAAGAAATTGAACCCCTTGCCTTCGGCATAACGACGGAGATATTCGTCGCAAAGGTTTTCATATTCCTGCTCGATAGCGGGCAAATGTTCCTCTTTAATTTGCAAATCGGGAATTTCCGTTACTACGGGTTCCATAGAAATGGAATCTACGCCCTGGTCCGCAATGAAAAGTACGTCCTTGGCAAAATCGGTGTTCTTCGCCGTAAACGTGCCGCGCACGTAATAGCTCTTGTCGCCGCGCAAGGAAATAAATTTCTTAATTTTGTCAATGATAAGGTCAAACGTACCCTTGCCGTTGACGGATTTTCTAATAGCATCGTGTACTTCTTTTCTGCCGTCGAGGGAAAGAACGATATTTTCCATTTCTTCATTGAAGAATTTGATAACGTCATCGTTTAAAAGCAAAGCGTTGGTCGTCGTTGTAAAAAGGAACTTTTTACCTGCCTTTTCCCCTGCTTCTTTTGCGTAATAAACGGTCTTTTTCAAAACGTCGAAATTCATTAAAGGCTCGCCGCCGAAAAAGTCCATTTCCAACACCTTTCTCTTACCGCTGTGTTCGATAAGGAAATCCACCGCCGCTTTCGCCGTTTCAAAGCTCATAGATTCGCGCTTGGAATGGTACGCGCCTTCGTCCGCAAAACAGTATCTGCAACGGAAATTACAATCGTGGCAAATATGAATACAAAGCGCTTTCACTTCGTTGCTCTTCACAGGATACGCTTTCACTTCGTCCTTAAAAAGCAAGCCTTGCGCTTTCAACCCTTCTACGTCCGACAAAATTTCAGCAAGCTGTTCGTCGGTGATATACGTGATATCTACGTCCTGCCCTTCTTCCTTTGCCTTTAAATAATCGGCGGTTGCGCCGTCACATTCGTGCAAAGAGCCGCTGCCAACGTCGTAAATGTAATTTTTGTCTTTATAATTGAATACGTGAATCAAGGATAAATCCTCCGTAAAAAAACTCAAAACTCGGTTAAAAACGGCGTAACTTCACGATACGCCGTTTTTATATTCTCTTAAACTGCTTTGTCCGTCTTGGCTATTGCCAAATATCAAACCGAATACAAAAAAAATTATTTGCGTTCGATTTTTTCTTCGCGGGTAATTCTTTCGCAGGACTGGTTGCCTACCGTGCAGCTCGTTTTGCAAGCGGATTGACAGGTGCTTCTGCATTCGCCGCAAGCGGTAACTTTCTTTTCAGCGGGTTTTGCGATCGTTTTAATCATAACGTCCTCCTAATGTTTAATTGGATAAGATTATTATAGTATACTTTTCAAGAAATTGCAAGCGGTTTACCAAACTTTTTTTGCATTTTTCACCCGTTGTTTTCCTATTTTTCCAGCTTTTGCCCTCAAACGGTGTCAACGGCGGACGTTTACGGCGACAATTCCGCCCAAACCGCCTACGGCTACCGCTGTCAAAAGCTCGACGAAAAACCATGCGCTTATAGAGAAATTTCCGCACAATGCCGAAAAGGCAGGATAAGCAAGCGCCGTAAATAACAAGCCGATAGCTGCGCCTTTCAGCCAGCCCTTTTCCCCTCGTACAAATAAGGTTGCGCCTACTGCCACCGACAACGCTTTTAGCGTTTGATTGATAGGATAAATAATGCTATCGGGCAACGCCGTTGCCGCCAAAACGTTGGCAAATATAATTACCGCCGCAAACGCAAACCCAAGCGCCGCAAGCGTCCCTTTGATAACCCCGAACATTCCGCTTCCGTACGAGCTGTAACCCCTTTCGTTATGCATAAAAAAACACCTCCGCATTATCCTATGCGAAGGCGTAATTTTTTAGAATGTTTCCTGTACGGAAAAGCCACTAAATTATTCAGCGTCAGCGTTTTCTTCCACGGGAGCTTCTTCCACGGGAGCTTCAACCGCTTCTTCCACGGGAGCAACTTCTACGGGAGCTTCTTCCTTGTTTACCACTGCGTCCGTTTGATAAACAGCTTGCTTATCGAACTTAATGTAGGATTTGCCGCTTGCTTCCGAACCCGTTTCCAAAATAAACGTGTTGTCTTCGGGACAAACTTCTACAACTACGCCGCAGATACCGCCGATCGTTTTAACCTTGTTGCCGGGACGGATAGCGTCGAGCATTTCCATCGTTTCCTGCTGTCTCTTTTTTTGCTTGCGTCCGCTGTAAACCATAAGAGCGATAACCCCAGCACACATCAAGACGATAATAATGATTTGACTCAAATCAGATGCCATTTTCTTTTCTCCTTAAACGTTAGCGCATAGCCGCGCCGTATTTTTATAATACTATGATACCCTTTTTTTTATGTTTTGGCAAGCAATTTTTCGCAAAAAAACACTTTTTTTCCAATTTCACACATTTTTTACGAAGCTTTCATGCGGAAACCGCCAAATTTTTGTTAGCGTTTTTGCCATTCAGCGCGTACCTGCTATGCCCATTTACTTCTTTTGTGCCTTTTTCGACTTTAAAACGTTAAGCAAAACGTACGCACCGACCAACAGCGCAATTCCGCCAAGCAAAGCCGCGTACGCCACCCACGAAGGCACTTGCGAGCCTGCAAAATACAAATTGCAATCGGCAAGGTCGCGGATTCCGTCTATCATTTCTTGGGGCAAGCCCTGCGCCAACATATCCTCAAGCGCACCGCTCAACGCATGGTTACGCACCAACGACGTGCCGTACGTGCCAGGGAAAAAGACTAAGGCGTTTTGCATGCCCTGCGAAAACTGCGAAATGGGCATATACGCACCGCATATAAAGCCGTAGCCTGCGCTAACGACAGAACCCACTGCGGAAATTTGCCCTTGCGTTTTCAACGGATAGCATACAAAGGACGAAAGCGCCGTACCAAACAACACCAAAATCACTACGTCCGAGAATAAAAGCAAAATGTCGGTAAAGGAAAGATACCAACCCGTAAAGGTAAGATAAATCAAACCGCCGACCAAAGCAATCATACTAATGATAAACCCATTGATAGCCGTACCGACGTAATAGCCAACCGCCAGCGTTTGTGGTTTAATGGGCGTAACCGTAAGGTCCTTTCTCGCGCCCGTTACAATGTCCTGCACCATAATCATATTGGCGCAAAACGACACCGTTACCGTACTAACGGCAAGCAAGGACGAAAGCAATAAGCCCCCAACCAAACCGTCCAACACTTCCTTGTTGTATACGATATTTTCAGGGATTGCCTGTGCAAAGCTTTCATAATAAACGTTATACAAAAACGTAGCGTATAACACCAACAAAATTAACGGCGTAATAATGGACGTGAAAAACGTACCTTTGTCTTTGAAAAACAACTTAACGTTGCGCTTAATCATTGTATTGCAAACGGTCATTCTTCGTCACCTCCCTGCAATTTTCTACCCGTCACGGCAAGGAATACGTCGTCCATTTTGCCTTTTACCAATTCATAATCTTTAAAAAGCTGGGGATAACGCACGATAAACTCGGTCGCTTCGGCGGTGTTTTCTACCGCAATACGATAGCCGTCCGCAACCTTTTCGTAAGGCTTGCCAAGCATAGCAACTTGTTCTTCCGTCCAGCCGTAAACGGTAAGGAAATCCCCCGCATGCGCATTTTTTAACTGCAACGGAGTGCCTTCACCGACAATTTGCCCTGCTTCCAAAATAACAACGTAATCCGCTTCCGCCGCTTCTTCCATGTAATGCGTGGTTAAAAATACCGTCGTGTTTTCCTGCTTGCGCAAATCTTCCACAATCCCCCATACCGCTTTTCGCGTTTGAGGGTCCAACCCCGTCGTCGGCTCGTCCAAAATTAGAATTTTCGGTTTGTGCAACAACGCTCTCGCCACGTCCACTCGACGGCTTTGACCGCCCGAAAGTTTCCCAACGGGACGTTTCAAAATACCGCCCAAATCAAACAACTCCGTCAGCTCGGCAAGACGGGTTTTAAACGCTTCGCCCACAATGCCGTACAACGCCGCGCGTGTTTTTAAATTGTCGTATACGGACAAGGATTTGTCTAAAACGGAATTTTGAAAAACTACCCCTAAATCCCGCTTGATTTCATCGCTGTTTTCATCGAGATTTTTACCGTTAATCTCGACCATGCCCCCGTCCTTTTCCAATTGACCGCATAAAATGGAGATTGTGGTACTCTTCCCCGCGCCGTTGACGCCAAGAAAGGCAAACAGCTCCCCTTCTTCTACACGAAAGGAAATGTTCCGTACGGCTTTTACGTCACCGTAACTCTTTTCCAAATTTTGAATTTTTATAATATTCGCCATTCGTTCTCTCCTCAAATTTTGTTTCGTGATATTATTTTGATATCATCATTATATCATATGAGAAAATGGTTGTCAATGATTTTGTTGAAGTTTTAGAAAAAATTTACTCACCGTGTTACAGGGAACACAGTGAGAAAATTGAAATGCATTTTAAATAGGTGAAATTTACCCCAATTTGGGAAGTACGGCTGTTGTTTTATACGTCAACGAACTGTCGCGAGATAGCGTTATTGTCCAACTACCAACTTTATATCGTTGAAATACAAGGTCAAGCGGAACGCTTGCTGGATACAACGGCACGTTGCTCAAGCGGAACGCTTGCGCTTGCTTAGAATTTGCCTTCTCCGCCGTATTTTTTATAAAACTCTCTCGTGTACTCTTTCACGTACCCGCCAAGGATTGCTTCTCGTAAACCTTTCATTAATTTATGCAGGAAGGTAA